>JABDKT010000141.1 GCA_013002065.1 Flavobacteriaceae bacterium
GGTTTATGCCGGTATGGGAACAGGAATCTATTTTTACATTCAAAACACCGAGGATTACAACCGATTTAGAGATGCCTATAAACGTAGATTGGCCGGATTTGAAGATGACGAGTTCCAGGGAATAAGCACCGATCGACTTATTGATGCTCAAAAAACGGCCAGCCGAAACAGGGATGTGAGTATTATCGTTAGTTTGGCTTTTTATATTCTGAATATCGTCGATGCCAATGTAGATGCCCATTTAAGGCAATTCAACGTAAACGATGATCTTAGTTTACAGCCCAATTTAAACGTCGACCCGGTGAATGCACAAACTAATTACGGACTCTCACTTACTTTAAAGTTGAAATGAAAATTGCGATTCTCGGATACGGAAAAATGGGTAAAACCATAGAGCGATTGGCCCAAGAAAAAGGCCATGAAATAGTCTTTAAAAAAGATGCTCAAATAAAAAAGGGTGCCTTGGAAGAAGCCGATGTAGCCATTGAATTTTCGACTCCGGAATCTGCTTTTGAAAATATTGAGAATTGCATGGACATGGAAATACCCGTGGTATCGGGAACTACAGGCTGGTTGGATCGTTGGGATGAAATGATAAATATTTGTGAAAAGCGTAACGGAAGTTTCATCTATGCGTCGAATTTCAGTATTGGTGTAAATTTGTTTTTTAATCTGAATGAATACGCTGCCAAACTAATGGAGCCATGGAAAGAATATGATGTTTCTTTAAAGGAAATTCACCATACCGAAAAAAAGGATGCTCCCAGTGGAACGGCAATTTCGCTAGCAGAAGGAATCATTAAACATTCGGATAAAGCAAATTGGGAATTGGACGCCAAATCGAAGGATACGCTTAAAATTTCAGCAGAAAGGATAGCCGATGTAAAAGGTATTCACGAAGTTGAGTATTCTTCTGAAATAGATAATATAACTATCAAACACGAAGCCCATTCGAGAGAAGGATTTGCGAAAGGAGCTATTTTGGCCGCAGAATGGCTAATTGGGAAAAAAGGAGTATTCACCATGAAGGATGTACTCGATTTAAAGTAAAAAATTATGACATTAAATAACTGGTTAATAGTTTTCTTAGTAGTACAACTCATTCACTTTGCCGGAACCTGGAAGTTGTATATCGCTGCAGGGCGAAAAGCATGGGAAGCAGCTATTCCTGTGTATAATGCAGTGATTTTAATGAAAATCATTAATCGCCCTTGGTGGTGGGTTATTTTATTGTTTGTTCCTATAGTGAATCTAATTATGATCCCGGTAGTATGGGTAGAAACGCTAAGAAGTTTTGGGAAAAACAGCACTGTCGACACGGCTTTAGTATTATTAACACTAGGATTTTACATCTATTATGTCAATTATACTCAATCATTAAATTATATTAAAGACCGGGACCTCAAACCAAGAACGGCTGCCGGAGAATGGGTTAGTTCCATTCTTTTTGCCGTAGTTGCTGCCACTTTAGTTCACAACTATGTAATGCAGCCTTATACGATTCCTACCTCTTCTTTAGAAAAAACTTTACTAGTTGGTGACTATCTGTTTGTGAGCAAGTTCCACTATGGCGCAAAACCACCAAGAACAGCCATTTCTTTACCCATGGTTCATGATACCTTGCCATTAGTCAAAGCCAAATCATATTACAAAGGTTTACAATATCCGTATTTCAGAATACCGGGAATTCAAAAAATAAAGCGAAATGATATTGTGGTATTTGGATGGCCCGTAGATACCTTGGTGGATATTTTAAATCCCTACGGTGCGGTTGATATAAAGCCCATGGACAAAAAGTCTAATTACGTTAAGCGTTGTGTGGGCGTACCCGGTGACTCTTTGGAAATTCGAAACGGATATGTATATATCAATGGCCAGCAAAATGAACTTCCAGATAGAGCTAAATTACAATTTGGATATGCTTTCAGAACGAGTTCTCGTTTGAATCCGGCCTATGCTGCGGAGCGATATGATATCACCGACTTATATCCCATGGACAATTCCTATCAGGTTTTTCAAGCACATCTTACGAATGAGGCTTACGAGAAATTCAAGAATTATCCGTCTTTAGACACCATTGTTTCGACTCAAAACCAACCCGGTGTTTGGGACAAGAGTACTTTTCCACAGGATAGCAGATATCCCTGGAATCCGGATCACTTCGGACCTATTTATATCCCAAAGGCCGGAGTTACTGTTTCTATTACTTCGGAAAGCATCCCTTTTTACGAGCGAATTATTGAAGTGTATGAAGGAAGTGAATTGGGAATAGACAATAAAATCACTCAGTCCGGAACCCAAGTACTTCTCAATGGAGAACCTATAGAAGAATACACATTTAAAATGGACTACTATTGGATGATGGGAGACAACCGAAGCAATTCGCAAGATGCCAGAATGTGGGGTTATGTTCCATTCAACCACGTAGTTGGTAAACCGGTTTTTGTTTGGCTGAGTATCGACAAATTTGGAAAAGGATTCAACAAAATACGTTGGGACCGAATGTTTACTACCGTCGGTGGCAGTGGAGAGCCCGTATCATACTTCAAATACTTTTTAATTCTTTTAGCTGGTTGGTTTGTGTTTAGCTTTTTCAGAAAGAGGAAGAAAGCCAAATCCTAAAAAATGGACGAATCAACAAATCAACAAAAATGATTCTTCTGCATCCTACGTATTTTCCCACTATTGCGCAGATGACTGCGGTGGCCAATGCAGATAAAATCACATTTGAAGTTCAGGATAATTATCAGAAGCAAACCTATAGAAACAGAGCCTACATCGCTCATACCAATGGACAACTTCTGTTGAATGTCCCCATTAAGCATTCCAAAGATGGATCACGGCAAAAGACAAAAGATGTCGTACCTGAAGATAGCTTTCCCTGGCAATCACAGC
This sequence comes from Flavobacteriaceae bacterium, assembly GCA_013002065.1. Lineage (GTDB taxonomy): Bacteria > Bacteroidota > Bacteroidia > Flavobacteriales > Flavobacteriaceae > Aureisphaera. The sequence continues at coordinate 2,896 of JABDKT010000141.1, forward strand.
ATTGGAAATCTTTGCAAACCGCTTATCGCACCTCCCCTTTTTTTGAATTCTATGAGGACGACCTGGCGCCACTCTTTCAGAATGAGGTAACAAATTTATTAAAACACAATCTTCAAATCTTTGATTTGGTTTGCGACTTATTGGGATTGGAAGTTGACTATTCCCTCAGTTCAGAATATCAAACAAACCCCAAGGAAAGAGATCTAAGGTATCTGGTAGAAGCAAAACGTCCCACTTCGTTCACATTTCAGAAATACACACAAGTGCTGGAAGCTCATCACGGATTTTTACCCAATCTCTGCATCTTGGATCTACTATTTAATGAAGGACCCAATGCATTGCATTATTTGGAAAATCAGGAATTAGAATTTTAGTTCCAGCCAAAAGTTGCACTCACCGGATAATGATCGGAAAAGGTGTTTTTAATGGTATTGAATTTCACCACATCCATCGATTCCGAACCGAATATATAATCAATTCTCATGGGATATCGATTGAAAAGATAAGTAGTCCCCAGTCCGTTGCCCCGTTCGAGAAAGGCATCATTCATATTTTTTTTCAAGCTGCGATAGGTATAAGAAAAGGGTGTATTATTGAAGTCTCCCGAAACAATGACAGGATATTTGGACCTAGACTTGTGCTCAAGAATTGAATTTATTTGTTCCTCCTGAATCACAAAAGTCTCGGAAATCCTCTTTTTAATCTTATCTGTTCCACGCGATTGTAGAAAAGCAACACTTGGCAATATCCCCAACGACTGAAGATGTAAATTATAAATTCTCAAGGTGTCGTTTCCTTTCTTTATATCGGCATAGATGGTGTTGTTGTAAGAATTCGGAAAATCGAATCCGCCTCTGTTAACGATAGGGTATTTAGAAAAAATCGCATGCCCTAGAGCATTCGATGTATCTTTAAAATGGATAAATCGGTAAGGATAATCTGAAAAATGCCCTTCATTGGCGTCGTAATATTCCTGAATGCAGATTACGTCGGGGTTTTCAGTTTTAATTAATTCTGAAATTTGCTGTTTTACCTCCTCCGGATTGGGTTCAGGTTCGTAGGCATTAAATAGATGTACGTTGTACGACAAAAGGGTGAGAGTTTCTTTGTATTTAGTAGGATCTCCTTCCGAAGAAATTTCAAAAAACGGATTGAAATGAAAATATGCAATTAGCAAAACAAGAAATGATAACAGAAATTGCTTTTTCAAACGTATCAACCAATAGATTCCGAAAAGCAGATTAATAAGCAGTAGAGGCGACACTCCCAAACTCAAGAGCGACAAAGACGGAAAGATCGAAGGCGGCAAGTAAGGAAGCACAAAAGAAATAACCAAAAGAAATACGGCCATAATATTTAAGCCGTACATAAGTTTCCCCAAAAACTTGAGTTTTTTCAATGCGATATGAAATTATCGGTTAGTTGTCTTTTCCGGCCTTAAATAAAAAATCCTTTTCGGCCTTAGTGAGGCTGTCATAGCCACTTTTTCCAATTTTATCTAAAATAGCATCCACTTTTTGCTGGTGGTCACTTTTATCTTCCTTTACTTTAGAACGTCTCGATCTAGATTGTGTTGCTTGATTTCGATGGACTTTCTTAAATGGTTTTGCCTTTCTTGGTTTAAATGCGTCCGCCAGATTGTTTAAAAAGCGTTCAAACCATGCTCCTATATCTTTTCCTTTCAGTAATTGACGTGCATATACATAACCAAAAAGAGCACCTCCCAAATGTGCCAACATTCCCCCTGCATTATTTCCCGAAGTAAGCTGAATGATATCCATAAGAATAACAAAGACTCCAATTTGCCACAACTTCACGTTAAAGAAAATTAGCCTCACCTGACTTTGCGGCATATAAGCTGCAATAAATATCATTATCGCGCGAACCGATGCCGATGCTCCTAGTAGGAAACCCGTTGTATTGGAAAATACCGGAAATACATTGTAGGCTATCACATACAGCAACCCACCCACGATAGCTCCCAACAGATAGATGCTCAGAAATCTGGTCTCACTAAAAAGGTTGAGAACAAATCGGCCAAACATATATAAGACCAGCATATTCCAGAAAATGTGCCCGAAACCATAATGCAGGAAACTATAAGTTACCAGTGACCATGGCTGTGTTATCAAAGAGCCCAAATCTTCGGGTAAGACCAGCCACTGAGTTATCTCTTGAGGCTGTACCTGCATAAAAAAGGAGATAAGCCGCAGCGCCAAAAAGATAACTACATTGATGACGATGAGTTTAACAACTACATCTGCGGTCTTGTATTGATATGTTAATTTCTGTGTATTCATAGTTAATTCCAACGATGGCTGTTAAAACTATTTTTCTTCCAAAACCACGCCATTATAAACCCGGTTAAGGCACCGCCAATATGAGCAAAATGTGCAATTGGTCCGATGGAATAAGAGGTAAGTCCGAAGAACAAATCCATCGCCAACAATGCCGGAACAAAGTATTTCGCCTTAATTGGAATAGGTAAGAATATGAGCATCAATGAGGTATTTGGGAATGATATGGCAAAAGCCACCAAGATTCCATATAGCGCACCGGAAGCTCCTAACATGGTCGTATTGAAGGGTTGTATCAAACTTCGTACGCCATCAATTCCAATTACATCTTCCCACCGTCGATCGTAAGTTAAATAACCCGAATTCAGTACCTCCATTATTTCGGTTTTTGTAAATCCGGCAGCAACTAATTCGTTAAAAGGACCCATAAACTGAAAGTACAATATCCCGGAATATAACAACAAGGATCCAAGACCTGAAGAAATATAGAAGAAGATAAATTTCTTCTTACCCCACATCTGCTCTAAAGGAGTACCAAACATCCAGACCCCAAACATATTAAACAACAAATGGTAAAAGACTAAACTGCCGCCTTCGGTATAACTCGCATGCATAAACATATGAGTAAGCACCTGCCAAACTTGAAAATCATTGTTAAACGGAAAGTGCATCGCGAACAGGCGCGTAAAAATATCGCCATTCGTGCCTACCAAAATCGTCCCAATCCAAAGAAGGACATTGATAATAATAATATGTTTTACCGTATCGGTAATTCTCCCCATCTAAATAAATTTTTTATCAAAGTCGGACGCTTCCATCGTCAATAGCACCTGCTTGTTGTTCGGAGAAACACTAGGTTCCTTACAAGCGAACAACTGATTAATTAAATGTTCCTGTTCCTGTGGTTTTAATGCCACTCCCGATTTAATTGCTAAACTTTTCGCTAGAGATTTTGCTAACAGGTCATTTTGACTAAACCCTGTTTCCGGAACTTCATTTTGAATATCACTTAATAGTGAATCAAAGATGGTTCCCACATTACTTTCTAACACTCCAGCCGGTAAACCATTAATTTCGATGGTTTCATCCTCTAATTTGCTGAAAACAAAACCCGTATTTTCCAATTGCTCGCGAATGGATTGTAGCAGGGCAATCTTATCGGTCGAATATTCAAAACTTAGCGGAAATAGTAACTGTTGACTCACGGCTTCCTGCACCGTCATATTCCGAAGAATTTCTTCGTACAACACTCTCTGGTGTGCCAAATTTTGGTGAATTACCATAATCCCACTCTTGATCGAACTCAC
>JABDKT010000153.1 GCA_013002065.1 Flavobacteriaceae bacterium
GGTCATAACCACAAGTAGGATGCTGAATATTGGGGTGTATTTTTTAATCATTTCTTGAGGTGCTAGGTTACTCTATAACGGTTACTTTCCATGTGCGAGACGCTGGATTAATCGAACCATTCGAAACATTCGACACTCTAACTCTAACCGTATTAGCCGCACTTACATAGCAGCTCCATTGAAGATTGCTCTCGATTGAACTAGTTGGGGCACATGAACAAGAACTTCCTAAACTAGCGCCATTCACGGTCACTGTGAGTTCTGCAGAATTTCTAGATCCAATGTTCGGGAAGTTCAAGGTAGTTGAATTTGTTAATCCCTTCAATAATAACATTCTACTAGAACCCGGCGTAAAGTAAAGATCGTTTCCGTCATACTCAACAGCTCCTGTTTCGGGGGTACTTAAATTGCTACCTGCCGTTAATTTTAAAGGTGCAGAATTAGCTGAAGAGCTTCCTGCCTTTATCTCCAATACAGCCGAAGGGTCGTTTAACCCAATTCCTACGTTTCCTGTCGAGGCAATCACCATTTCGGGATTGTTGGAATGTAGGTAAGTGTCTCCGGGATTGGTGATTACAAATTCGATTTTTGTAGGTAAACTGGTCGCACTGTGGTTGCCATCGGCTTCCAGCTGAATATTGGCAACGTCGCCGGACTTACCGCTTCCAGTCCAAACCTTACCCGTAAAATATCCTATATCGTCTTCATCATTTAAAAAATCCGGACTGCTAAAAGTACCTTTAGTGGTATAATAGACCAATTGGGGAGCGTCCGGTGGAGAAGCGCTGGTAATTTGAATATCGTTATCTCCTGCAATTTTCATCTCAAGGTTCTCTTCCAGATTGTTGGTTCCCATCCCAATTTGTCCTGAATCCAATATCACTACGTCCACACCACCATCGGCAGCTTGCTGGGCATAGATCAAATCATCTGAATAATCACTACGATTTTGAATCTGAGTTCCGTCGGTCCACTCATCGCGATAGGCTATCCATTGACTTTGGGTATTGTCCCAATAATGGAAACCTTTAGTGTAAGTACCCGTCGGGGTGGTTAAAAATACGATCATACCGTCTTGATCTGCTCCGGGGTCCGTAGCAGGAAAAGTATCAATTCTTGGAATTAACAATCCGTCGGTATTGCTAGGATTAGATTGATTGGACGCCGGAATATCCAGCGTACTTTTTGGGGATGTTGTTCCGATACCCACCTGTGCTAATGCGGGGGACGCAGCACAAGTTATTAGGGCAATCATTACATAAGTAGAAATTTTCATACAGGGGCGAAATTTGGGGTTTCTTTATACAATTAAATACTTCTATTTTATTTTCAATTCAATATCTCGTCAATTTTTAAACACATAGGTGTTTCAGATTAATATTGTTTAAATGTTTTTTTGGTTTGTTTTCTATCTCGCTCCGTTGTTAACTCGTGCTCTGCGGGGGTAGGCGCACAAGTTACTGGGGCAAAAAATCTTTGTAGTAACTTGTTCAGGTGGGGACAGAAACTTTAATACTACGGGGCAATATTAAAGAATATTCCTACATTAAGTCAAGTTTAATACGTTGAAATTCAAATATTTTCGTTGAAATGTTTAATCCAGTCGATAAACGGTCAAATTTCATGGATTTTCAAGAGTTTTTTTGTTTAAAATCATCTTAAAGGTGTTTATCGGTGTCTGTGATTTAAATATCTTTGAACAATGAAGAAAATTTTGGCCTTAGCCGGTAGTAACAGCAGTACTTCCATCAACCATCAACTGGTCTTAGCAGTAGCCTCCCACTTAGAGGGACATTCCGTAAAAGTGATTCGATTAACAGATTATGAACTTCCCATGTTTGGAGAGGATTTGGAACGCGAGCAAGGCTTTTCGGAGTCTTTAAAGTCCCTGCTTTCAGAAATTGAGCATGTAGACGGATTAATTATTTCGGTGAATGAGCACAATGGTTCTGTTTCGGCATTTTTTAAAAATGTATTGGATTGGTTGAGTAGAATTGAATATAAATTTCTTGAAAACAAGAAAATTTTGCTTTGCAGTGCATCTACCGGTAAAAGAGGAGCACTTTCGGCATTTGAATATACACAATCGGTGTTGCCACGTTACGGAGGCGAGGTAGTATATGGCTTCAATTTCCCCAATTTTTCCGATAACTTTTCTTCTGAAAAGGGGATAATTATTGACCCTGAACTAAATAAAAAGGCAATGGAAGGCGTCAAAGTGCTTTTATCGGAATTAGATTAAATGAGGTCCGTACAAACATACCAAAGTTCCCTTTCCCCGGAATTAAAAGATAAATTACTTCATTGGGCTAGCCGGTTTCAAGAGATTTGTTGGCTAGATTCCAATAACTACCGTCAAAATCACGGCAAATTCACAGCGATTCTTGCCGTAGATGCGCTTACAGCCATAAAAACAGATGCCCACAACGCATTTGAGGACTTGAAAGAATACCAATCTACCGTCGCCGATTGGATTTTCGGATATCTTACCTACGACCTTAAAAATGATGTAGAGGATTTGGTTTCAGAAAACACGGATCATTTGCATTTCCCTGAATTGTATTTTTTTCAGCCCAAGAAAGTGTTTTTATTTTCAGAAAGTTCAGTAGAAATGCACTATTTGGGGATGGTGGATGACGAAATGAGCTCCGACTGGCAAGATATTATGGCCTCGGATATTTCCGAAGTAAATCAAGAAAAGGAAAATCCGATAAAGATCAAACTTCGCACTTCTAAGGACAATTATTTCGAAAAAGTGAACGAAATCCTATCTCGAATAGACAGAGGTGATATTTATGAAGTAAATTTTTGTCAGGAATTTTATTCTGAAAACGTCCAGCTCGACCCACTGAAGACTTTTATTCATTTGAATGAAATTTCAAGTCCGCCATTCGCCACTTTCATCAAACTAGACGAGCATTATGCTTTATGTGCTTCTCCAGAACGCTACCTCCAAAGATCCGGAAGTACCGTGATTTCTCAACCTATCAAAGGAACAGCAAAGCGTTTAAAAGACAAGGAGGCTGATAAGCAAATGATCGAAGCATTGTTGAACGACCCTAAGGAGCGTAGCGAAAACATAATGATAACAGATCTGGTTCGAAATGATCTATCACGCTTCGCTAGAAAGGGAACTGTAGAAGTGGAGGAGTTATGCGCAATTTATACGTTCGAGCAAGTACATCAAATGATATCCACAGTTCGTTGTGAAATCGATGAAGAGACTTCGCCGGTGGAAATTATAAAACAAACCTTCCCTATGGGGAGCATGACGGGAGCACCTAAGATTTCAGCAATGAAGATCATCGAAGAAATGGAGGACGCTAAACGCGGACTTTACAGCGGTGCCGTGGGATACTTCGACCCAAAAAGCAATTTTGATTTTAATGTGGTGATACGAAGTATTTTGTACAACGAAAAAAAGAGGTATGTGAGTTATTCGGTAGGGGGCGCAATTACCTCCAAGTCGATTCCCGAAAATGAATACGAAGAATGCTTAATCAAGGCAAAGGCCATGCGTGAAGCATTAGAAAAATAAACCGTAGAAGCTGTATATTTGAGCTTTGCGAACATAGACTGCTGTTAAGATTTACTGGTGATGACAGAAAAGTTTCAAGACCATTTGGAAACCAAATTTTCCTTTTTGAAAGGGAAACGTTTGTTGGTGGCATGTAGTGGTGGTTTGGACAGTGTTGTTCTTTCACATTTGCTGTATCAGGCGAACTATGAAATAGGTCTGGCTCATTGTAATTTTAAGTTGAGAAATGAAGAAAGTGACGAAGATGAAGCTTTTGTAAAGGAGTTTTCGAAACAAATGGAAGTTCCATTTTATGCTGAAACATTCAATACCGTAAAATTTGCTGAAGAAACAGGTGTTTCTATACAGATGGCGGCACGGGAACTGCGATATATTTGGTTTGAGGAGATTCGAACCGATTTCAAATACGACTACATTCTAACAGCTCATCACGCCGACGACAGTTTGGAAACGTTGCTTATAAATTTGAGCAGAGGAACAGGTTTGAGAGGCCTCACAGGAATTCCGGAGGTGAACAACGAGATTGTGCGTCCGTTATTAAAATTTTCAAGAGAGGAAATTCTGAATTATGCCAAAGCTCAAAATTTGTTTTGGAGAGAGGACAGTAGTAATTCAAAATCGGATTATTTCCGAAATGATCTGAGGCATAATGTGATTCCTTTATTAAAGCAAATGACTCCTTCCTTATTGTTGAATGTTCTAAAAACTCAATCCCATTTACAAGATACCAAGCTTCTGTTGGATGATTACATGATGTTGGTCTATAAATTGGCTGTGACAGAAAGTGAAGACGGATTTGCGATAGACATCGAAAAATTGATGGAACTTCCCAATACAAATGCCCTTTTGTTTGAAATTCTTAGGCCATTTCATTTTACCGCTTGGGAAGATATTTCCGGTTTATTGACTGCTCAAAGTGGAAAGCAAATATACTCTCAGACCCATCGATTACTCAAGGATAGAGAAAAACTAATATTAACCGAAATTTCCAAAAATGGAGATGAGAATTCCTATTGGATAGATAAGGATACTTCGGAAATTGTTCACCCAATTCTCCTGAATTTAGAAAGTGCAGATCATTTCGAAATTACGAACGCCAATACTGTTTTTATCGATCAGAAAACGATAAAATTTCCGCTGGAATTGAGGAAATGGAAAGAAGGAGATTCCTTTATTCCGTTGGGAATGAAAGGAAAAAAGAAGTTGAGTAAGTTTTTTAAAGACGAAAAGTTATCTTTGGTTGCTAAAGAATCGATTTGGGTACTATGTAGTGATCAAAACATTGTTTGGGTGGTTGGACAAAGACCGGACGAACGATACAAAGTTACCAAGGATTCTACTGAAATTTTAAAAATTGTTTACACCCCAAAATAAATGAAACGCAGTTTATTAGTTTTAGCATTATTTTTCTGTTTTTCCATGATTAATGGACAGGGCATAATTGACCCTGTGAAGTGGAAGATTTCATTAAATAAAGCAAATGACAATCGCGTCGAAATCGTGATTGATGGAAAGATTGATGAAGGTTGGCATATTTATAGTCAAAAGCAGTTTGGTGAAGAATTTGAAGGCCCTATTCCTACCGAATTCGCCTATAACAATTCAGACTCTACCTTCACCCTAGTTGGAGGAACTATAGAGCCCGAGATCAAACCCATTTACGATGAAGTTTTTGAAATGGATGTGGTTTATTTTGAAGGAAGGCCGAGATTTACGCAGCTTATTGATGTTACTAATCCTGAAGATTTATTCATTAATGTAGAAATTTATTATTCGGTTTGTGATGACACGCAATGCTTGGCGCCGGAAACCAAAACGTTTGAAATTCCATTAGATGGAGGAGAAGCCGTTACCGTGTCTGCCGATGTTTCCGAAGAGGATTTAATCAAAGCTGAAGCTCTAACTTTAGATTTAAAGGGAAAAGAACAATTCGAAACATTAGAACAAGAGAAAAAAGGTCTTTGGACTATCTTTTTCTTAGGTTTTTTAGGCGGTTTGATCGCACTCTTAACTCCTTGTGTATTCCCCATGATACCCCTAACGGTGAGCTTTTTCACAAAAAGCGGTCGTTCGAAAAAACAAGGGTTAATCAATGCAATCCTCTACGGATTATTCATATTCCTGATCTATCTGTTATTAAGCATACCTTTCCATGTCTTGGATTCTGTGAATCCGGACATTCTCAATAATATTTCGACAAACACCATTCTCAATACCATCTTCTTTGTCATTTTTATTGCTTTTGCATTTTCGTTTTTTGGCTATTACGAATTAACCCTTCCAAGTTCTTGGAGCTCGGCAATGGACAGTAAGGCAACTAGTGTAGGAGGTGTGATAGGAATCTTTTTTATGGCACTCACACTGGCCATAGTTTCATTTTCTTGTACAGGGCCCATTTTAGGAACCTTGTTGGGAAGCTCGCTCACATCCGATAGTGGTGCGACCCAATTAAGTATGGGAATGGGAGGTTTTGGACTCGCACTTGCTTTACCCTTTGCTTTGTTTGCCTTATTCCCAAATTGGCTCACCAACTTACCCAAAAGTGGGGGATGGTTAAATACGGTGAAGGTAGTTTTAGGTTTTATTGAATTAGGCCTTGCCTTTAAGTTTTTATCAAACGCCGATCTTGTAGAGCATTGGGGATTGTTGAAACGTGAAATATTTATTGGAATTTGGATCGTTTGTTCTTTGGGAATTGCTCTTTACTTATTTGGAGTGATACGATTCCCGCACGACGGACCAAAGACGAAGAAAATTCCGAAAGGAAATGTCTTTGTGGCTGCTATTAGCATAGCTTTTCTTATTTATTTGATTCCCGGCCTTACCAATACCAAGTATGCTAATTTGAAGTTGCTGAGCGGGTTCCCACCCCCCTTATTTTACAGTTTATATGACAAAGGTACAAGTGCGCCTTTAGGTTTAGAAGCCTATAAGGATTTTTATGAAGGAGTGGATGCAGCCAAAGCTGCAGGCAAGCCTATTATGGTGGACTTTACCGGCTGGGCCTGCGTGAATTGTAGAAAGATGGAGGAACAGGTATGGAGTGAGGATGAGATTTTTGAGGTAATTAGCAAAGAATATGTGCTTATTTCACTTTATGTGGATGATAGAAAAGAACTTTCGGAAGAAGAGAAATTCAATTATCCAAAACCCAATGGTTCGGTGAAAGAAATCATTACCGTAGGTGACAAATGGGCGACTTTTCAGACCATCAATTTTCAGAATAATTCACAACCCTATTATATTTTACTGGACTCAGATCTGAATTTTCTAAACAAGCCAGTAGGTTATACACCCGACTCCGATGAATATCTCGCCTGGCTAAAAGAAGGAGTTGAGAATTTTAAAAACAAGTAATTAATTCACATGAGAAAATTTATCTTTTTATGGGCCTTTTTGTGTTTTCTGAATGGCTTTGCGCAAGAAGACTATGCAAAAAAGAACTACGATAAAACAGAAACGACCATCACTATGCGTGACGGAATAAAACTGTTCACGGCCATATATTCACCAAAAGATACCTCTAAAACGTATCCTATTCTTTTACTCCGAACGCCTTACAGCTGTAAACCCTACGGAGAGGATTTGTACAGATCGAAACTTGGTCCGAATGAATTTTTAATGAAAGACGGTTATATCATCGTTTATCAAGACGTTCGCGGGCGCTGGATGAGCGAAGGTGTTTACGACAATATGAGGGCTTACATCCCGAATAAAAAAGGGAATGAGGTCGATGAAGCTAGTGATACCTACGATAGTATTGACTGGCTTGTGAAAAATGTACCTAATAACAACGGTAAAGTAGGAACCTGGGGAATTTCATATCCGGGATTCTACGCGACCTATTCGCTTTTAGATGCGCATCCGGCTTTAAAGGCTTCTTCTCCTCAAGCATGTATAGGTGATTTTTATTTTGACGATTTCCATCACAATGGTGCTTACCTACTCAGCTATTGGAGAGCGACAGCTGTCTTTGGCTATGAAAAGACGGAGCCTACCCCACAAACATGGTATACTTTTCCAGATTTAGGAACTCAAGATCAATATCAATTCTTTTTAGATGCCGGTCCGTTATCGAACTTGGATCAATATTACAAAGAGGATAATGTCTTTTGGCAACAGTTAAAAGATCATCCCGATTATGATGAATTTTGGCGATCGAGAGGCATCATTCAGCATTTAAAAGATATAAAGCCCGCAGTAATGGTGGTTGGCGGATTGTTCGACGCAGAGGATTTATACGGTCCCTTTGAGACTTATGAAAAAATTGAAGAACGAAGTAATAATTACAATACGGTTGTTTTCGGCCCATGGAGCCACGGGGATTGGGCAAGAACCAAAAAGCGGCAAGCCATTGGGAATGTATTTTTTGGAGAAGATATTTCATTGAATTATCAGCGTGATATTGAAACGCCATTTTTTCATCATTTTCTGAAAGGTGCCGGAGATGGTAAAACCAATTTACCCGAAGCCTATATGTTTGATTCCGGTTCGTTGGAGTGGAAAGAATACGCTCAATGGCCACCGAAAAACACCACTAAGAAAACATACTGGTTGCAAAGTAATGAGCGCTTGAATCCTTTTGCTGAAAAGAGCTTTACGTTTGAGGAGTTTGTAAGCGACCCGAAAAAACCGGTTCCGTATTCCGAAGACATTAAAATGGTCTTTACCCCAAGAAAATTTATGACAGACGACCAAAGGTTTGCAGCTCGCCGAACCGATGTCTTGGTTTTCGAAACTGAAGTTTTGGAGAACGATCTTACGTTGGCAGGAGATATCTTGGCAAAACTTAAAGTTTCTACTACCGGAACCGATGCCGATTGGATTGTAAAGGTCATTGATGTTTTCCCACCGGATGCAAAAGATACCGAAGAAACTCAGGATCATTTAAAAATGAGTAACTATCATATGATGGTTCGTTCTGAAGTAATGAGAGGCCGTTACAGAAATAATTTTTCGAAACCTGAACCTTTTGAACCCAATGAAAAAACATCGGTGGATATAAAGCTTCAGGATGTACACCATACTTTTAAAAAAGGGCACAAACTACAAATTCAGGTTCAAAGTAGTTGGTTTCCATATATCGACATGAATCCACAAACTTTTGTGCCAAACATCTTTTTGGCTAAAGAATCCGATTTCAGTAAACAAACTCATAGGGTTTATAACGATTCTTCGATTGAATTTACAGTATTGGAAGATTAAAAAACAGGCATAAAAAAAAGCGCTGCTCTTAAGTGGCAGCGCTTATAACAAACCTAACTTAGTAAATTTTTAATTCGGTATCAAAAGGTAATTTTTTATCCCCACAAAAAATCGCTTCGATACACATTCACTAATAAAACAAAGATACTATCAAAACCCATAAAATCTATACGTGCATACACGTATTTTAAAAATGTGGTAATTGAAGGGAAATTTTAAGGAGGGTTTGATAATCAATTGGTTAGGGCAATAAAAAAATGGAGATAGCTGTAAAAAAGCCTCTCTTTTTATATAACTTAATCTAACTTCCTATTTCAAATGTAAATGAAATTTGACAAGCTTGAAAAGTTGTCGGGATAACTATTTTTACGAAATCGTTATAGTGTTGATAAGTTTCCTATTTTTAACCTAAATCTGGTAATTAGAAAGTATTCATGCAAAAACTTACCCTAAAAAAAATAGCTCAGGAGCTTGAAGTTTCAATTTCTACAGTATCGAAGGCTTTAAAAGACAGTCCAGAGATTGGAAAAGACACCAAAGACAAGATCAAAGCTTTTGCGAAACTATATAACTACAAGCCTAATAATATTGCACTTAGCCTTAAAAACCAGAAAACCCGTACTCTGGGGGTAATAATTCCTGAAATCGTCCATCACTTTTTTACTACGGTCGTTAGTGGTGTGGAAGAAGTCGCCAATGAAAAAGGATATACGGTAATTATTGGCTTGTCCAACGAATCTTTTGAGAAAGAAGTAACTAATATGGACAAATTGGCCAACGGCAGCATCGATGGTTTTATACTATCGGTTTCCAAAGAAACCCAACTAAAACAAGACTTTCATCATTTGCAAGAGTCCATTAATCAGGGAATGCCCATTGTTATGTTTGATAGGGCGATTTCAGAAATTGACTGTGACAAAGTAATTGTAGATGACGAAGAAGGGGCGAGAAAAGCCGTTAAGTACTTAATTTCAAGCGGAGCGAAAAAGGTAGCCATAATTACTACCGAAGACCATATAAGCGTCGGAAAACTCCGAACTTCGGGATATACGGCTGCATTAAATGACGCCGGACTGCCAATTGAAGAGTCATTAATTCTGAAATTGAAAGATGAGTTCAACGACGAGAATAACCACGACAAGTTGAACCAGGAAATTCACCGATTTATACTTCAGAATCCACATATAGATGCCATTTTTGCCGTAAACGAGAAATATGCGCTCACAGCAATGCGAGGTGTACAATTGGCCGGCAAGAACATTCCTGCCGACATCCAGATTATTGGATTTACCGATGGGGTACTTAGTAAATACGCAACACCGGGGTTAACCACGGTAAGTCAGCACGGCATGGAACTGGGTCGAAAAGCGGCTAATTTACTCATCGAACGTATTGAAAAAGACAATTTTGATCCTCCTTTTACTACCATGGTTGTGGAAACCGAACTTATTAAAAGGGAATCGACTCTGTAACATTACATTATTTTATTTTTCTATATATTTACCGCAAATTAAATCAAAGCTTAATCTTTCTTCCTATTTAAATAAGTTTTGATGCCACAGTTACATTTTATTATCTTACTAACAGGTCGTCGTGTTCGATTCACGACCCTATATCTTTTACGCTTACATGAATAAAAAAGGATTTATCTTCGATCTTGACGGAGTTATTGTTGACACCGCTAAATACCATTTTTTAGCCTGGAGAAAACTCGCAAAAAGTCTTGGAATTACTTTTTCAGAAGAAGACAACGAACTACTTAAGGGAGTGAGTAGAGTGAGCTCGCTTGAAAAAATATTGGCCTGGGGCGAACAGGAACTTAGCAAAGAGAGATTCGATGAGCTATTGCATAAAAAGAACAACGATTACCTTGGTCATATAGCCAAAATGACGAGGGAAGAAATATTGCCCGATGTTCCCAGAGTGTTATCTTATTTGAAGTCATTAGATCAACCCATGGCGTTGGGATCTGCGAGCAAGAATGCACGTCGTATTTTAACCGAAGTTGATCTCATCCATGAATTTCAAGTTATCGTGGATGGATCTAATGTTTCTAAAGCAAAACCGGATCCGGAAGTATTTTTGAACGCGGCAACCGGACTAAAAATGAATCCAAAGGATTGCATCGTTTTTGAAGATTCTTTGGCAGGAATAGAAGCAGCTAACTCTGCAGGAATGCTGAGTGTTGGAATAGGAGACGCCAAAGTTTTGAAAGATGCCAAATTCGTCTTTAAGGATTTTACTGAAATATCAAATCAATTTATTTTGAACGAACTTATATCATGAATCAGGAATACATCAAATCACACCCATGGAGCATCGTCGAAGAAGGATTCGACAAAGAGCTAGTTAAATCATCCGAAAGTCTTTTTAGCATTGGCAACGGAGCCATGGGACAAAGAGCGAATTTTGAAGAGGATTACAGCGGACCCACATTTCAAGGCAGTTATATTGCCGGAGTTTATTATCCCGACAAAACCAGAGTAGGTTGGTGGAAGAATGGGTATCCGGAATATTTCGCCAAGGTTTTAAACGCGCCGAACTGGATTGGTATCAAAGTAGAAGTTAATGGCGAATCTTTGGATTTGAACAAGGCTTCAAAAGTGGCAAATTTCCGAAGGGAGTTAAACATGAAAGAAGGTTTTTACTCCCGATCTTTTGATGTTACTTTACAAAATGGCACCGAACTTCGCGTAGAATCGACTCGTGTTTTACATTTGGATGAAGATGAGTTAGGGATCATCAATTATAGTGTTAAAGCGCTGAACAAATCGGCGAAAATTAAGTTCACCCCATATTTAGACGGAGGTATTACCAATGAAGACAGTAATTGGGATGATAAGTTTTGGGACGTTAAAAGTGTCACAAACGAGGGTGGCCAGGCATTTATTCGGTCCAACACCATGAAAACCAATTTTGGTGTTTGTACATACATGCAGTCGAAATTATTCAAGAATAATAAAGAACTTTCCTTAAATCCTAATATCAATTCAAACGACAAATCCATAGAATTTGCATATGAAATAGCTATCGATGAAGGCGAAACAGCAACCATTCAAAAATATGCAGGTTATACGGTTTCATTGAATCACGCCGAAGATCAACTCATCAAAGCAGCCAAAAGAGTGTTGTCTAGAGGAGTATCGCTTGGATACGAAACCTTGAAGAAAACACAGGCAACGGCATGGGAGGAAATCTGGAAGATGGCCGATATTGTAATTGACGGGGACGTAGAGGCACAACAGGGAATAAGGTTTAATATCTTTCAACTCAACCAAACCTATCTTGGAAAGGATACCCGACTTAATATTGGCCCTAAGGGCTTTACAGGAGAAAAATATGGCGGAAGTACCTATTGGGACACCGAAGCCTACTGTATTCCATTTTACATGGCGACCAAGGATCAACAAGTAGCAAGAAATTTATTGACGTACCGCCACAACCATCTGCAAAAAGCTATTGAAAATGCCGAAAAGCTCGGATTCTCAAACGGTGCTGCATTGTATCCTATGGTAACTATGAATGGTGAAGAATGTCACAACGAGTGGGAAATTACATTTGAAGAAATACACAGAAACGGCGCCATCGCTTTCGCGATATACAATTATGAACGATTTACGGGAGATAGCACTTACATTCCGGAAAAAGGATTGGAAGTTTTGATCGGAATCGCAC
>JABDKT010000232.1 GCA_013002065.1 Flavobacteriaceae bacterium
TGGACGAAGAGAGAGTAGCTCAAATTATTAGTTTGGTGGATGCAGAGCACTTCGGGCAATTATTCATAAGTGACACTCATGCCGAGCGCACCGAGGAGGTAGTAAAAAAAGTACACCAAACCTATAAAATGTTCCATTTATGAGAGTTTTAAGCCTATTATTAATCGTAATTTTTGCAAGCTGTGGACAAGCCGATCCGGATACACAGTTACAATTTTTGGGTGGTTATTGGGAAATCGAAAAAGTGAAACTCGCTAGTGGTGAGGAGAAGGAATTTAGCATTAATACTCAAATCGATTTTATCGAAGTGACCGGTGATAGCGGGGTGCGTAAAAAAGTGCGACCTCGTTTCGACGGAACTTACGCAGTGACTAAATCGGCTGAAAAATTTAATATTTCCGTAGAAAAAGACAAAAAACTCCAACTTCATTATAGCACGCCTTACGATAATTGGGAAGAAACGGTTTTAGAAGCAAAGGACAGTTCTTTGGTAGTTCTAAATACCAATGGAAACACTTACTTTTACAAAAGGTACAAACCCATTTCGATTAATCAATAATTCATGGCAAAGCGCAAAGCCGAAAATTCATCCTTAGGTGACGTGATAAAAGAGTTTATTTCGTCCCGTAAAAAATTGGCTCAAGGTCTTAATAAAGTCTCGGCTGCAGATGCATGGAATAAAGTCATGGGTGAAGCGATTTCAAAATATACGACTCAAGTATTGTTGGAACGGGATACCTTGTACGTCCAATTGAGTTCTTCAGTTTTGAGGGAAGAGCTAAGTTATGGTAGAGAAAAAATAATGAAACTGCTCAATGAAGAATTAGGGAAAGAGCTCATCAAAAAACTAGTACTGCGATAAAAAAAGCCACTCGAATGAGTGGCTTTTTCAATTTTATTTTCGACCGATCAAAATATCTCTCTTCCTGCGAAGTGAAACTGACTTTCAATCTCGGCGTTTTCGTCGCTGTCACTTCCGTGAACGGCGTTCTCTCCAATGGAAGCAGCATACAACTTTCTAATAGTACCTTCGGCGGCCTCTTCCGGGTTGGTAGCTCCAATTAGAGTACGGAAATCCTCAACAGCATTCTCTTTTTCAAGTACAGCAGCAACAATGGGTCCGCGTGTCATATACTCCACTAATTCTCCAAAAAACGGACGCTCTTTGTGAATGGCATAAAAAGCCTGAGCATCTGCCACTGTCATTTGAGTGAGTTTCATAGCAGCAATCTTAAATCCGGCTGAAGTAATTTTTTCTAAAATCGGTCCCACGTTTCCTTTTTCAACGCTATCCGGTTTTAACATAGTAAAAGTTCTATCTGTTCTCATAGGTGTTTTTAAAATTTTTGCAAACCTACATTAAATTTTTAGAATTTTCACACAAATACGAAGCCTTTACAATTCTTTAATACTTCTGAATATGTCGCTCGTATAAGAAGTTATCTTCTCCCCGAATTTCGTAAGTCACCTCCTCGTTTTCAAAGTCGAATTTAAGGACACCAAAATTCAATCTTTTTACCACATTGCTTATGCGATAAGCATTGGATTCTGTGGCTCCGTCAATCCAGGTGTGGGTCATTCCACTGCTCGTAAAATCTACAATGGGATACGATATTTCAGGATAAGTCGCAACCGAAATCTCTGCCAAGTGGCGATCACCACTTAAGAAGAGGACGTTTCGAGACACGGCCGATTTGAGCAAGGTTTCCATTCTTTTTACTTCGGAAGGAAAATTTGCCCACTTTTCCCAGCCGTGATTATCACTTAAAAATTGAATACTACTTACAATCAAGGTGAAATCGGGTTTGCCATCTTTGAGTTCATTTTCTAACCAATTCCACTGCTCATCGCCTAATATGGTTAGATTGCTGTTTTCCTCCCACGGGTCGTATCGCCAATTTGGATTGGAGCTCTTCCGAAGGGAATCCCTAAACCAGCGCGTATCCAACAGAATTAATTTAAGGCTACCCTTTTCGGTTTGGTACATTTCCGAAGTATAAACCCCCGCCCTCTTTCTTCGAACATCTTCTTCCGGAACCTCCAAAAAATCCAGGAATATGTCTTTGGCTTGCTGTTTTTTACTCCATTCCGACCCGGCGTCGTTTAAACCGTAATCATGATCATCCCAGGTACCAGTAATAGTAGTCATTGCGCGTAATTCTGAATACTTGGGATGATTAAAGGCTTTGTTATAATCGTTTTTCATCTTTTCCATATCATCGGTATCCGAATAAACATTGTCACCTCCCCAAACAAACAAATCGGCATTGGTTTCCACTATAGGCCCCCATAGTGGCTGTTCTCGTTCTTGATCGCTACAGGATGCAAAAACCAAAGTGAAATCGGAAGAATCTTCGGGATCACCCATATTTACTGCTTCCGAATTAGACTCAACGCAGGAAAAAAGGGATAAAATGGTACAAATTAAGAGGAATTGCTTCATGGAAAAGGAATTAAATTTCCCATAAAATTACGAATTCCCTTTTTACCTAACTACGAAGAAATTGTATCTTCGCAGCTTATGAATAAAGAAAAAGTAGCCCTTATTCACTCTCTGTTGAGAGATTCAAACAACATCTTGGTAATTGGTCATAAGAACCCGGATGGAGATGCCATAGGTTCATGCTTAGGATTAGCACATTTCCTAAACAAAAAAGGATACAGCGCACAAGTTGTCATGCCAAACGACTTTCCAGAGTTCTTGAAATGGCTTCCCGGCTGTGACAACATTCTTACCTACGATAAGGCGACTGATACTGTAAGAGACCTAATTCATAAAGCCGATCTTATTTTCACCTTAGATTTCAACGCTTTAAACCGAACCGGAGATTTGGGCGAACTATTGGAGAAATCGGATGCGAAATTTGTAATGATCGATCATCATCAGCAACCCGATAATTATGCCGTGGTTACTTACAGTGATGTGAAGATGAGTTCAACTTCCGAAATGGTGTATCATTTTATGGAGGCTTTAGGTGGTATTTCTGAAATTTCTTCGGAAATAGCCACTAACTTATATGCGGGTATAATGACCGACACTGGGTCTTTTCGTTTTCCGGCCACTTCCCCTGAAACGCATCGCGTGATTGCTCATCTCATCGAAAGTGGCGCAAACAACAGTGATATTCATCAAAAAATTTACGACACCAACAGTCCCGACAAGCTGCGATTATTAGGTGTCGCATTGAAGAATTTAAATATTCTACCCGAATACAACACGGCCTACATCTCACTTTCTCAAAAGGAATTGGATGACAACAATTTCAGAAAAGGAGATACCGAAGGCTTTGTCAATTATGCGTTATCGGTAAAAGGGGTAAAATTTGCGGTAATATTCATTGAAAATCGCCAGGAAGGCATCACCAAGATTTCTTTGAGAAGTAAGGGCTCCTTTTCGGTAAATGAATTTGCACGGGAACATTTTAACGGTGGCGGTCATACCAACGCGGCCGGCGGAAGAAGTTCCTTGTCCCTTACCAAAACCATAAAGGAATTTATTAGTATATTGCCCAGCTATAAAAATGCCCTAAATAAGGATGCGTAACCTAATCTATTTAAGCATATTAGCCATTTTCGCCCTTGGTTGTAAGAGTCCGGAGGCCAGAAGACCTGTTAAGTCAACTTCCGGTACTTTCATTCAGGAATCGGCGGAGCGTAATAAAAAAATATTTGAAAAAGAAGAAGCGGTTATCTCGAAGTTAATGGAGAATAACCCGGAAGCCGATTATATTACTTCGGAAAGTGGCTTTTGGTACTTCTACAATGTCAAAGACTCGATTAACAGCATGATGCCAAAATTGGGAGACGCTGTTACCTTTACTTATGATATTAAACGACTGAATGGCGATGTGATCGTTTCCGAAGAAGAAAACGGACTTCAGAACTATAAAATCGACCAAACCAATCAGGAATTGATTTCCGGAATTAGAGATGGATTAAAACTCATGAAAGCAGGAGAAACAGTAACTTTCTTGTTTCCATCCTATAAAGCTTATGGCTATTACGGAATCGAAAATAAATTAGGAACCAACGTACCGGTTCAAAGCACAGTAACACTAAAATCTATAGAAACTCAAGAAAATTAACAATGAAAAAATTCACCCTACTTTTTGTCTTATTGGCAACTATTACTTTAACCTCTTGCAAATCCAAGTACCCAAATCTTGACAAAGGCCTTTATGCCGAATTTGTAACCAACAAAGGAACTTTCGTGGCAAAATTTTATCACGAAGCAACGCCATTAACCGTAGCCAATTTTGTAGAATTGGCGGAAGGTACTCACGAAATGGTCGATTCGACGATGAAGGGGAAGCCATATTTTAACGGACTCACATTCCACCGCGTCATGAAAGATTTTATGATTCAGGGAGGAGATCCTAAAGCCGATGGAACGGGAAATCCCGGATATCGTTTCCCGGATGAAATTGTAGATTCTTTAAAACACGACCGAAAAGGTATTTTATCAATGGCCAATGGCGGACCCGGAACCAACGGAAGTCAGTTTTTCGTTACGCTGAAAGATACACCTTGGTTAGACGGTAAACACACAGTATTTGGAGAAATCGTTATTGGACAGGAAGTGGTTGATTCGATTGGGAGCGTTGAAGTGGAAAAACCTTCGAACAAGCCTGTTTCCGACGTTGTTATCCAAGAAGTCAATATTATAAACAAAGGAGCCAAAGTACCTTCGTTCACTGCTGAAATGGAAGAAATTGAGAAAAAGCGTAAAGAAGAGCAGGATCGATTGGATAAACTGGCTGCAGATACCATGACAAACATGAATGCCCTTAAAGAACAAGCCGAAGAGCTAGACTCCGGACTTAAGCTATACTGGAACAAAAGAGGAAAAGGCATGAAGCCTCAGGAAGGAAGCATGGTAAATATGAATTATATAGGTTACTTCACGGACGGAAAGTTGTTGGATACTAGTATTCTTGAAGTGGCTGAAAGTTACAATATGGTGGACGCTCAACGATTGGCTATGGGGCAATACGGTCCTATGGCGGCACCTTACAGCAAAGACGCTAAATTAATTCCCGGATTTAGAGAGGGACTTTTAAGTATGTCGATTGGTGACAAAGTAACTTTGTTTATCCCTTCGCATTTAGCTTATGGAGAGCAGGGAGCTCCACGTGGCGGAATTGCACCTAACACCGATTTAATTTTCGAATTGGAATTGGTAGGTATTGCCGAACCTCAAGAATAATAAACTCACATATATTTGAGAAAGCCTCCAAATTGGAGGCTTTTTTTATTTCTTCGGAATGTTTTTTAAGATTTCTTTTACGAATTCCCAGTATTTCTGTGTGGAAGAAATACTCGCACGTTCATCGGGAGAGTGAGCGCCCTTGATGGTGGGGCCAAAGGAAATCATATCCATTTCCGGATAGTTTTGACCTAGAATGCCACATTCGAGTCCTGCGTGACAAGCGGCTACATTCGCTTTACTTCCGTTCATTTTGATATAAAGTTCATCCAAAACTTTTAAGATAGGACTTTCCATATTGGGCGCCCATCCCGGATACGCTCCAGAAAAGGTCACTTGATAACCTGCCAACTCAAAAACCGATTTTAGCGTTTGGGCCATATCGTCTTTCGAAGATTCTACAGAAGATCTTGTTAGACATTCAATTTTAATGCTTCCATTTTCAACAGTAACTTTAGCCAGATTATTTGAAGTTTCCACCAAATCGGCGATAGCTGGACTCATTCGGAACACTCCATTATGAGTAGCGTAAAGTGCATTGAGCAATTTCTCTTGATCGGTTGAACTCATTACCAGCTCCGGTGCTTCCACTTTTTTCGTTTCTATGGAGAGTTCCGGTTCCAACAATTTGAATTCATCTATAATGTGTTGTTGAATGGCATCGGTATTTGCTACAAATTCTGAAACATTTTCCAACGCGACGGCAACTACGGCAACACTTTCCCGTGGAATAGCATTGCGCAAACTCCCTCCATTAATTTCAACGAGGTGGATGATGGAAGCCGAAGCCGATAATATTCGGTTCATCAATTTATTCGCATTCCCCAATCCTTTTATGATATCCATTCCACTGTGACCTCCTTGCAAACCTTTTAAGGTGATCTCGAAGGCTTCACAATTATCGGGTGTGGATATTTCAGCGTAAGTACCTTCAGCAGTAACATCTACACCACCGGCACAACCTACACCTATTTCATCATCTTCTTCGGTATCCAGATTCAATAGTATTTCTCCTTGTAATATTCCGCCCTCTAATCCCATGGCTCCTGTCATTCCGGTTTCCTCGTCTATGGTAAACAAGGCTTCAATCGCCGGATGCACCAAAGAGTCGCTTGCCAAAACGGCCATGATGGTAGCAACCCCAAGACCATTGTCGGCTCCAAGAGTCGTTCCTTTTGCTCTCACCCAATCCCCATCTACCATCATTTCGATACCCTGAGTATCAAAATTGAATTCGGTATCATTATTTTTTTGATGAACCATGTCCAAATGTGATTGCATCACCACCATTTTCCGATCCTCCATTCCCGGGCTAGCCGGTTTTCTAATGATAACATTTCCAACGGCATCCTCCATGGTTTCCAATTGAAGGGAAACACCAAAGTCTTTCATAAATTGTATCACCCTCTCTTCTTTTTTAGAAGCTCTTGGGACTGCGTTAAGATCTGCAAAATGGTTCCAAATTTCTTTGGGTTCTAGGTTTCGAATAGCTTCATTCATCTAATTAATTTTTTACAAAATTACGGTTTAAAATTTGTTCTCTGAACTACAAATAATATTATTCTTCGTAAGTTTGAGACATGCGAAAAAGAACAAAATTAATCATAGCCCTTTTGCTGCCTGTTCAATTTTTCGCCCTACGCATTCTAAGAGGATTTCCGGAATTTATCGAGACATATTACAGTCAGGGGGTATATCCTTATTTAGCCAAAATATCGAGGTATATCTTTGGTTGGGTGCCTTTTTCGGTTGGGGATTTGTTCTACTTATTACTGGTGATTTTACTGCTTCGATGGCTTTATAAAAATGTGCGAAGACTCAAACGCAGTCCGGTTTCATTCTTTATCGATATTACGGCATCGATCTCCATCATTTATTTCGTTTTCAATATGATGTGGGGTCTTAATTATTATCGAGTTCCCTTAAATAAAACACTAGGCTTAGAAAGAGAATACACCACCGAAGAACTCATCTCCACGACCAAACGCCTTATCGCCAAATCGAATCAACTTCACAGAGAATTAGGATATAAAGACAGCATAAAAATTGATTTACCTTATAGCCAGAAAGAGATATTTAAAAAGTCCATTGAAGGGTATAAAAATTTGGAGGAAATTTATCCCAACTTACATTATTCTCCTCGAAGTATAAAGAAAAGTGGATGGAGCTTGGGTTTAACTTATATGGGTTACAGCGGATACTACAATCCGCTCACTGGTGAAGCACAAGTAAATAACCTAATTAAAACTTATAAGTTTCCCGTGGTTGCCTGCCATGAAGAAGCGCATCAAATAGGATATGCAGCAGAAAACGAAGCGAATTTTATAGCCACTTTGGCGACCTTGCACAACGATGATCCTTATATTAAATACAGCGGATATATTTTCGCTTTGCGTTACTGTGTCAATGAAATAGCAAGACGCGATTTTGACACTTATGAAGCATTGTTACCCACCATAAACTTTGGAATTTTAGAGAGTTATCGTGAAATGCGTGAGTTCTGGCAATCGTATGAAAATCCGTTTGAAGATTTCTCCAAAGCCTTCTGGGACCAGTTTCTAAAAGCCAACAACCAATCCAAAGGGATTATGAGTTATAGTTATATGGTGGCATTAGTGGTAAATTATTTTGAAGAACACCCATTTTAACTCTTCTTAAGAAGGTGTTAAACCTCATCTTCAATATGAGGAAAACAAAGGGTATTATTATATTTAGACAAATTTAACCAAGAGTTCATATGAAAAAATTTTTACTCCTGTTGCTATGCTCATTGATAGTGAACATTAGTAACGCTCAAGATTATTTTCCCAATAACAGCGGAGTTAAAGAGGAAAATAATAACTACACAGTTTTTACCAACGCAAAAATTTACATTTCACCCACTCAGATCATCGATCAGGGTACATTGGTTATTCAAAATGGGAAAGTGGTGGCTAGTGGTAAATCAGTTAACATTCCTTCTAATTCTAACATAACCGACTTAAAAGGTGCGTGGATTTATCCGTCGTTTATTGAATCTTATTCCGGTTTCGGATTAGAAAAACCAAAACGAAAAGAAAGAGGACGATCTCCTCAGTACGAAGCCTCTCGTACAGGGTTTTATTGGAACGATCATATAATGCCCGAGTTCGACGGTATTTCCAAATTCAAATACAACCAAAAGAAAGCTGAAGAAATGCGGAAAGCCGGTTTTGGTGTGGTGAATACTCATTTGATGGACGGTATTGCTAGAGGAACCGGCGTGCTAGTCGCTTTAAACGATAATGGAGATAATTCTGAAAGAATCTTGGAGGATACCTCGGGGCAGTTTTTTAGCTTCTCGAAAAGTGTAACCAGCAGGCAGTCGTACCCTACTTCTCTTATGGGAGCTATGGCATTGCTTCGCCAGATGTATTACGATATGGATTGGTATGAAAAGGGCAATGCAACCACCAAGGATCGTTCGTTGGAGGCCATGATTGAAAATAAAAATCTCATATCATTTTTTGAGGCAGGTAATAAAGGAAATAACGTTCGCGCCGATAAGATTGGTGATATGTTCAATAAGAATTATGTGATCGTTGGTGGAGGCGATGAATATGAATCGATTGAAAGCATAAAACAGACTAATGCTAATTACATTATCCCTGTAAACTTTCCGGCTGCGTTCGATGTGAGTGACCCCTACTATTCTCGTTACCTGTCTATAGAAGACATGAGGGAATGGAACCAAGCGCCTCAAAATCCGAAGGTGCTGGCCGAAAATGGAGTAAACTTTTCCCTTACTACTCATGAGTTAAAGAAAGTTTCAGACTTTCATAAAAATATTAGGAAGGCTATCCAATACGGATTAACCGAATCACAAGCGTTGGCCGCATTGACCACTATCCCGGCATCTATGTTGGGGCAAACCTCGACTTTAGGAACTTTGGAGAATGGCAAACACGCCAACTTTTTGATTACCTCCGGAAATATCTTCGACGAAAAAACTGAGATTTATGAAAACTGGGTTCAAGGAAAGAAGCATCAAATTTCCGATATGACACTGAAGGATATTCGCGGTGATTACAAATTGGCTTCGGGTGGCAAAACCTACGATCTTAAAATTTCGGGAGAAGTAACCAAGCCAAAAATTGAGGTGAAATTGGGAGATGTTAAGTTTGATTCAAAAATTAGCTACAAAAACGATTGGGTTACTTTTTCGTTTCAGAATGACTCTACCAAAATAATGAATCGCGCGACTGCTTCGGTCAACAGAACATCCAATAATATTGCGGGGCATCTTGTCATGGCGAATGGTAATGAAACAACTTTTCTGGCAAGAAAAGTGGCCGAAATGGAGGACGAAAAGAAAGATGAGTCCAAAGAAATTGAAGTTCCTGAAATAGTTCCTATTACTTACCCGAATGTAGGTTACGGATTTGCAACCAAGCCAAGATCTCAGGATATGTTGTTTAAAAATGCAACGGTTTGGACCAGTGAGCAAGATGGGATACTTGAAAGCACCGATGTATTGGTGAAAAATGGAAAAATTTCTAAAATAGGTAAAAACCTGAGTGCTGGAGGCGCTACTGTAATTGATGCGACCGGAAAACATTTAACCGCCGGTATTATAGACGAACATTCACACATTGCAGCACTTTCTATAAATGAAGCTGGTCATAATTCTTCTGCCGAAGTGTCTATAGAGGATGTAGTCGATGCTGAAGATATTGATATCTACCGCAATCTGGCTGGAGGAGTTACCAGTATTCAAATTTTACACGGTTCTGCGAACCCCATAGGGGGTCGATCCGCCATCCTCAAACTGAAATGGGGTGAAGATGCCAAAGGGCTTATCTATGATAACAGTCCGAAGTTTATAAAATTCGCTTTGGGAGAAAACGTAAAGCAATCGAATTGGCAGAGTTTTAACCGCTTCCCTCAAACCCGAATGGGAGTTGAACAAACCTTTGTAAATTATTTTAACAGAGCAAAAGAGTACGACGCCAAAAAGAAAAGCGGAAAGCCCTACCGTTATGATGAAGAAATGGAAGTATTAGCCGAAATCCTCAACGGTGAGCGATTTATAAGTTGTCATTCATACGTTCAGAGTGAAATTAATATGCTGATGAAGGTTGCTGAAATGTTCAATTTCAGAGTAAATACATTTACACACATTTTGGAAGGTTACAAAGTAGCTGATAAGATGAAAGAACACGGCGTGGGTGGTTCTACCTTCAGCGACTGGTGGGCCTATAAATACGAAGTAAATGACGCTATCCCGTATAATGCCGCCATTATGGCTGCCGAAGGAGTAACCGTTGCCATTAATAGTGATGATTCTGAAATGTCACGCCGCTTAAATCAGGAAGCTGCCAAGAGTGTTAAATACGGAGGTATGAGTGAAGAAGAAGCTTGGAAGATGGTGACCATCAATCCGGCGAAACTTTTGCACTTGGATGAACGCGTTGGAAGTATCAAAGAAGGTAAAGATGCCGATTTGGTGCTTTGGAACGACCATCCTATGTCGGTTTATGCCAAGGCAGAGAAAACAATAATTGAAGGTAAGGTCTATTTCGATTTAAATGCCGATCTAGCCAAACGAAATGCTATTAAAGCCGAACGAGCTAAACTCATTAAAATGATGGCCGAAGAGAAAAATGGTGGTGGCAAAACCCGACCGCCTAAGAAAAAAGATAAGATTCATTTTCATTGTGAAACCATAAACTAATCCAGCCATGAAAATATTTAAAAACATAATTTTAGCAATTACCGTTAGTGTTGGATTACATGTGTTCGCACAGCAAACGCCGGCACCACCGCAAAGTGAAGTAATTAGCATCGTTGGTGCAACAGCACACCTAGGAAATGGAACTGTACTGGAAAATAGCGTTGTTGTTTTTGACGATGGAAAAATAACTGCCGTTGGCAATTCCTCTACTCCTACTCAGGGAAGAGTAATTAATGCCGCCGGAAAACATTTGTATCCGGGCTTTATCGCTCCCGGAAAGTCTTTGGGACTTATAGAGGTGAACGCCGTTCGAGCCAGTAACGACCAGGATGAGATTGGAGACTTTATTCCTAACATTCGCAGCATCATTGCTTATAATGCAGAAAGTAAGGTGGTCGAAAGTATGAGGCCGAATGGAGTACTACTAGCACAGTCGACTCCCAAAGGCGGAAGAATATCCGGAACTTCCTCCATCGTCCAATTCGATGCTTGGAACTGGGAGGACGCCGTTGTAAAAGAAGATGACGGCATCCACCTCAACTGGCCCAACAGTTTTAGACGTGGTCGTTGGTGGTTAGGAGAACCCAGAGGATGGAAACCTAATAAAGATTACAATAAACGTCTAGACGAAATTGATAGTTATTTCACCAATTCAAAGGCCTACGGAAAAGGAGGACAACAAACTAAAAACCTTGGTTTTGAAGCGATGCAAGGGCTATTCGATGGTTCTAAACACCTTTATGTTTACACCAATGGTGAAAAGGAAATGATTGATGCAGTTACCCGACTTAAAAAGTTAGGAGTTCAAAAAGTCGTTATTGTTGGAGGTTACGAAGCTCACAAAATTATCCCCTTCCTAAAACAAAATGACATCCCGGTTTTGGTGCGACGCACACACTCTTTACCCAATAGAGATGATGATGATTATGATCTTCCGTATAAATTACCCAAGCTTTTAGTGGACGGCGGACTCAAAGTGGGATTGCAAAATTCCAGTTCTTCCAACTTCCAGACCCGAAACTTGCCATTTTATGCCGGGCAAGTAGTAGGGCAAGGAATGGATAAAGAGGAAGCTTTAAAATTGATTACCTCCAATACTGCTGAAATTTTAGGTATTGGAGATCGTTACGGTTCTATCGAGGTTGGGAAAAGCGCCACTTTCTTTTTAAGTGAAGGTGATGCTCTCGATATGAGAACCAACGTTCTCACCCAAGCCTTTATCGACGGTAGAGAGATTTCATTGGAAAGTCATCAAACTGAATTGTGGCAGCGGTATTCGGAAAAATACCAGCGAGAGTAATAGTTTCGAGTAAAAAACAAAGCGGACTTCATCAAGTTCGCTTTTTTTATGAATATGCTTTATCTTTATTGGAACATTCAAACTTTTACAGATCAATTCAATATACCACGACTTAAAGATTAATGCTTCTGCCAAAGAAGTATTCGATGCAATTACGCAGCCTCACCACTTAAATAATTGGTGGACTTTGAGGTGTACCGGTGTGCCGGAAAAGGGTGCTGAGTATAACTTTTATTTCGCTCCCGAATACAATTGGTATGGCGAAGTTGTAGAATGTAAACCCAATCAATCGTTTCATATCAAAATGACCAGTGCGGATGAGGATTGGGATCCCACCACTTTCGGGTTCGATCTTGAGGAGAGTTCGGAAGGCACGGGCATCAAATTTTGGCATAAAGACTGGCCGGAATGCAACCATCATTACCGTAAATCTTCATATTGCTGGGCCATTTTGTTGAGCTACCTAAAAAACTACTTGGAAAACGGAACGGTCGTTCCCTTTGAACAAAGAGAATAATTTTTTCCCTATGATTTTACATCGATTTCAATTGTGTCTTTTAACATTGCTTTCTTTACTCATTGTAAGTTGTAATTCTTCTTCGGAAGAAACCCCAAAAGAAATTTTAAAAGGCGTTCCTTCCATTGAGGGAACCAAAGAATATCTAGACTCGCCCTTCGTAACCGCCGGAGACCGAGTTTATATGGTGGGACATCAAAATGGTTCTTTTCCCGAATTGGGCTGGCATATTACCGGTGAGATGGGTGGGATTTGGAATCATCCCATTAAACTAATGGATGGATTTGATATAATTATAAAGGCTGGCATTGATTCTATTACAATGGATAATGCACATTCCTTTCAAAATTTCCCCTTTGCCAATAAACATTTCTATACATGGGATAGCCAAAACATTGAAATAGAACGCCATCAATTTGTACCCGACGGAAAAGAAGGTGTTTTTATCAAATTGAAACTGAAAAATCTAGATAATCAAGATAAGAAGGTCAACTTACGCCTCAA
>JABDKT010000234.1 GCA_013002065.1 Flavobacteriaceae bacterium
ATCCTATTCTTCGTTCGAGTAGAGGCATTATTCATCATCTACTTTCATTGGGTACGGAACGAATGCAGAGAGCTTCCTGGCTTTTTAATTTCAATAAAGAAATTGATCTCCAAAGACATATATTTTCTCAAGAACAATTTTTGTTCAGTGCGAAAGAAGTTTCCAAATTGATGGTAATACCGGTACAGAAAAAGTTTTTCGTAAAATCCCAGCTATCTAGAAAGCTACATCCGGATGAAAATCAAGCATTATTTGATATTCAAAATTACCTAAGCGATGACCTTCTACATAAAGTAGATATGGCCTCTATGCACCATTCATTGGAAGTTCGTGTTCCGTTGCTGGATCATAAGGTAGTTGAGTTTTCTCTCAACTTAAATCGTAACCTCAAGAAGCGGGGGAATGTTTCGAAATATTTACTCAAGCAGATTCTTTATGAATATCTCCCTGCTCATCTATTTGATCGAGCTAAACGCGGATTCTCAGTGCCTTTGGCCAAATGGTTAAGAAACGACCTGGCCTATTTACTAGAGAATTACCTCAGTGAGCAAATTATCCGAGAAGCCGGACTAGTTAAGTGGTCGATCGTGGCTTCTATTAAAGCTAAATTTAAGGCGGGAAAATCCCTTTACTACAATCGGCTCTGGGCATTGATCTTATTGCACAAATGGTGGAAAGACAACCAGTAAACACACTCTATATCTCTTATGATGGCATGACTGATCCCTTAGGACAGTCACAAGTCATTCCATATCTCAAAGGCTTATCCCTAGAAGGTTATAAAATTACTTTGGTCTCATTCGAAAAGAACTCACGTTTGGGGTTTCAAGACGCCATAGCACGAGATCTTGAGGCTGCCGGCATTGAATGGGCGCCAATGTTATACACGGACCGTCCACCTATTCTATCTACTCTTTTGGATTTAAATAAAATGCACAGGAAGGTGAATGAGTTGCATTTGTTACGAAAATTCAAGTTAGTACACTGTCGAAGTTATATAGCCTCATTTGTTGGACTTCACCTTAATAAAAAATATGGTGTGCCCTTCCTATTCGACATGAGGGGTTTCTATCCAGACGAACGGGTAGATGGCAACATTTGGAACCTCAGGAATCCGGTTTACAACCTCATTTATAGATATTTTAAGAAGAAGGAAAAAGCGTTTTTAAATAATGCGGATCATATCGTTTCATTAACTGAAAATGGAAAGAGGGTCATGCAAGAAGAATGGCAAATACAAACGCCAATTTCTGTTATTCCCTGCTGCGCTGATACGGACTTGTTTCAGCCATCACAAGACAAGGAAGCAATTAAGAAAGAATTGGGATTTAAAGAATCAGATTTTATTTTAAGCTATCTCGGTTCGATAGGCACATGGTATATGCTTAGTGAAATGCTGGATTTTTTTAAAATTTTGCTTATTCATAAACCTCATGCAAAGTTTTTTTTTATCACGCCCGACAATCCTAAAGTCATATTGAAAGAAGTTGATGATAGAAAAATACCTAGGGAAACCATCGTAATTAAAAGCGCTACACGAATTGAAGTACCCAAATGTGCAACTATTTCAGATTACAGTATTTTCTTTATTAAGCCCGTTTTCTCCAAAAAAGCCTCATCCCCGACCAAACAAGGGGAGCTCATGAGCCTCGGAGTGCCCGTAATTTGTAATAGCGGAGTTGGCGATACTGATTTGATTATTGAAAAGTATGGAGCTGGTTTTCTTATTGATTTAGATCAGAGAGTGGATATAGAAAACGTAATTAAAAAATTGAGCACGAAATTTGACCGTAAAATGCTCAGGCATGGAGCCATGGAGTATTTTGGTCTTAAAAAAGGAGTAGAATCTTATTTTGAAATATATAGTCAACTGTGTAAAACGCACCATTAATAAACTGGTTCGATATGATCTTATGAGATTTTATCTTGTTAGCGTTTTAATTTTCGGCTATCTAGAAACGCAAAGTCAAGTAAATGCTGACTTTCAACTAGGGACGGATATCTGTCTGAATGAAACTGTAGCTATTACTAATTTAACTGCGAACGCTACAGATTTTGAATGGGACTTTTGTTTGGAAACATATCAGGACAGTTATTCTCAAAGGCTATTGTATGACAACTTAGCTGGATTTTCTTATGGCTTAGAGTTATTAGAAACTCCCGAAGGATGGTACGGAATTGCTACTGCACGTTTTTTACCACCAATAAAGTTGAGCTATGGATCTTCCCCATTAAATCCACCCACGAGCGATCCTATTAGTGACCCGGAAGGCCTGATGCTCAGATCTAAGTCACCAGATGCTATTCAAACCTCTTCCGGTGATCTTCATGTATTTCTTGCTTATGAAACAAATTCGGATGACGTTATCCGTCTTGATTACGGCAGCTCATTTTCCAATACACCAACCATTCACAACTACGAAGGGTTTGGATTCATAACTAATGGAGCCGTTCGTGATATAAATTCGTTGGAAATTGCCGGTGATTTACTTCTCGTATTCCCTTTTAGTAATGGAAGTGTTATCACAATGAATTTTCAAGATTCATTTGACAACATCGTTGATGTATCAGGTCCGGATT
>JABDKT010000288.1 GCA_013002065.1 Flavobacteriaceae bacterium
CTTATGATAATATCAACACCGATTTTATTTCTTCGGAAGCAGATTTAGGAGATGTCATTCAGCTAAAATTTGTTGATCAAAACAAACGGATTGAGACCCAAACAGCGTTTATGAAACCTATTGGCCCAGAGGATGTAAAACCCCTCCTCGATTGCGGAGTGTTTGTTTGCGTTCCTGTTACCGATTTTGAAGTGCCCCTTGAAACCCTTATTTATATTAAAGAAAACAGCAATGCATCCATCGTTTTTGATGCACACGGTCCAACCACGGCATTAACGGTGCGTGGGCAGCGAGTGACAAAGTTTTGGGTGGATCGGGATTTATGGCTTCCGTATATCGATGTACTAAAAATGAATTTAGAAGAAGCAAATTGCAGTTGGTTTCAGAATGAATATAGTTTAGATGAGCTTGAAAATAATGATGAAATCGACCCAGAGCAACTTCCTAAGTTTGCTGAATATTGCCTCCAACACGGACTCAAAGCTTTGTATGTAACCTTAGATTCTAGTGGAACGATGGTATATACTCTTCAAAATGGAGTGTTACATCAAGAATTGGTTCCTTCAGTACCTGTTGAAAAGGTGATTGACACCACAGGGTGTGGCGACTCCTTCGCTGGCGGAATTGCCTTCAGTTTGTTAGACAATCCGAAGGACTTCATTAAGGCGGCACAATTTGGAAATGCCATGGGATCGCAACGAACGCAGGGAAAGACCTACGAAGTGTTTAAATCGCTTGCTGAAACTGAAGAAATACTTGCAAAAACCTATAATTCTTCGGTTTGAAAGCACCCTCATTAGCCATTTTAAAGAAAGAATTAAAGCATCGTTCCCCTGAAGAATTAGAGGCACTTTGTTTGCGGCTGGCTCGCTTCAAAAAAGAAAATAAGGAACTGCTTGTGTATCTACTTTTCGATGTGGATAACGAAGCACATTATGTTGAGGAGGTGAAAGAATATATTTCCGAAGCCTTTACCGAAATCAACACCCACAGTTTTCATTACATAAAAAAGAGTATCCGGAGAATTCTTCGGGTCACCAAGCGGTATATTCGGTATTCCTCGGTAAAAGAAACTGAGATTGAACTATTGCTTCATTTTTGTAAAACCCTAATCGAATTTAAACCCACAATAAAAAACAACGCAGCAATGATGCGGTTGTACTACAATCAGATAAAATTAATGGAGCGAAAGTTGGAAGGATTGCACGAAGACCTTCAATACGATTACAGCCAAGAAATAGCAAAATTGCCATTTACCGAAAAGTAATTTAACTTTGAACTTCATTTAAAAATATTACATTTTGACCACCATATATCACAATCCCCGTTGCAGAAAATCACGAGAGGCACTTCAGATTTTGGAAGAGCAAAACGAATCTATCGAGATTGTAAAATATTTGGAGAATCCACCTTCAGTAGAAGAACTTGAGTCTATATTAAAACTTCTTCAGAAAATACCCAGTGAGATTGTTCGTACCAACGAAGCCCTTTGGAAAGAAAACTTCAGAGATAAAAACTTAAGCGGGAAAAAGCTTATTGAAGTTCTTTCCAAAAATCCAAAACTTATTGAGCGTCCGATAGTTATTAAAAATGATCGGGCTGTAATCGGTAGACCTCCTGAAAACATTAAGAAAATCCTATAAAATATTAACACAAATTTAGCAGATAAAGGATAAACCTAAGGGTAATTTCGTGGTCAAACTGCGAAAATTAATTATGCGACACCTACTATTTGTTCTTTGCCTCCTCATTTCTACTATTTCATTTTCTCAAAGAGGACAACAAGAAAATGTTACCATCACCGGAAAAGTTTTAGAACAAGACACCAACTACCCCCTCGAATATGCCACGGTTGCGTTTTCTGATACGAATGGAAATATCGTGGAAGGAGGAATCACAGATGCCAAAGGGAATTATAGTATAGCTATTAAACCTGGTGTTTATAAAGTCCAGTTTGAGTTTATTTCTTACAAAACCGAAGTTTTAAACAATCAGCGATTATTTAAAAACACATCGCTTCCAACAGTTTCTTTGGCATTGGATTCAGAAAGTTTAGGAGAAGTTGTGGTCCGTGCCGAAACTACTGAGGTACAAATCAGGCTTGATAAGAAAATCTATAATATTGGTAAAGACTTGACCACGAGTGGTGCAACGGTAAGCGATGCATTAAATAATGTCCCGTCTGTTACCGTAGATGTGGACGGAGCGATTGCCCTAAGAGGAAATGAAAACGTTCGAATTTTAATCAACGGGAAACCCTCTGCCATTGCAGGATTTGGAGATACCGATGCTTTACGACAACTGCCAGCCGAAGCCATAGAACGTGTGGAGGTGATTACCTCGCCTTCAGCGCGTTACGATGCCGAAGGTACCGCTGGAATCCTAAATATTATCCTTAGAAAAGAAAAAACATTAGGGCTTAACGGCTCCATTCAAACGAACTTCACCTACCCTTTTGGAA
>JABDKT010000260.1 GCA_013002065.1 Flavobacteriaceae bacterium
CCTTACTAGTGATAAGGCTCCGGTCGATATGATCGATATCGAGCAGCGTCTCTTGTCCCGCTTTAAATGGGGGTTATCGGCAGAATTGAATCATCCTGATTACGATACCCGTGTAGCCATCATCAAAAACAAACTCTATCGCGATGGTGTGGAAATGCCCGAGGAGATTGTTGAATTTTTAGCCAATAATATCAAAACCAATATTCGTGAATTGGAAGGAGCTATCATTTCATTGATTGCTCATTCTTCTTTTAACAAGCGTGAAATTACCATCGATCTAGCCAAGAAGATAGTCGATAATTATGTGAAACACACCAAGCGTGAAGTTTCTATCGATTACATCCAAAAGGTGGTGAGCGAATATTTTCAAATGGATGTGGAAACGCTTCAGTCCAAAACCAGAAAGAGGCATATTGTTCAGGCGAGGCAACTTGCCATGTTCTTCGCTAAAAAGTTTACGAAAGCTTCTTTGGCGTCTATCGGTTCTCAAATAGGACAAAGAGATCATGCGACCGTTTTGCATGCTTGTAAAACCGTTGACAATCTTTCCAGCACCGATAAGCAATTCCGTAAATACGTAGAAGACCTCAACAAAAAGCTAACACTTTAATTCTCGCTTATTTTCACTTAATTTTTAGTATTTTGCTTTTATGAAAGTAAAAGTTTTGATGGTTTGTCTTGGGAATATTTGCCGATCCCCATTGGCAGAAGGTATTCTGAAATCTAAAGTTGACAGTACTAAAGTTGAAGTGGATTCGGCCGGAACTGGCGGATGGCATGCCGGCGAATTACCCGACCCCAGAAGCATTGCTGTCGCAAACAAAAACGGTCTCGATATCACTTACCAGCGCGCTCGGAAGTTCTCGCCTTACGATTTTGAATTGTACGACCACATTTATGTAATGGACAATTCTAACTTTCGAGATGTCACTCAATTGGCGCAAAGTGAGGAGGAGAAAGCGAAAGTTCAACTTATATTGGATGAAATTTTTCCGGGAGAAAATGTAGATGTTCCCGACCCCTATTACGGAGGAGAAAATGGTTTTGATTCGGTTTATGATATGCTGGAACAAGCCTGTGAACAAATTGCCGCCCGATTGTAAATTTTTTTATTGAAGGCTTTTCACTAATTTAGTGGAAAACTAAAAAATATGAAAAAGTTAATCCCCATTCTATTCACCATCTTATGCGTTTTCAGCAACTTATCGGCTCAAGAAGTAGTAATTAACATTACTTCCTTTGCAGATGGTTTTAGCTCCCCCGTCGATCTTCAAAATGCGGGAGACGATAGACTATTTGTTGTGGAACAAGGTGGAAGAATCAAAATTTTAAATTCCGATGGAACCACGAATGCAACCCCGTTTTTGGATATTTCAGGATTGGTGTCCACAGGAAGTGAGCAAGGTTTATTAGGCCTGGCCTTTCATCCCGATTATGCAACCAACGGATATTTCTATGTGAACTATACCGACCTTGGTGAAGACACTCAAATTGCACGTTTTTCTGTAAGTGGTGATCCCGATATAGCCGATGCCGGTTCCGAATTCAATATAATGTCCATTACGCAACCGTTTCCTAATCACAACGGTGGCGCCATCGCTTTTGGTGATGACGGCATGTTGTTTATTTCGACAGGTGATGGAGGAAGTGGTGGAGACCCTGGTAATCGTGCGCAAAACACCGAACTCTTACTTGGTAAATTGCTTCGTATCGATGTTGATAATCCGGGAGGTGGAAACAATTATGGAATCCCCAGTGACAATCCGTTTGCCGGGAGTCCGACAGACGCAGAAGAGATTTGGGCCTACGGCCTAAGAAATGCATGGCGCTTTTCTTTCGATTCTATGACAGGAGATATTTGGATGGGTGATGTAGGTCAACAGGATATGGAAGAGATTAATTATGCCGAAGGAACTACAGCGGGCATTAATTACGGATGGCGTTGTTATGAAGGTACTTTGCCCTATAACACTACAGGATGCCCTGCACCGGGAACGCTCATATTTCCGATAGGTGAATATTCATCTGCGTCGGGAACTCCTCATTGCTCCGTGACCGGCGGTTATGTGTATAGAGGAAGTGACAGCCCGGCAATTAATGGGTATTATTTCTTTGCCGATTATTGCAGCGGACTTATTGGAACCATCCATGATTTGAGTTCACCTACACTAATTGATCACGGTACTTTTGGTGGTAATTGGTCCACTTTTGGAGAAGATGTGAACAACGAACTCTATATCGTGGACATTAGTGGAGAAATTTTTAAGATAAGTGGAGAACCTGTTTTAGGCATCTCCGATTTTGATACTAACGAGGTAATTCTTTATCCGAATCCTGCTTCAGCAATGGTAACACTTCAAGCAGAAAGCACCAGTGTAAATGCCTATTCTATTATGGATATGAAAGGAAGTGTTATTTCTTCGGAAAATGGACTGGATACTCAGGTGTTGGAGGTTGACACTTCAGTCTTGTCTAAAGGCTTGTATTTGATGACAGTTACTACTGAAAAAGGAAACACACTTATCAAAAAATTAGTGATTCAATAAATTTTTATGGAGCCCCAACTCGGAAATTTATATCTCATCCCATGTACTTTAGGGGACACCCCTCCTTTGGAAGTTTTACCCTTATTAGTTAAAAAGGCAGTAGAAGAAATTGATCATTATATCGTTGAACACGAAAAAAGTGCACGACATTTTATCAAAAATATAGTTCCAAAAAAGTCTCAGCCCGATCTACATTTTGAGATTATCAACAAGTTTACAGATCCTTCCGATATACCAAATATGTTGGCTCCTTGTTTCGAAGGCCTTGATGTAGGAGTTATTAGTGATGCAGGTTGTCCAGGCATCGCAGATCCTGGCGCTGCCGTAGTGGCTCAAGCACATCTAAAGGGTATAAAAGTGGTTCCGCTAGTGGGACCTTCTTCGATTTTGTTGGCTATGATGGCCAGCGGATTCAACGGCCAGAATTTTGCTTTCAATGGTTATTTGCCCATAGACAAAAAGGAAAGACGCAGCGAGATTAAACGTTTGGAGAAACTTTCAGCAGAAAAAGAACAGGCACAATTATTTATTGAAACGCCTTACAGGAATAATCAGTTGTTGGAAAGTTTGACCACGGCGCTTCATCCCAATACGCAAATCTGTGTAGCCTGTGATATCACATTATCCACCGAATATATTAAAACACATTCTGCGGAAACCTGGAAAAAAATAAAGGTGGATCTCAATAAAAGACCCACCTTATTTATCATCCAAAAGTAATCTAACTTATATCACTTTCGCGCGTCTGTCTGGCGCGATTCGAGAAGTGTCGTATCCCGAAAATTTCTTTAAATAGTATGCGATAGAAGTCCCGAAAGCATCTTGAAACCCAATCGCTCCACCACTACGCAAGTATTTCTTAACATTACCCGCTCCGGCTAAGTGTGCTGCGGCTAGTATTCCGGACTCGGTAACTTTCACACCGTTTACATAACCACCTACATATCTCTTGATATCTCGTCTCAAAATCCACTTGTTTCGGGAAGTATATGCATCGAATGCCTCTTCCTGAAGTCTGGTGTCGTTCAAGAACTTCTGGGTGTTATAAATACCAATCATTTGAAGGGTGGTTTTCCCGAATTGATATTTACCCATATAACCAAATTCATTGATTATAGAGTAGCGCCCTTGAGATTCCTTAAATCCAACAGCCTCTTTGAAACCAACATAGGTTTTACCCAGGAAGAGTTGAAATTTTTCTTCGGAAGAATTTGCTTCAACTTCTGCCTCGTTTGGCACGTTGAAACAAATCGCGTCCTCATTAAAATAGTAGTGAGACAAATCCACTCCTTTTCTAGTAGAGAATCCAGTTGAGACTATCGAAACAACTAAAATTATAAAACCGATTCGCAAAATATTACGTTTCATTTTGGTTAAAATTTTGAACCCTTATAGAGTTCTAATTTCAGCGTGCAAAAATACGACTTATTTTACTTTTTTTATATGAGGGGTGTTAAAGTTTGTTAATGATTAATCACTCAAACGTTTTCGGGGGATAACTTCTTAGGTTGTATTGCAAGATACACCCTATAAATGCTCATTTTTAAGCGGTTGTATCGTTTTAATTCAGAAGTTATTAACAGTATTTTCCTACAAGTTAAAGTTTTGCTAAAAAGTGAGAATTTGATGACAAAGGTAATTTTGAACCAATTTGAACGCAGATTGGTAGTTATCCACTCGTAAAATTGAACGAAATTGTTCGGTAGTTCGGCCTTATCGATTCACCCCTTGACTATTGATCCAACGCACATATTCTTGTCTATTGCGATTATGCTGCGACAGGCTTTTCGCGAACTTGTGATACCCAAAGTTCTGCACATCGGCCACGAAGAAGAGATAATCATGATTCTCATGGTTTAAAACTGCATCGATGGAAGAAATATCGGGCATGGTGATGGGTCCCGGTGGGACTCCGGTGTATTTATAAGTATTATAGGGTGAATCAATCTCCAGATCTCTATACAATACCCTTTTAATCACCTGATCGAAGTCATTATCCTGTAATTTCTTGGCGTAAATCACTGTGGGATCGGCCTGTAAAGGCATTCCTTTCTTAATTCTATTTACATAAACTCCCGCCACACGAGGACGTTCATCTACTTTTGCGGTCTCCTTTTGCACGATGGCTGCTAATGAAATTATCTCATCTTCAGACATATTTAATGCTTTTGCTTTCTGAAGGCGGCTCTCATTCCAAAAAGCGTTGTATTCCTTCAACATTCTATCGCGGAAACTTTCAGCAGAACTATTCCAATATACTTCATAGGTATTTGGAATATACATAGCCAAAGCATTTGCTGAATTAAATCCAGCTTGATTCAGAAAATTTTCATCTTTCATGGCCTTTAAAAATGATACGCTATCTGTTTCCATCTGATTGGCCAACTGCCCGGCCAAATTTTCTAGACGCTCCTGGTTGTTGAATTTTATTTTTATCGGACTATTCGCAGAACGGAGGGTATTTATAATATCATTATTGTTCATCCCCTTCTTTATAATAAAATGTCCTGATTTAATATTCTGGGGATAACCTTTTCTATTTGCCACGGCTTCAAAAGAAACCATATTTTTGAGCAACGGTCTTAATTCATCATTAACGTCGCTAAAC
>JABDKT010000267.1 GCA_013002065.1 Flavobacteriaceae bacterium
GAAGAATCGAGTATGTCTATAGACGTCTCTAGTTTTGCTTCTGGTATGTACTTTGTTCGATTTGTTTCTGAAGGACTTGCCTTTACAAAACGTTTTGTGAAAAACTAAGATTATTTAAACTCCTAAAAGCCTTCCAATCGGAAGGCTTTTTTTGTTTACAAACACTTTAGATACTATTCCTGAAATCATCCAAGAATTTTATCTTTGTTTTATGACTACCGAAGAAAAAATCAATCAGCTTCGCCTTGAACTTCGCGAACACAATTATAATTATTACGTCCTCGATAATCCTGTTATTTCCGATTACGAATTCGACATCAAATTGAAGGAGTTACAAGCTCTGGAAGCAGCACATCCCGAATTTCACGACCCAAACTCACCCACTTTGAGAGTAGGAGGTGGGGTGACGAAGAATTTTGAAACGATAGCTCATAAATTTCGAATGTACTCTTTGGATAATAGTTATTCTAAAGAAGACTTAGAAGATTGGGAAAAACGGATTAAAAAACTAGTGGACGGCCCCATCGAATATACTTGCGAGTTGAAATACGATGGCGCCTCGATGAGTTTAACCTATGAAAACGGACAACTAGTTCGAGCCGTGACTAGGGGCGATGGGTTTCAGGGTGATAACGTAACCACAAATGTAAAAACCATCAAGTCGGTACCCTTGCAGCTGAAAGGTGACTATCCGCCAAGCTTCGAAATTAGAGGTGAGATAGTTTTGCCGTTCGACGGTTTTAATAAGATGAATGAAGAGCGTATTGAAATAGGGGAGGAGCCGTATCGCAACCCCAGGAACACTGCCTCGGGAAGTTTGAAGCTGCAAGACAGCAGTGAAGTAGCTAAGCGACCATTGGAATGTTTACTTTACAGCTTAAAAGCCGATCGATTGCCCATTAAAACACAATTCGAAGGACTAGAAAAAGCAAGAGAGTGGGGATTTAAAGTTCCGAAGGAAGCAAAATTAGCAAAGAGTATGGATGAGGTTTTAGAGTATATCAAATATTGGGATACAAAACGTCATGATTTGCCGTATGAAACCGACGGAGTGGTGGTGAAGGTGAATAATTTGCAACAGCAGGAGGAATTAGGATATACGGCCAAGGCACCCCGGTGGGCAATGGCTTATAAGTTTAAATCAGAACAGGCCTCCACGGTTTTAAATGAAATAACTTATCAAGTTGGGAGAACAGGAGCTATTACCCCTGTTGCCAATTTGGAGCCCGTAGAATTGGCCGGGACCGTTGTTAAAAGGGCATCATTACACAATGCCGATCAAATTGCCAAGCTTGATATTCGGGAAGGAGATACGGTCTATGTCGAAAAAGGTGGTGAGATTATCCCGAAAATTACTGCGGTGGAACTAAGTAAACGACCCTCAGATTCAAAGCCTACTCAATATATTCAGCATTGCCCGGAATGTCACACCGATTTAGTTCGGAAAGAGGGAGAGGCGCAACATTATTGTCCGAATTACGAAGGGTGTCCGCCACAAATTATTGGTAGGATACAACACTTTATTTCCCGAAAAGCTATGGATATAGAAGGATTGGGAGGTGAAACGGTGGCTTTGTTGGTGGAAAACGGATTGATTCAAAACTACGCCGATTTGTACACCTTAACGATAGAGCAAGTGATTCCCTTGGAACGAATGGCTCAAAAAAGTGCCGAGAACTTGGTGAATGGAATTGAAGCATCCAAAGCCATTCCTTTTGAAAGAGTATTATACGCTTTAGGGATTCGGTACGTTGGGGAAACAGTCGCAAAAAAACTAGCAAAGCATTATAAGTCTATTGAGGCTTTGCGTGTTGCTTCGGAAGAAGAATTGGTTGCTGTAGATGAAATTGGTGAGAAAATTGCGGAATCTGTCGTACAATTTTTCAGTTCCGAAGATAATAATGAGATTGTAAATAGGTTAAAGAACTATGGGGTTCAATTGGAAATTTCAGCAGAAAAATTAGCCAATCAAACCGATAAGTTAGGCGGAAATAGCTTTGTGGTTTCCGGTGTATTTGAAAAAGTCTCCAGAAACGAACTTAAAAAACTAATAGAAGACAACGGTGGTAAGGTTTCGGGCAGTATTTCGGGTAAAACTAGTTATGTAGTTGCCGGGGAAAATATGGGTCCCAGTAAAAAGACGAAAGCCGAAAGTTTAGGTGTACCCATAATCTCGGAAGATGACTTCTTGGAAATGATTTCTTAAAGCGGTTTATAATTTAAGATCGAAACTGTACTTTTGTTTAGAATCTACTGCAGTCCATGTTTGAAAAATTAAAAAGGAGATCGCTTCAAAAACATGTGGAGCGAAATTTAAAGGGTCGTGATACCTCACAAATCAATGCCCGGTTACATACTTTGGGGTTTTTGGTAGATGAAATGAAGTATCCCGATTTAGAGCAATTTGATGATTTTTGGAGTATTTTGAATCTGCAGCCCAAAGATGTGAAGGTCTTTTCATTTTTGGAAACTAAGAAGAAGTTGCCCTCGTTGAGGCAAAACCAGGTGCACAACAAAGATTTCAATTGGAAAGGGGAGATGCACAATCAGAATGCACAGGAATTCCTAGATCGAGAATTTGATGTTTTGGTAGGATTCTATGATGGAAAACACGAATTTTTGGATTTGATGGTGTCGCGAAGCAAAGCTAAATTCAAAGTAGGTTTTCAAAATTCTGATGCGCGATTGTACGATTTGTTGATAGCAGTAAAACCTTCCGAATTTGATATCTTCGGAAAAGAACTAAAAAAATACCTGACGATACTCAATAAAATTTAAATTCGTTGTCGTCACAGATCAATAAACTGAATTGATGAAAGAATTAATAGGAACCGGAGTTGCGCTAGTTACGCCTTTTACCTCCGATTTAAAAGTAGATACCGAGTCGCTGGCTCGCTTGGTTGAATTTCAAATCGACAATGGAATCGATTACCTCGTAATCCTGGGAACTACAGGAGAAAGTGTTACGCTTACCAAAGAGGAAAAAGCCATGGTACTCGAAACGGTGATTAGCGCCAACAATGGCCGATTGCCTTTGGTTATTGGCATTGGTGGTAATAATACTGCAGCAGTGGTTGATGAAATTAAAAGCACCAATCTAAATCCTTTTGCCGCTATACTTTCGGTCTCACCTGCTTATAACAAGCCAACACAAGATGGGATTTATGCACACTTTGCTGAAATCGCTAAAGCCAC
The DNA here is from genome assembly GCA_013002065.1 of Flavobacteriaceae bacterium. Taxonomy (GTDB): domain Bacteria; phylum Bacteroidota; class Bacteroidia; order Flavobacteriales; family Flavobacteriaceae; genus Aureisphaera. The sequence goes on from JABDKT010000267.1 coordinate 3,196, forward strand.
AGACAAACCCATTATTTTATACAATGTACCGCCACGCACTTCACGAAATGTTGAGCCGGAAACTTTATTTAGACTCGCGAATGATTTCAAGAATATTGTGGCCATTAAGGAAGCAGCAAACGATATGGTACAAGCCATGCGAATGATTGATGGTACACCTAATGACTTTTTGGTGATTTCCGGTGACGATATGATCGCTTTACCAATGACACTCTTAGGTGGTTCGGGAGTAATTTCGGTGATAGGACAAGGCTATCCGAGAGAATTTTCAGAAATGATACAGTTGGGATTGGAAAGAAAAGTGGAAGAAGCTAATGTACTTCAGTACAAATTGATGCCTATAATCGACCTAATTTTTGAAGAAGGGAATCCTGCTGGAATTAAGACTGTGCTAGCAGAATTAGGGTACTCAAGTGATTTGGTGCGTTTACCGTTAGTGGCGGCAAGCCAAGATCTGAGATCAAGAATTAAGGCTTTTTTGTGGTAGTTTTAATTCTCGATAAGACTTCTCACGTTAAATATTTCAGAAGAACCCACAAAACTCCCTGCGATTACAATATTTTAGCTAGATAATAAGTTTTTGTAATCAGGTATAATTCACTACTTTTGCACGATGTTTTTTAAAACTATGAGAACGAGTCTATTACTTCTATTTTCAGCTTTAATGTTATCTTCCTGTGGGGAGTATCAAAAGTTGTTGCGATCGGATGATGTAGGAGCGAAGTACACGGCGGCAGTCGATCTTTACAAAGAGGGGAAATATAAGAAGTCCCTGAAATTGATGGAGCAAATTGTTCCTGCTTACCGTGGAAAGCCACAGGCAGAGCCTTTGATGTATCGATATGCGAATACGTTCTACGAATTGGGTGATTTTTATCTGGCGGGATATCAATTCGAACGATTTGAAACCACTTATCCCAAAAGCGATAGTGTAGAAGTAGCGGCGTTCAAGTCGGCGAAAAGCTATTACCAGCTTTCACCGAGATATAGTTTGGATCAAGCCGATACCCAAAAAGCGATGGATAAATTACAAAGCTTTTTGAACAAATATCCTGATTCTGAGAGAAGACAAGAGGCGAACGAATTGGTGTTGGAATTGAGAAGAAAGTTGGAAAAGAAGGATTACGAAGTAGCGAAGCAGTTCCTTAGAATATCAGATTACAAAGCAGCCATTGAGGCATATGAAAACTTTATAGCCGATCATCCGGGATCCATTTTTAGAAAGAATGCATTCTTGGAAAGAACAGAAGCAGCTTACTTGTTGGCGATTAACAGTGTGCCTTACAAGGTTCAAGGACGTTTAAAACAAGCTAAGATCTATTACGACAATTATTTAAAATATTACAAAGAGGACACCGAACTGAAAGAAGATGCAGATAAATTGTATGAGAACATTCAGCAACGGTTGGAATCTTCCGAAACCGCAATAAATTAATACCATGAGCGATATTAAAAATTCTGAAGCACCTATCAATACTACAACTATTGATAAAAATTTAATCGATGAGCCTACGTCGAACATCTACGAGGCTATTTCGATTATTTCAAAAAGAGCGACTCAAATCAACAGCGACATCAAAAAAGAGTTGTTGGAAAAACTGGATGAGTTTGCGACTTACAATGACAGCTTGGAAGAAATTTTCGAGAACAAAGAACAGATCGAAGTATCTAAATTTTACGAAAAGCTTCCTAAGCCACACGCTTTAGCCGTTCAAGAATGGTTGGAGAGTAAAATCTACTATCGAAATACCCAAGACGAAGAAATCGAAAAATAATCGTCATGTCTGTATTGAGCGGTAAAAAAGTATTACTTGGCGTCACCGCCGGTATAGCCGCTTATAAATCGGCGTTTCTCGTTCGTCTTCTTATCAAAAAAGGAGCCGAAGTAAAGGTTGTTATGACTCCTTCGGCCAAAGAGTTTGTCACCCCTTTAACGCTATCTACGCTATCGAAAAATGAAGTTTTTTCTTCTTTTACAAACGAAGAAGATGAGAACGCACAATGGAATAATCACGTTGAATTAGGCCTTTGGGCCGATTTGTTTTTAGTGGCACCTGCAACAGCGAATACTATGTCGAAGATGTCGCAAGGAACTAGTGACAATTTATTAATTGCGACCTATCTTTCGGCCAAATGTCCGGTCTATTTTGCGCCCGCCATGGATTTGGATATGTACAAACATCCTTCCACTTTAGAGACTTTTCAGAAATTAGAAGACTTCGGAAATATTATAATCCCTGCGGCTCATGGCGAATTAGCGAGTGGATTAGTGGGTAAGGGGAGAATGGCCGAACCAGAGGATATAGTAGAATTTTTAGAGAAAGATATTTCAGAAAAACTACCCCTCAAGGGTAAAAAGGTATTGATCACTGCCGGCCCGACCTATGAACCTATTGATCCGGTGCGGTTTATTGGAAATCATTCCAGTGGGAAAATGGGATATGCCATTGCCGAAACTGCTGCTAACCTAGGCGCAATCGTAACTTTAATTTCCGGCCCCACGAGTCTCGAGATAAATAATGCCAACATTAATAAAGTAAATGTTACTTCTGCCAGTGAGATGTACGAGGCCGTTCATAAGGTTTATTCTGAAACCGATATTGCTATTTTAAGTGCGGCAGTTGCCGATTACAAACCGGCCACTATTGCCGATCAGAAAATTAAAAAGAAAGAAGGAAGCTTGACCATTCAGTTGGAGAAAACTAAGGACATACTTGCGTCATTAGGTGCCGAAAAGAAGAACCAGTTTTTGGTGGGTTTTGCTTTGGAAACGGAGAACGAGCTTGAAAATGCAAAAACAAAACTTCAGAAAAAGAATTTAGATTTAATTGTATTAAATTCGCTGAACGATAAAGGTGCCGGTTTTGGAACCGACACCAACAAAGTTACTTTCGTAACGGCTCACAATAAAGTGATCCCTTTCGAAGTTAAGAGTAAACAAGAAGTTGCTATGGATATTTGGCAACACATCATACAGGAAATAAATGCGTAAAATTACATTACTATTAGCTTTTTTCGGTGCGGTATTTACTATGAATGCCCAAGAACTCAATGCTACGGTTACTATTGACGCTGAGCAAACCGGGCAGCCTAATTTTCAGGTGTTCCGAACCTTGGAACAACAACTCACCGAATTTATAAACAATACTACCTGGACGAAAAAGGAGTTTAAAACTCAGGAAAGAATCGATTGTAACTTTACCATTATTGTTCAGTCGTTCGAATCTACCAGTTTTTCTGCCACCCTACAAGTTCAGGCCTCTCGTCCGGTTTTCAATTCTATTTACGACACTCCAATTTACAATTATAACGATCGACAGTTTAGTTTTGATTACAACGAATTTCAACCGCTGGTCTTCAATATCAATACCTTCGATTCAAATTTAGTTTCGGTTTTAGCCTATCACATTTACACCATTTTAGGATTGGATGCAGATACATTTGAACAATATGGCGGCGCCGAGTATTTTGCTACGGCACGGCAAATTGTGAATACAGCTGCTTCCAGTAATTTTCAAGGTTGGAAAGCGACAGATGGAACGCAATCTAGGTATCGGTACAACGATGCTATTTTGTCGAACGTTTATAATGAATTTCACGAGGCTATGTATCTATATCACAGACAGGGATTGGACAAAATGGAATCGAATAAGCGGGAAGCAAAGAACAGTATTATTCAAGCTATTGCTAGGCTGAAAAGTATCAACGATCGTAGGCCCAATGCTTACTTATTACGTACATTCTTCGATGCAAAGTCTGATGAAATTGAGAAAATATTTAGCGGCGGCCCAACGGTTGATATTAACACTTTAGTCGAAAATTTAAATCGAATCGCTCCTACAAGACGATCTAATTGGAGCAAGATAAAATTATAAGAACAATTTTTGTTCGACTCCTAAAACTCCCTTACTTTAGAGGGAGTTTTTTTATGAAATTATTCTACTGAATTGATAACAACTTTAGCCATAAAAAATTATGCATTGATCGAAGACATCCGGGTGGATTTCAATTCGGGACTTACCATTATTACGGGTGAGACCGGAGCAGGAAAATCTATTCTACTTGGAGCATTGGGGTTAGTGTTAGGAAAGCGCGCCGATTTAAAAGTAATGAGGAATAGTTCGGAAAAGTGCGTGATCGAGGCAGAATTTTCCATAGCCGACTATAAGCTCAAACCTATCTTTACAAACAATGATTTTGATTATGAGCCACATACTATTTTAAGAAGGGAGATTCTTCCTAGTGGGAAGTCGAGGGCTTTTATAAATGATACACCCGTTACTTTACAACAAATGCAGGTGCTTGGAGAAAGATTGATCGATGTTCATAGTCAGAATGAAACTCACACTTTGGTTACCGAGGCTTATCAGATGGAAGTATTGGATGCATTGGCGTCCAACGGCACACTGTTAATGTCTTATTCAGAAAAATTTGATGCTTACAAAAAGCTTTCAGAAGAAATTTCAGTGCTTATTTCTGAAAAGGAACAAGCGACCAAAGATCATGACTACCATTCTTTTTTATTGAAAGAAATAGAGGAGTCGAACGTGGTGGAGATGGATCAGACCGATTTAGAGGAGACTTATGAAAAACTGAACAATTCAGAAGAAATAAAAGAAGCTTTAGCTAAAGCTCTGCAATTTCTATCAGACGAAAATGTGGGCGGAGTTACCGCTATTACTGAAGCCCGTGCTCAATTAAGTGCGATTCAGTCGTATGCTACCAATTACGATGAATTATGGCAACGATTGAATAGTGCCGTGATAGAGTTGGAAGACATTTTAAGTGAATTAGATTCCGCGGCCGAAAATTTAGATGCCGATCCGAAGCTGCTGATGGAAGTGAATGAAAAACTTCAAAATTTATACCGCCTTCAGAAAAAACACTCGGCGGGAACCGTGGAAGAATTAAAGGAAATAAGAGATGCTCTTTCCGAAAAAGTAGCCAGTACAGGTGAGATGGAAGATCGCATGGAGCAACTTCAATACATGCTTCAGACCAAGGAGAGTGAATTAACCGATCTTTCTGATAAACTAAATACTAACCGCCAAAATGCAATTCCAATTTTAAAGAACAAACTGGAGGCTTTTTTGAGTGACCTAGGAATGCCCAATGCGCGTTTCGAGATTCAATTAATCGAGGAAGAAAATTTCAGAAGAAACGGAACCACCTCGGTTCAGGTATTATTCTCTGCCAACAAAGGAGCAGCACCGGGCTTATTGGCCAAGGTAGCTTCGGGAGGAGAAATGAGCAGGATCATGCTAGCGATAAAAGCCGTGTTGAATCAGTTTAAACAATTGCCAACTTTGATATTCGATGAAATTGATACTGGTG
>JABDKT010000291.1 GCA_013002065.1 Flavobacteriaceae bacterium
GGAAGGCTCTATCCGCAACTCAGAAAATTCGTTACCTCTATCGAACTATCTGGTAAGAGCGTTTCCAGGATTCAAAATCCCCGGGCTGTACAACAAAGATCTTGATACATTTAAAGGGGTCATCCAAAATATCCTTAAAACGATCGCTTAGCAAGCGAATAATTAGACTTTAGAGCCCCGGACTCAGACTAAATTCTTGTTAACTTTAATCAAAAAGGAGTTTAAACAGTCACATTTTTCGTTTTTTTGTACTCCTCAGAATAAAACTATGTATTTAAAAGAATTCGAAATAAGATGGAGCGATATAGACGCGAACCGTCATTTGGCCAATAGTGCCTATATCAATTTTATGAGTCACACTCGTATGAGTTTCCTCATCGATCACGGGATCGATCAAAATGTGATGCGTAAATATTCCATAGGTCCGGTAGTTTTCTTTGAACATGTTTATTACTTCAAAGAATCTTTTCAAGGTCAACCTATTCGAGTTAGCTTTGAATTAGGTGGAATAAGTAAAGACGGAATGTTTTTCCGATTCGTACACAACTTTTATGACCCAAAAGGCCGCAATTTAGCATACTGCGAAATGCAGGGAGCCTGGATGAATTTAAATACAAGACAACTTACTTCACTCCCTGAAGAATTATTACCGTTATTGGAAAAAGCACCCAAAACGGCCGACTTTAAATATCTTACCAAAGAGGATATGCGTAAAGGGAGCAGAGTACCCGCCGATTTGGAATAAACCGGTTATTCTTTCATGTCGTAAAAGAATTGCTCTTTTACAATTTTGCCATCTTTTACTTCGTAAACGGCAATTTCAGAATCTTGAGTTCGTTGTCCGCTAGCTCGATGTGTAGTATCCATATCGAATCGAACACTAAACCAATTTCCGGCAACCGTTGGTTCACTGGCAGAACTGCTATGAACCTCAAAAGTTTCGGCCCACCACTCGCCTTTTTTTGCGACTTCTCCCATGCCTCGTGCCACAGGGTTATCACCTCCCGGCTCAATACTTACAATATCTGGGCTGTATAAATTTTCGTAACAACTTTGATAATCTCCTTTATTACACCACGCGACTAATTTGTCTGCTATTTCTTTTGTTTCCATGATTTATTAGTTCTTAAGTTATAGGAATTTAAATTACGAAAATAGTATTGAAAGGGGTGTTAGTAATGTGTTAACTTATATGGACTAATGTGCTGTTCTTGAAGTCCTTGTCGATAGGAATACACCTATAAAAATAAGTGCGGCTGCCAATATTCTTAAGGTACTTAATTGATCTGCACCTGCTAAAATGGCAAATACCGCAGCCAACACAGGCTGCAGATAAATAAAAGCTCCAATAGTGGACGGGCTCAATTGTTTGAGCGCGTAAATATTGAATAAATAAGTGAGTACTGTGGTTCCGATTACTACAAAAGCGAGCCTCCAAATTTCAGAAAAACTTAAACTTAACCATTCAACTTGGGTAAATTCAGTCAAACCCACGGGAATATTCATAAAAATGGCCAAAACGAAAAATATCTTCATTAGGGTAATGGAACTGTATTTGGCAACCAAAGGTTTTACCAGGATAAGGTAGAATGCATAGGATGTTGCATTCACAATGAACAAAATATTTCCTAGTGGAATGTTAGGAGCATTAGGCTGTGTTTTTAGCCCGAAAAGGATGAGTGCCAAAGCACCGACTAACCCTAAGGTAATACCAACAGATTTTAACCAGGTGATTCGTTCCTTCAGGAAGATAGCCGAAAGGACCAATAGTAAGACAGGAGTTAGTGTAATTACAACCGAACTATTGATAGGCGTAGATAATTCTAAACCCTTAAAAAACATATTCATATTAAGTGCCATCCCAAAAAGTGCACAGATAACCAATCTTGGCCAATCTCTTCGTTCGATTTTTTGACTGGGATAAAAAAAGCTAATCAGCCAAAAGATGAGGGCGGCACCTAATACTCTTAAGAAGACAAAGCCATAAGGACCAATAACGTTAGGCATTAGACCTTTCGCAATGGTATGGTTCACTCCGTATATAGTACTGGCAGCTGTTGCAGCTAATAAGGCGAGCGCGCGTGAATTCATGAAAGACGATGACTTAAATCCACAGCATCTTCTACCGTTTTTCTACTATTTCCTACAAAAATGTGATCGTCCATAATGAGAACAGGTCGCTTAAGAAAAGTATAATGCTCAAGAATAAATCGTTTAAAATCATCTTCAGAAAGCACCTCATCTTTTAAGCCTCTCTCTTTGTAAAGTTTTGCTCTTTTACTGAAAAGCGCCTCATAACTTCCTGCCATTTCCTTCATTGCTTCCAGTTGTTTTACTGAAATCTCTTCATTTTTTATGTCTTGTTTTTCGTAAGCTACATTCGGATTTAATTGCTTGATAATCCGTTTACAGGTATCGCAGGTTGAAAGATGATAGATTTTTCTCATAATACGACGTTATTTAGAAAAGGTTGAACTTCGGCAATTGGAATTTCTAATTCAATAGCTCCTGCGCCATAACTGGCAATTTCATAAGCATTGTATATCAGTATAACTTTTGACTCTGTAAAGCCTATGGTTTCGGGCAAATAAAAGGTCTCATTGTCGAACCAAAATCCGGTGGCATTGATCGAATCATTAACATCTATGCCGTGTTCATTTCTGAATACCTTTTCAGCAAAATCGGTAAACCCTTCAACATTACTAAATAAATCTTCAGTTTTAAGTTCGTCGCCTGTTTCAGTATCGATATTAAGAAAATGTACCGTTCCATAGCCATGCGCTCCACCGGTAAATAGATATTGTCGCATTTCCAGGCTTAAAAAATCGTTGTTTTGAAACAATTCGACTGTGCTAATGTCTGCAAAATAACCTCCCGAATCGAGTTCGGCAGGGATATCAACCTGATGGTCCCGATACGCTAAAATGAAATCGGTTGCGGCATCGTCAATGTTTTTGGCAGCAGGAACATCATCTTCGCCTAAAAATAGGGAAGCGATGATAAATTGGTTAATCTTGGCATTTATTTTTTCTGAAACTTTAGAATTTCCAAGGGCTTTCAGATAATTTACTTCAATCTCGGAACAGAAATCGCTTTCACAAATTTCCAATTGCTCTTCAGTAAATATTTCCGAAGAAAATGATATCGTATTGTCCGTAGTACAGGCAGTTAGGAAAATAAGCAAAATGAAGCTGAAAAATCTGTAATTCATCGCTTAAAAATACGACAGTTTTTAAAATCAAAAGGGAAAGACGTACTTTTGTTTTTTAAATAAAAACCGAATGAAATTTAACACAAAAACGATCCATGGAGGACAAGAACACGACAAGGCTTATGGTGCGGTTATGCCTCCAATTTATCAAACTTCAACCTACGCTCAGAAGACTCCGGGCGGACATAAAGGGTACGAATATTCCAGAACTCACAATCCCACAAGAAATGCATTGGAAAATGCTTTTGCAAGTATAGAAAATGGAAATTATGGATTGGCTTTTGGCAGTGGATTGGCGGCTATTGATGCAGTTATAAAATTATTACAACCGGGCGACGAGGTGATATCTACCAATGATTTATATGGAGGAACCTATCGATTGTTCACGAAAATTTTTGAAGGCTTCGGGATTAAATTTCATTTCATAGGAATGGAAAATGCCGACAAAGTTGAAAGTTATGTCAACGAAAAAACAAAATTAATTTGGGCAGAGACGCCCACGAATCCGATGATGAATATTATCGACATCAAAGCCCTGGCAGCCGTTGCTTCAAAACACAATATTTTACTGGGCGTGGACAATACCTTCGCCACACCTTATCTTCAAAGACCCTTGGATTTGGGCGCCGATATCGTAATGCACAGCGCTACCAAATATTTAGGAGGACATAGCGACGTGGTGATGGGCGCACTTGCGGTGAAAGACAAAGAATTGGCAGACAGGCTATATTTTATTCAGAATGCGAGCGGAGCTGTATGTGGGCCTCAAGATAGTTTTTTGGTCCTAAGAGGCATAAAAACATTGCATGTTCGTATGCAGCGCCATTGTGAAAATGGAGAAAAAGTGGCGCGTTATCTCGAAAATCACCCAAAAATTGAAAAGGTCTATTGGCCCGGTTTCGAATCTCATCCTAATCACGATGTTGCCAAAGCCCAGATGGATGATTTTGGAGGGATGATTTCGTTTGTGACCAAAGGGAATGATTATGACGAAGCCATTCGCATCGTTGAAAACTTAAAGATATTTACATTGGCTGAGAGCTTAGGAGGTGTGGAAAGTTTAGCAGGGCATCCAGCAAGCATGACGCATGCTAGTATTCCTAAAGAAGAACGTGAAAAAACTGGGGTGGTCGATTCGCTCATCCGATTAAGCGTTGGAATCGAAGATGCCGATGATTTAATCGCAGATTTAAATCAAGCCATTGGATAAATTGGCAAACTCTATAAAACTAAAAAGGCGGTGAATTTCACCGCCTTTTTAGTTAAGTCATTATTTTTTTAATCTAGATAATATATATATCCAACATTTAACCAGAATATCCAGTCGTTTGCTTTGTTTTCCGGAACTTCTACGACTCCGTTATTTTCAAAACTTGGATTTAGTCCATCTACCCAATTGGAGAAATAGTATTGCCATCTGGCATCCATCATTAAGTCACTCAACGGACTTAGTTTATATCGAACTCCCGCACTCATTACGATAGACCAGGTAGAATCCCCTTCTTGTTGAAAGGAATTTATATATTTTGGCGGAGTAGTGAGTGGAGTGTTTAAAGGCCCTAGTTCACTTGTAATCTCCGGGTCAAAACTTACCCAATGCACACCAACGCTTCCAAAAGGAGCTAGTTTGTATGCCCCGGCGGCAAAATCACGAATACTTAATGGGAAATACTCTAATTGAGCTCCAATATCAAAGACTTTAGATTTACCCTTCATGGCCCGCAATTGATCTGCGGTAGGGGATGTTCTATCAGGATCCACCCATTTTCCAAGGTGATCGAAGTTTGTAACGTGATAATCAATCTCACTTCGAATTTTGAAGTGGTCGTTGAAGTAAACATCGCGAGTGTAACAGTTACAATCGGCTCTATAGGAAAAATTGATATAGTGTACAAGACCTACCCCATATCCGACATTTCCAACATTCGTCTCAAAGTCGTAACGCTGCCCAAAATCGGAGTAAAACGCGACAGGACCTGTGATGATTCCTATCTCATGAGAGAAGCCCAATTGGCTATAAACTTCTTGCTTGGCTACAGCTAGAAATAAAAATACCAATAGCAAAATTCTGGTATTCATGTTATTTTAGGTTTAGATTGAGACGTAACAAATATATAAAAACATATCAAACAGTAAAATATATTGCGTTTAATTAGCTTATTTCAGCCTAAAACACACCTCAATTTTTGGATATGGTTTATATTTGCCCTTATTAACGAAAACGTTTTCAATTTATTGAATTGTTAGTTTGAAATTAGTTTTCGACGATATATTGCAAAATTGATAATTTATTCAAACTTTTATTAATAATTCCAAATACTTAATGAGTGATCCTTTCAGCATAATTAAGGTAAAAACTCAAGATTTTGGCCAATAACTGTGTGATTATTTGCCTTACAACAAACAAACACTACACATGAAACAAAGTATTAAAGATTTTATTGCTGAAGTAGAAAAGCAAAATCCAAACGAACCGGAATTCATACAAGCGGTTACCGAAGTAGCCGAAACAGTAATTCCCTTCATCGAAGAAAACGAGAAATATCAGAGTAAAAAGCTGCTTGAACGTATGGTGGAACCCGAACGCACCATACTATTTAGGGTTCCTTGGACCGATGATAACGGAAATATCCAAGTAAATAAAGGATATAGAGTTGAATACAACTCGGCTATTGGTCCATATAAAGGCGGACTTCGTTTTCACCCAACGGTGAATTTGAGCATTCTGAAATTTCTTGGGTTTGAACAAACTTTCAAGAATAGCTTAACCACTTTGCCTATGGGCGGCGGAAAAGGGGGAGCAAATTTCAATCCGAAGGGGAAAAGTGATGCCGAGGTGATGCGCTTTTGTCAGAGCTTTATGACCGAATTATCTAGACATATTGGGCCTAATACCGACGTTCCAGCTGGTGATATTGGTGTGGGAAGCCGTGAAATAGGTTATATGTACGGTCAATACAAGCGATTGAGAAACGAATTTACCGGTGTTTTAACCGGAAAAGGTCTAAGCTACGGGGGATCTTTGATACGTCCCGAAGCGACCGGATACGGAAATGTGTATTTCACTCAGAATATGTTACAAACCAAAGGTGAAAGTTTCCAAGGCAAGACAGTGGTTATCTCCGGTTCAGGAAATGTTGCACAATACGCAGCGGAAAAAGCTCTTGAATTAGGTGGGAAAGTAGTTACTATGTCGGATTCCGGCGGATTTATTCTTGACGAGGATGGAATCGATAAAGAGAAACTGGAATTCGTCATGAATCTCAAAAATGTGAAGCGCGGTAGAATCAAGGAATATGTTGAGAAATATCCATCTGCTACATATTCCGAAGGTGAAAAACCCTGGGGCGTTAAATGTGATATCGCATTGCCTTGTGCCACTCAAAATGAATTGAATGGCGACGAAGCCAAGACTTTGGTAGACAATGGATGTATATGTGTTGGGGAAGGAGCAAATATGCCTTCAACTCCCGAAGCAATAGAAGTATTTCATAAAGCTAAAATATTGTTTTCCCCAGGAAAAGCGTCAAATGCCGGAGGTGTTGCTACATCTGGGCTGGAAATGTCTCAAAATTCCTTACGTCTTAGTTGGAGCCGAGAAGAAGTAGACGAAAAACTTCACGGAATTATGAACGACATCCATGCTGCCTGCGTAAAATACGGGAAAGACGGCGACGGATACGTAGACTATGTAAAAGGAGCCAATGTTGCCGGATTCGTAAAAATAGCAGACGCCATGCTTGCTCAGGGAGTCGTATAAAGTATGTACTATTTAATTTGAAAAAGGTTGTCTTTACGACAACCTTTTTTGTTTGTAATCCTGCAATAAATACTATTTTAGCGTGTTATCTAAATTGAATATTCAGGCTGTTGATTTCATGAAAAAGAATCTGTTCCTTTTACTATTTATTCTACCGATATCGATATTCTCGCAAAATTTCGAGGATTCTTGGTCCGGATTTTTTTCATATACTTCCATAAAAGGAATTTCTCAGGGGAACGATAAGGTATATGTCGCTGCCGAAAATGCGATTTTTACCCTCGATTTGTTCACTCAGGAAGTTTCTACCCTTTCTTCTATTCAGGGCTTGAGTGGAGAAATTATTTCTAGTCTCTACTACAGTGAAATTTACGGTCTCTTGATTGTAGGTCATGAAAATGGTCTTATTGAGATTATAAGAGATGGCGAGGAAGATATACTTTCGGTGGTAGATATTTTGGAAAAGACAACCATTCCTCCAGATACAAAGAATATCAATGATTTTTACGAATACGAAGGGAATCTATACATTTCTACCGAGTTCGGTATTTCGGTTTATGATTTGGAGCGATTAGAATTTGGTGACACCTATTTTATTGGAGATTTTGGTGCACAAATAAATATCAATCAAGTAGCGGTTCTCCCACCTTATATTTATGCGGCGACCTCTATGGAAGGTGTAAAAAGAGCCATGGTGGAAGACGATAACCTTATTGATTTTGAAAATTGGTCCACAATCACTTCCGGAAATATACGTGGGATTGAAACATTAGGCAACGAAATTTATATTGCCCGAAATAATAATACTATAGCTCGTTATTTGGAAGGGGTGGGGTTTGCTCAAGTGGGTACCGTTCCTAGCAGTGTCTTAGACTTTAAAACTATTAACGACCAACTTTCCATTACAACCATAGACGAAATTTCAGTTTTTGGCCCCGGATACACTCCTCTGGCTTCTGTTAGTTCTTTGCCCGAATTCGATTACGAATTGCAGTCGGGAATAGCTTTTGGAAACAATATGTATTTAGGTACTGCTGAAAACGGCCTTTTAATTGTGCCATACGGTTCCTTTTCAGCAACACAAATACTTCCCGACGGTCCAATTCTTAACAGGCCTTTTTCGATCGACGCCACTCCAGGACAGCTTTGGGTGGTATTCGGAGATATAAGTGTGAATTTTAATCCGTTCAATCCATTGAGCCGCTTAGGAATAAGTAACTTAAGAGATAGTACTTGGACCAATATTCCTTATTCTGAAATCACCGGCGCTACCGATATCGTAAATGTGACGATCAATCGGGAGAATCCAAATGAAGTTTATATGAGTTCATACATAGGCGGACTTTTAGAAATTAACGATCAAACACCTGTTGAGCTTTTCAATCAGAATAACAGTCCTCTAGAAATACCATTCAACGATCCGGATGTTGGGATTCGAATTTTTGGCTCCGATTTCGACCGTCAAGGAAATTTGTGGTTCGTGCAGTCCAAACTAAACAACGGTCTCATTAGAAAATCACCTTCCAATCAATTTACGAAGATCGATTTTAGTGATGTGTTGAATGGAGAAAATGAGCTCGCCCTCACCGAATTGAAGATAAGTAGAGAAGGTTATGTTTTCTTTGGTACTGCTGAAAACGGCTTGGTTGGGTACAACCCTAATAACGGTATTCTAAATCGTATCGACGAAGGCTCCGGAAACGGAAATCTATCCAACCGAAATGTGAGAGCCTTGGAGTTTGATAACCAAAACCGACTTTGGATTGGTACTATTAGCGGATTAAGAGTGATATTTAATGTGGGTGGTTTTTTTGAAGATCTCAACAATGTGGAATCTCAGTCAATTATCATATTGGACGATGGAATTCCGCAGGAACTATTGTTCGAGCAGTCCATTACCGATATCGAAGTAGATGGGTCCAACAATAAATGGGTGGCCACGGCAACTTCGGGAGTCTTTTACCTTTCGCCCAACGGACAAGAAACTTTACTCCGTTTTACCAAAGATAATTCCCCCTTACCCTCCAATAATGTTCAGGATATTGCAATCGACGAATTAAACGGACGCGTCTATTTTGCGACCATAAATGGCTTGGTCGCTTTTGATGGCACTTCAACTGCTCCAAGGGACAACTTAGAAAATGTATATGCTTTTCCTAATCCGGTGCGTCCCGGTTTTACCGGAAATGTGACCATCGACTGACTTACGGCCAACGCGAACGTAAAAATTACCGATATAGAAGGCAATCTTGTTTTTGAAACTACCAGTGAAGGTGGAAGTGTGCTTTGGGACACAACCGCTTTTGGCAATTATAGAGTTGCATCAGGCGTTTATATGGTTATGATTACAACAGACGACGCGCTGGAGACCAAGGTCTCTAAAATCATGATAGTTCGATAAGATGCAAGTCTCTACACGTGCACTCG
>JABDKT010000043.1 GCA_013002065.1 Flavobacteriaceae bacterium
TTACAGCCATTATTTCATCACAATCCTGACAAGTGTGCTTGTAATCCAGAAAATGATGGGCAAACTCGTGAAAGGCAACTACTTTAAGAATTTCGGGATCAATTGAAGCGGCCCAATTTATGACTATTCGTTCTGCTTTCCCGGAATCATCTCGAAGTACCACCCCTAATACAGTGTTTTTTTCTTCTAGGGGAAGATTGTTTACAATATCAATTTCCTTTAATTGAAAAAGTTTTTCGTGATAGTCAATCCCATAGCTTTCACAATACTTAAAAAAATCATTGAGTAAAGGTTGAAGTCTGCCGTCTATCTGTACCTCATGCTGGGCTTGAGAAAATGAACCATATAAGAAGAAACAGAGAAGCACAAGCCTGTGAATACCGTTCATGGTTAAGTAGTTTGGTTAAGTTTGGGCAGGCTTAAACATGGGTCTATGCTTATCGCCTTAATAATAAACGCTAAAAAACATTGATTATTTCCAAAATCACAGTTTGGTTCCAATATTGTATCTTTTCACTTCAAAAATGGAAATAATGAGATTAGTGACTATGTTTTCCCTTTGTCTGCTAATGGGCTTAGGAAGTTGCAGTACAACAAAACCCGGGGCTAAACAGTCGGCTATTGAAACAGAATCTCCTGAGCAACGTAACCGGGCGGCAATTTCTTTATTAAACAGGATTAGGCAGTTGCCGGGAGTTATCGTACGTAATGGCGTACCCGTGTTTACAAAAACCTCCTCTGAATCAACCCAGCCGGGGGCAGTAGAGCCCTTGTATATTATTGACGATTATATTGTAGGCAACTCATTCCGGGCTGCAGATGAGCTGGTAGAAAGTATAAATGTTAAGAAAATAGAAGCCCTTACCGGCCCTGACACATCATTTTATGGGTCGCGAGGCGGAAATGGGGTTATTAAAATTACTACGTATCAATAATTGAAGCGCAGGAATCAGGATTAGCGGTCGTAAAAGAATTGTTCGCGGACAATTTTCCCGTTTTCTACCTTATAAACGCCAATTTCAGAGGTTTCTGAACGTTGTCCTGAAGGTTTGTGGGTGGTGTCCATGTCATAACGAACCGAAAAATAATTATCGGCAATTTGTGGTTCGGAAACATTAGAACTGTGAACCTCAAAAGTGTTTTGCCACCATTCTCCTTTTTTCTGGACGGCTTCCATACCTTCTAAATGACCCATCTCTGAATCATCGCCGGTTTCAATGCTAACAATTTCTGGGCTGTATAGCTCCTGGTAGCATTTGTTCATGTCGCCCTGGTTAAACCAGGTAACTAATTTTTGCGCGACCTCTTTGGTCTCAGTGAGATTTTTTGTTTCCATGATCATCTTTTTAGTCCTAAAAAGATACCCAAAAACAATGCTGTCACCAATACATTTAAGTTAAATAACAGTGTGGAAACGCTACTTTAACGTTTAGAGCGAAATTTGAATTTCGTGGGAATTTATGAGCTTAAAAGCACACTCCTTGTAGGGTGGAGGACCAAAGGTCTTCATACTTGCGTTTGAAAATCCAATGTCTTCCTTGGGGACACCAAGCCAATTGGTATCCAATTTCTCGTTATTATTTTCATCGTGGAATATGGCAAGGGCATATTCTCCTTCCGGTAGATCATTCAGGGAAATTCGGGTAATCCCTTTTTGAGCTTTCACGCTATCCGCCTTAAACACCTGGTCGAATTTTAAAAAATTGTCAGATTTGTTGTAAACGGCCACTTTTATAGATCCGTTAGACGTTCTCACCCCATTTATTTCTACCGATAAGTTATGCTGGGCCTGGCTTATTAGGGGCAGTAAGAAAACTAATACTAGTATTTTTTTCATAGGTCGTTGAAAGTCACAATTGATTAACTTAAAATTTCATTAAAAATTGTTACTAATCATTCTTTCCCAACCGAAAGTTTATTAAAAAGAACCGTGGACTCCGTAGAATCTGATAAGTTGACATATAGTTCTAGGGAATCGCGGTACCGTAACTTGATCTTTCTGTGTGTCAGGTTATCTACAAATACGTAAATTTTCCGGTTTAGGTTTACAGAGTCAATAAAAATTCCCTTTTCTTTTTCCCATGCCGAAAACCCGTGATCCCTCTCCATAGAAGGGATTTTATCGACCCATTCTACCCGGTTGATTTCATCTATTGGAATCTCCTGCATATAAATT
>JABDKT010000088.1 GCA_013002065.1 Flavobacteriaceae bacterium
TAAGAACACTATTAGGGCAGAAACCCAGGGTTTCGTTAAAGAATTCGGCGAGTTTTTTGGTTTCTGGATCGTGTTCCGGAGAAAGAGGAGTGACTAAAGGCATAATTTTGTTTTTCTGAAATTCGAAATTACAATTCTCTCACGCTGTCCACAAAAATCTTCGTATTAATTTTAAAATCTAATTTGTACCTTTACTATCTTCCTTCCCAAAGCTATTTCAGTAAAACATGCGTTGGACCCTTTTACCAAAACCTGAACCGCAAAAAGTGGCCGATTTGTCCGTTGCTTTGGGTGTAGATGCCAATATCGCTACTCTTTTAGTGCAACGAGGAATTGAGACCTACGAGCAGGCTCAGGAATTCTTTCGTCCGTCTTTAGAAAAATTGCACGATCCTTATCTCATGAAGGATATGGACACGGCAGTGATGAGAATCGAAAAGGCAATTTCCGAATATGAAAACATTCTCATATACGGAGACTATGATGTGGACGGCACGACCAGTGTCGCTCTGCTTTCTTCATATTTAAAATCTTACTATCCAAATGTCGCTACTTACATTCCAGATCGCTACGAGGAAGGCTATGGTATTTCTTACCAAGGAATCGATTTTGCAGAAGACAATGGCTTTTCATTAATCATTGCGCTGGATTGCGGGGTAAAAGCAATTGAAAAAGTTAAATATGCTTCGGAAAAGGATATAGACTTCATTATTTGCGATCATCACCGACCGGGAGATCAATTACCCGATGCCGTGGCCGTCTTAGACCCAAAAAGAGACGATTGTGACTATCCCTATAAAGAACTATGTGGCTGCGGAGTTGGTTTTAAACTAGTGCAAGCATTAGCTACGAATCGAGGTCAAACTTTAGATGATTTATTGCTGTATTTGGATTTGGTGGCTACTGCTATTGGCGCCGATATCGTTCCCATCACAGGCGAAAATCGGATTTTGGCCTATTACGGCTTAAAGGTGATCAACAGCAATCCTAGAATTGGTTTTAAGGCGATTCTTCAGCAGGTAAAAAAAGAAAAATTGACCATCACCGATGTAGTGTTCATCATAGCTCCGCGAATTAATGCTGCAGGACGAATGAAGCATGGAAATCACGCGGTAACTCTACTCACCGAAACCGATATAAATTTGGCGGCTTCTTTTGCTTCGGAAATAGAACAATTTAATCAGGATAGAAAGGATGCCGACAAATTGATAACCAAGGAGGCATTGGTTCAAATTGAAGAAAATTCGGAACAGAAGAATATGACTACGGTGGTTTATGATCCCAATTGGCACAAGGGAGTTATTGGTATTGTCGCCTCACGTCTTACAGAAACTTATTATCGTCCTACCTTAGTCTTTACCAAAAGTGGTGATAAATTGGCTGCTTCGGCAAGATCGGTTCGCGGATTTGATGTTTACAATGCCATAGAACGCTGTTCGGAGTATATCGAACAATTTGGTGGGCATAAATATGCGGCTGGATTAACTTTACTCGAGGAAGACTATTTGAAATTTAAGAATGAATTTGAAAAAGTGGTTTCAGAAACCATAGATCCTAAGCTACTCACACCCGAGATCAAGGTAGATATGGAACTCAAATTAGAAGACATCAACTCTAAATTTTTTAGAATTCTAAAGCAGTTTGCACCTTTTGGCCCCGGAAATATGGCTCCGGTATTCCTTACCCAAAACCTTAGAGACTCGGGATACGGTAAGTGTGTGGGGGAAGACAAGACTCATTTAAAACTAACGATTCATCAAGGGGGAACCATGAAGTTGGTGGCTATTGGATTTGGTCTGGGAGATAAAAAAGACCTTGCTTGCAACGGAAACCTGTTTAAGGCCGTTTACAGTCTTGATGAGAATACCTGGCAAGGTAATACGAGCATTCAAATGCGTCTTAGAGATATTAAAAGCTGATTTATTATCTTTATGAGGCTAACCAATTAAGATCTTATGAAACAGATTATCATTTTTCTGTTAGTTGTTATACTTGGAGTGATTGTCTATGGACAGTACAAAAAGTACAAACGTTTTTCACTTTCCGAATACGAATATACTATTCCCGAAGATCTCAAGGTGGAATTAGCAAACAAAGGATTATTGTTAGACTATCACCGGGCAATTGAAGCAGTGAATGGCCATATCATCACTCAATGGAGTGCTCATAAGATTGATGTTCGAAACCCCAAGAAAGACAACGAACGCACTAAAGCTGCGGTGAATACATATCGAGAGTTGCTAGCCAATGTAGGGTATTTCGAATCACAGATTAAAAATCCAATGAAGAAAAAAGAACCCAAAGAGATGAATTCCGAAATGGAACGAAATCTAATGGTTCAGAAAATGTTTTATGCCAATCCGGAGGGGAATTCACTTCGTCTAGGTCAGTCAGGAGCATTGATCTTTGAAGTTCAACGGTTGTTAAATGAGAAAGGTGATTCCATTAAGCAAGACGGCTTGTTTAATCGTGAAACTTTTACTGCTTTGCAAAGTTTTGAAGACCAAAACGGATTGCTTCCCGATGGTAAATTGGATGCACTTACCCTGTCTTATTTACTGAAATAGAACTTTATAGAGAAGTAGAATCCTCGAATTTCTTCAATTCGAATGAATTTCCATCGAACACACCATAGGTATAATGACTTATCCAATCGCCTAAATTAAAATAAGTAGAGTTTTCACCCACTTTAATTTCCATGGGAAGATGTCGATGTCCAAAAACGAAGAAATCATAATGTTTACTCTCAAGTTTTCGTCGAGCATACTGTGCCAACCACTCATTTTCTTCCCCCAAGAAGGTTTTGTCCTCATCACCGGAAATCAATTTATTTTTAACCGATAAATACTGTGCGAGGCGCATTCCTAATTCTGGGTGAAACCAACGAAATAACCATTTAAAGAAAGGGTTGGTAAACACCTTTTTCATTCGTTTATAACCCTTGTCTCCCGGACCTTTCCCATCGCCATGACCCAGAAAGAAAAGCTTTCCGTTAAATTCAAACTCTTTGGGTTCATGGTAGGTTGGGATATTGAGTTCTTTTTCAAAATAGTCTCGCATCCACAAGTCGTGATTACCCACGAAGAAATAAATTGGGATACCGCTGTCGCTAATTTCGGCCAGCTTCCCTAAAACACGAACAAACCCTTTAGGAACCACCGTTTTGTACTCGAACCAGAAATCGAATAAATCGCCCAATAAAAATATAGCTGCCGCATCATCTTTTACCATATCCAACCAACGAACAAATTTCTTTTCTCGAGGCAAACTATCGTCGTAAGTGGGAGCCCCCAAGTGATTGTCGCTCGAAAAGTATATTTTCTTACCGGAAGGTATTTGCATGTTGGGTTTAGTTATCGGCCGCGAACCATTCAGCATAGCTGGTCGCTGTTTCCTGAAGTTTTAACGAATGTAGTTGAATGTTATTGGGTAATCTTTCCTTGATCTTTTCAGCAAAATCAACCACCATCATTTCACTGGTGGGCTGATAATCTACTAAAAGCACATTGTGTCCACGGTTTTCCAGTTCTTTCGCCAGTTCGACATGGGGTGTGTTTTTATTGAATACAGTGGCGTGATCAAATACATCTACAATCTCTTCTTTCACAATTTTCTTAAGGTCACCAAAGTCGATGACCATTCCGAATTTCACATGCGAATTATCCGAAATTGGGTTCCCTATCACCGTCACCGATAGCTTATAACTATGTCCGTGAACGTTTCTGCATTTTCCATCATACCCATAGAGGGCGTGCCCCGTTTCAAAAGAAAACATTTTCGTAATTCGAATCTCACTCATCTGCTGGATCGTTTAGCTTTAATTATTGTCCGAATAATTTCGGTAAAGTTATTTATTTTCAACCAATGGCATGTATTTTCTTCGGAATTTAATAAGGAGGGCAACGGCGCGATAGGCTATCCAGACCAATAAGGCGGCCCAAATTCCAATAAGCCCCCATTCCATATATTTTGAAAGATATAACACGGGGATAAATCCTATGATCGTGGCCCCTAACAAAACATTCCGAAGATATTTCATCTCACCCAAGCCTTTAAAAATGGCGTCGAAGGTAAAACCGAGGGCATTCAGCGGCTGACTTATTAATACCATGAAAAACATTCCGTAGAAAACTGAAAGCACATTGGGGTCTTTATTGAATAATAAACCTAAAGG
>JABDKT010000114.1 GCA_013002065.1 Flavobacteriaceae bacterium
GCGTCCATTCTAGAAACACGCCCTATGGCATTTTCGGGAGCTATGGGTTTTGTGAGTTCTTTATATTTCTCGACTAACTCTTGCGTTAAGAGAATTTCTTCCTCTATCCGCGATTTTATTTTGTCCTTGTCCACGACGGGTAGGGTGAAGAAAAAAGGCTACGATTCCGTAGCCTTTTTTTGTTTTTTGATTTTTATTTTCAGCTCTTTGGCCTTTTCGTCCAGATCGATAGTAATAGAATCACCTTCTTTCAAGTTGGAATTGATAATCTCCTCTGCAAGTGCATCTTCAATATACTTCTGAATGGCTCGCTTTAACGGTCTGGCTCCATAATCCTTATCGAAGCCTTTATCGGCAATATAATCTTTCGCCTTTTCAGTAAGGGTGAGGTTGTATCCTAGATCCGTAATTCTTCCGAAGAGTTTATCCAATTCAATATCGATTATCTTATGAATGTGTTCTCTTTCCAAAACATTAAATACCATCACATCATCCACACGATTTAAAAATTCAGGAGCGAATGCTTTTTTCAAGGCATTTTCGATAATACTTTTGGCATTGGCATCTGCCTGACTTTCCTTGGCCGCGGTACCGAATCCAACTCCTTGTCCGAAGTCCTTCAACTTTCGCGCCCCAATATTGGAAGTCATGATGATTATAGTATTTCTGAAATCGATCTTTCTTCCCAAACTATCTGTCAAATAACCATCGTCCAGCACCTGAAGTAACATATTAAATACGTCGGGATGAGCTTTTTCAATTTCATCCAAAAGCACTACGGCATAAGGCTTTCTTCGTATTTTCTCGGTGAGCTGACCACCTTCTTCATAACCAACATATCCGTGAGGTGCTCCAATCAACCTGGAAACAGCAAATTTTTCCATATACTCACTCATGTCAATACGAACCAACGCATTATCGTTGTCGAAAAGTTCACGAGCCAATACTTTTGCCAATTGTGTTTTACCAACACCTGTTTGCCCTAAGAAAATAAATGATCCAATAGGTTTGTTTGGATCTTTAAGTCCGGCACGGTTTCGCTGTATCGCCTTAACCACTTTGACAACGGCCTCGTCTTGTCCTATCACTTTTCCTTTAATACGATCGGGTAGGGCAGCTAATTTGTTGCTTTCGGTTTGTGCAATTCGATTTACGGGAACTCCGGTCATCATAGAAACAACTTCGGCTACCTCTTCTTCGTCGACCAACTCTTTATGTAGTTTGGATTCTTTCTCCCAAGCTTCCTGCGCTGTAGCTAATTCCTTTTCGAGGTTCTTTTCATCGTCTCTGAGCTTTGCAGCCTCTTCGTATTTCTGCTTTTTAACCACAGAATTTTTGAGTTCACGAACTTCTTCAAGCTTAGATTCTATGGTGAGAATCTTTTCAGGAACATTAATATTAGTAATGTGCACGCGAGAACCGGCTTCATCCAAGGCGTCAATGGCTTTGTCTGGAAGGAATCGCTCTGTCATGTATCGATTGGTAAGTTTGACACAAGCTTCTAAAGCAGCATCGGTATAACTTACGTTGTGATGACTCTCGTATTTATCTTTTATATTCTGAAGGATTTCAATGGTTTCCTCCACCGTGGTAGGTTCTACCAATACCTTCTGAAATCTTCGCTCTAAAGCTCCGTCTTTCTCAATGTACTGACGGTATTCATCTAAAGTTGTCGCTCCTATACATTGAATTTCACCTCTAGCCAAAGCTGGCTTGAACATATTGGAAGCATCCAATGAACCTGTAGCGCCTCCGGCACCAACAATGGTGTGAATTTCATCAATGAATAGAATGATGTCGTCGTTCTTCTCCAATTCGTTCATCACGGCTTTCATTCGTTCTTCAAACTGACCGCGATATTTGGTACCGGCGACTAAGCTCGCTAAATCCAAAGTAACTACTCTCTTATCATAAAGAATACGGGAAACTTTACGTTGCACGATTCGAAGGGCTAAACCTTCGGCAATCGCCGATTTACCCACACCGGGTTCACCGATAAGTAAAGGGTTGTTCTTTTTTCTTCTACTTAATATTTGAGAAACCCTCTGTATTTCAGCTTCTCGACCAACAACAGGGTCCAATTTTCCTTCTTCGGCTAGGGCTGTAAGGTCACGCCCAAAGTTATCCAGTACAGGCGTTTTGGATTTTTTATTCCCCTTGGCCGAACTAGAGCCAGAGAATAAGTTGTCTTTATCTCCATCGCCTGTAGCAGCATCATCGTCTTCATTTGGGAATGATTCGGAAGTGGGTGGTTCAATATAATCTTCGTCGTTGGTAATCATAAGTTTGAATTGGTCTTTTACACCATCATAGTCCACTTTCATCTTGTGCAGCAACTTTGTGGTGGGATCGTTTTCGTTTCTTAGAATACACAGCAGTAAATGCGCCGTATTTATAGAAGAACTTTGAAAAAGTTTTGCTTCTAAGAAGGTCGTTTTTAAGGCACGCTCTGCCTGTCTGGTTAAATGTAAATTCTTTTTATCGTTTGCCGAGGCGCCTGCACTTGGGTTTGCAGGGCTAAGGATTTCCACTTTTCTTCTCAAATGGTTGAGATCAATGTCCAACGCATTTAAGATGGTTACAGCCTTTCCATTGCCATCACGCAATAATCCAAGCATAAGATGTTCGGTGCCAATAAAATCGTGGCCCAAACGCAATGCTTCTTCTTTGCTGTAAGCGATTACATCCTTTACTCTCGGTGAAAAATTATCATCCATATATCTTACTCCTATTCGTCTAAAATAATTAAATATTACTAGTTTCTTTCAAAAATTATACCTCAATCAATGAGGTAGTAGTAAAAGGAACAAAAATCTTACTAAAAACAAAGACCAAAGTACGATAGTTATTAACGGTTTCCAACTAAATATTTGTTAATAAAATAGTGAATATTAGGCCTTGATTTCACTGTTAAAACTTGCAAAATAATGTATCTTGCTTTCTTAGATTTTTAACCAAAATAATACAAGAAAAGTTATATGGCTGAAGGCGAAAAATTAATCCCGATTAACATAGAAGATGAAATGAAATCGGCGTACATCGATTACTCGATGTCGGTCATTGTGTCACGTGCATTGCCAGATGTTCGTGATGGTATGAAACCAGTTCACCGACGCGTTTTATACGGAATGCACGAATTAGGTGTTAGAGCAGGTAGTGCTCATAAAAAATCTGCAAGAATTGTAGGAGAAGTTTTAGGTAAATATCACCCTCATGGGGATACTTCCGTTTACGATGCCATGGTTAGAATGGCCCAGGAATGGAGTTTGAGATATATGTTGGTAGACGGGCAAGGAAACTTCGGCTCTATCGACGGAGACAGCCCAGCCGCCATGCGATATACAGAGGCGCGGATGCAGAAAATTTCCGAAGAGATGCTTGCCGATATCGACAAAGAAACTGTCGATCATCAATTAAATTTTGACGACACGCTTCAAGAACCTACTGTGTTACCCACTAAAGTGCCGGGATTGCTTATCAATGGTGCTTCGGGGATCGCTGTTGGGATGGCTACCAATATGCCGCCGCACAATCTTACCGAGGTAATTGACGGTACCGTTGCCTATATCGATAATAACGAGATTGATATTGATGGATTGATGCAGTTTGTTAAAGCACCCGACTTCCCAACCGGAGGTGTGATTTATGGTTATGAAGGAGTGAGAGATGCTTTCCATACGGGTAGAGGAAGAGTGGTGATGCGAGGAAAGGCACATTTTGAGGAAGTGAATGGCCGAGAGTGTATTATTGTGACTGAAATTCCTTATCAAGTGAACAAGGCTAATATGATCAAGAAAACGGCCGACTTGGTAAACGACAAGAAAATTGAAGGTATTTCTAACATTCGTGACGAATCGGATCGAAAAGGAATGCGTATTGTTTATATATTGAAACGAGATGCTATTCCTAATATCGTCTTGAACATGCTTTATAAATACACAGAGCTGCAATCCAGCTTTAGTGCTGTCTCTTATACACA
>JABDKT010000133.1 GCA_013002065.1 Flavobacteriaceae bacterium
GGCAGACGCCAACGCCAAGACCATTTATATACATACATTAACGTTTAATACCATGAATGGCAATTTAGAGATTGATTCTCACTTGATGCCGATAGATGAAAAGATAAAGTCGCAACCCAAGGTCAAAGCAATAGTTGATAAATGGAATGCTATTCTGGATAATAATATTAAAGATGTGGTGGCAGATCCGTACGAACAGATTTATTATGCCCGAACTCCATTAGATGGAACCGACAGTGCGAGTAGAGGAATTCAAACAAATTTAGGAGGAATCATTACCCAGTCTATGGCGGTTGCTTTCGATAATGAGGTGGACGGGGCATTGGTAAATGGTGGTTCGATTAGAATAGACGATATGTTGGCGGGAGAAGTGACCAGCATGGATATTTTTAGAGTGTTACCATTTGGTGGAGGATCTCTAAAGGTTGATTTGAAGGGGAGTTTGTTGACAGAAGTTTTAGACTATGGAAAAGCGCAGCGAGGAAAAGGAGCCTATTTACAACGATTTAATATTTCAGAGAATTCAGAAGGAAAATGGACCATTGGTGGTGCCTTGATTGATGCTGAAAAAACTTATACCATTGCCTTTAGTGATTACTTGCTGAAAGGTCGTGATATACCATTTTTAAAACCCGAAAATGAAGGAGTCATAAAAATTTATAAACCCAAACCGTCCGAACCGGCTTTTGATATTAGAAAATCTGTAATTTTATATTTGAAATCAATAAAAGGATAATTCATGTTGAAGATCATTCGATACGTACTATTATTAGCATTGGCAGTTCTTATTGTGTTGCAGTTTATTAGGCCGGATAAAAACAACGGCGGATATGAAAGTGTTTCTTTTTTTGAAAAGGAAACCAAGCTCAGTTTGGAAGTTGCAGCTATATTGAAGGCGAATTGTTATGATTGTCATAGTAATCAAACTCAGTATCCGTGGTACGCAGAGATTGCACCTGTATCTTATTATCTGGATGATCATGTGAGGCACGGGAAAGGTAAGTTTAATGTTTCGAAATGGGAGTCGTATTCCACAAAGAAAAAGGATCATAAACTAGAGGAAGTTATAGAGGAGGTGAAGGAAGGTCATATGCCGTTGGATAGCTATACTTGGTTGCATGGAGAACTCAATGAGAATGACAAAAACTTACTGCTTCAATGGGCGTCGTTGGCCAAAATGCAATATGAAAAAGAACTGAAAGTTTCTGCCAAATAGTTCTGTTTGAATAGGCTACGATTTTAACACTATTTTTATTTAAATTAATTCTAAATAAACTTGTGAAAAAATAATTTCAGAAGTATTTTTGCGGCTGTTAAACCATTCTATTTATAATCAGTCTAAATAAAAATTAATGAAATTTGCCCTATTAAGTGTAGCCCTTTTCACATTTGGTTCACTTTACTCACAAACAAGACAAGATTCCATTCAGTTCGACCCTCAAAAACAAATGAATGCTGCCCAAAGAATACTTTCCGGGAATTACGGTAAGGCAGTGACAGTAGGTGCTTATGGCGAGATTACTTATAATCAGCCGGAAGCAGATAATGGAGAATTAGACGTCCAACGCTTGGTGCTGTTATTTGGATATAAATTCAACGAAAAGACACAGTTCGTAACGGAAATAGAGGTGGAGCATGTAGAAGAAATATTCGTCGAGCAAGCCTTCGTAAATTATGCCATAGGGGATAACACAAGTTTACGTGGCGGATTGATGTTGGTGCCCATGGGAATCATCAACGAGTATCATGAACCTACTACTTTTAACGGAACCGAACGTCCAGCTGTAGACAATGTTATTGTACCTACTACATGGAGAGAAATAGGAGTTGGGGTGACGGGTAGATTCCCCGATGCCTCTATGTCTTATCAAGCCTATGTTTTTAACGGATTTAGTTCTACTCAAGCAGATGGTGAAGGAGGAGTGAGTGGTCTTCTAAAAGGAAGTAATGGATTGCGAAGCGGACGTCAGAAAGCGATTAAATCCACAGTCGATAGTCCTACCTTGTCGACCAAAGTTGAATATTACGGAATTCCTGGTTTGAGATTAGGTCTTGCAGGTTACTTCGGAAGTACGCAAGCAGAAGACGATGTTGAGGAATTTGATGGAGCAAACATCGGAATCTCCATGGTGGGGTTAGATGCTCGTTATGCCTTCCGAAAATTCGCCGCTAGAGGACAATTCATTTATGCTTCTCTAAGTGATACTGAAGAATATAATATGCTTACCGATCGTGACCTCGGTAGCGCCTTAATGGGATATTACGGAGAAGTATCATACAACCTTTTACCCATAAGCGCCAAGCAAAAATTATTTGCTTTTGCGCGCTATGAAAATTATGATACCCACGCAAGTACCGCTGGAAGTTTGGTACGGAACGACGCATATAATCGAACCGATATCACTACGGGCTTAACATATCATATCGCACCTGGAGTAGTGGTGAAAGGAGATTATCAGTTTAGAGATAATAATGTTGAAAACGGAGATGTCGATAACCGATTAAACTTCGGAATTGGAGTTTGGTTTTAGAATGTTAGTGATTGTTTACATATTTTGAAGTGGTCGTGATTCCACCTCTGTTTGAAGAGGTGGAACATGACTTTTTAATACCTTTGCCTTATGATTTATAGAATCTTTTCTTTATGTCTTTGTTTGCTAGTTTTTTCAGCTTTTCTAATACCAGAAAAAGTGGAAAAGAAAGCCGATAAGGTAATTGCGAAATTTTATCAAACCGATACTTTCAGCAAAGAAATAATTACATTTTCGGAAGAGGCAAATAGGTTAACTTCTTCCGAATTTGGACAAGATAATTTCTTTAAAATCACCGATGGAGATACTTTTTTAGGATATGGATATATTGGTAATGCCCCGAGCAAAACGGCCACTTTCGATTATTTGGTGCTGTTCGACAAAGAAATGATTGTGGTTAAGAGCAAGGTGCTCATATATCGTGAGGAATACGGTGGTGAAATTGGCAGTAAACGCTGGTTACGTCAATTCGAAGGAGCTTCATCGGAATCTGAAGAGCTAAAATACAACGAG
Organism: Flavobacteriaceae bacterium; assembly: GCA_013002065.1. GTDB lineage: Bacteria > Bacteroidota > Bacteroidia > Flavobacteriales > Flavobacteriaceae > Aureisphaera. The sequence continues at coordinate 3,045 of JABDKT010000133.1, forward strand.
GACATTATTCCCATAAGTGGTGCTACCATTTCGGTGCGTTCTATGACTAAAGCAATGAACGAACTCTTCGTGAGCTTGAAAGAACTTCAGCAGTTAAATTTATTGTAGATGGAGTTTCACGGTCGAATTCATACTTTACCAAATTACGTCAAGCATTTTATTGCTGCGTTTGTGGTAGTATTGAGTATCGGCTACATTACCGGGCTGCAATTTGTGCGTAATACCGATTCCGACAATCCAATTGGAATTGAACAAAACTATTTGGGCAATGAAGAGCAGGAAACTGTAACGGTAATGAAGTTTAAAAAAGGGGAGCGCGAAATGTTAACCATATTGCACACCCATATCTTATCGATTTCGTTTATTTTTTTCTTGCTAGGCGGGCTTATTGCCATCACCTCGATTCCAAAAAGACTCAAGGCCTTTCTTATGATAGAGCCTTTCTTCTCGATTGTACTTACGTTTGGCGGCATTTATCTCTTATGGACGGGAATTTTATGGATGAAATGGTTGGTGATGATTTCGGGTGTAATAATGACGTTAGTTTATTTGGTGGGTGCTACCCTCGTTCTAATTCAACTTTATAAAAAGCCAACTCTCAACAATTAGTTGTATATTTGCACGCAATTAAATAGTAAACACTTCCGGTTCTTCGGAAATAATTTTAATTGCGATGACTGCACACAATCAGAAAATTCTAGGTGAAGCTCTAACGTACGACGACGTCCTTTTGGTGCCTGCCTTTTCCGAAGTTTTACCCCGAGAAGTTTCCATTTCAACCAAGTTTACCAAAAACATCAGTTTAAACGTTCCTATCGTTTCGGCGGCCATGGATACAGTTACTGAAAGTGCGATGGCTATTGCCATGGCGAGGGAAGGTGGAATTGGAGTGTTACACAAAAATATGACCATGGAGCAGCAGGCTGCCGAGGTTCGGAAGGTGAAAAGAGCCGAGAGTGGCATGATTCAAGATCCGGTTACTTTAAAGAAGGATGCTACCGTTGGAGATGCTCAAAATACCATGCGTGAATATAAAATTGGTGGAATTCCTATCATCGATGATAGTGGAAAACTTATTGGGATAGTGACCAATCGCGATCTCCGATTTGAAAAGAATTATTCTCGACCCTTGTATGAGGTAATGACTTCTGAAAATTTAGTAACCGTGAGTAAAGGCACCTCATTGAAAGATGCCGAAATCATTCTTCAGGAAAATAAAATTGAGAAATTACCAGTGGTGGAGTCCAATGGAACATTATTGGGCTTGATTACTTTCAGAGATATCACCAAGCTTACCTTAAAACCTATTGCGAACAAAGACCAATATGGAAGATTAAGAGTAGCCGCTGCCTTAGGAGTGACCAGTGATGCTGTGGACAGAGCAGAGGCATTGGTAAATGCTCAAGTAGATGCCGTTATCATTGATACGGCTCATGGGCATACCAAAGGAGTGGTTTCTGTCCTTAAAATGGTAAAAGAAAAGTTTCCAAGTCTCGATGTGGTTGTGGGTAATATCGCCACCGCCGATGCAGCTAAATATTTGGTCGATGCAGGCGCCGATGCCGTTAAAGTTGGAATTGGACCCGGCTCCATCTGTACCACCAGAGTTGTGGCAGGAGTTGGTTATCCGCAATTTTCTGCCGTTTTAGAAGTGGCAGCAGCGATAAAAGGAACTGGAGTACCCGTGATTGCCGATGGAGGTATTCGATATACCGGAGACATTCCCAAAGCGATCGCTGCGGGTGCCGATAGTGTGATGCTGGGTTCTTTGTTAGCCGGAACTAAAGAGTCACCGGGGGAAACCATTATTTACGAGGGAAGAAAATTTAAATCCTATCGAGGGATGGGATCTGTCGAAGCCATGAAACAGGGTTCCAAGGATCGATATTTCCAAGATGTGGAAGACGATATTAAAAAACTCGTTCCGGAAGGAATCGTAGGTCGTGTTCCTTACAAAGGAGATTTGGTAGAAAGTATGACTCAATTTATCGGCGGATTAAGAGCTGGAATGGGATATTGTGGTTCGAAGGATATTGAGACTTTAAAGGAAACTGGGCAATTTGTAAAAATAACGGCTTCTGGGATTACCGAAAGTCATCCTCACGATGTAGCCATTACGAAAGAAGCGCCTAACTATTCCCGTTAAAAGAAATAGCGCGACGCTCTAATATTTCAGAAAGGAGAAAAAATCTACTCTTCTCTCTTCACTTCAATTCCCATATCGTTAAGGATAGCAATAGTTAAGTCGAATCTATTGTCCACATAAACCACACTATTATCGCGCAACAAAACTTGAGTGTATCCTTGCGCTTCCGCTATTTTTTCTAAGGAAACACCTACTTTTTGGTACAACGGATTTAAAAACTCCTCCTGTTTTAAAGAAATAAGTGTCCCGGCGTTTTGGCGATACTTAGTAATGTCGTTTTCCAGCGCAAAAATGGAATCCTGCTTGGTTTTCTTCTGAGCAATGGTGAAACTCACTTCATTGGATTGATAATCGGCGACCATAGCCTTGTAGTTGTCTAATTTTTGAGTAAGCTGTGTGTTGAGCGAATTACTATATTCCTCTACTTGCTTCTGAACGGTTTCCATTTCGGGCATTTTGGAGAGAATAAAATCGATGTCCACGGTTCCCACCTTAGTTTGTTGAGCAGCTGTAGATACACAGATAAAAAGAAAAATAATCTTTAATAACTTCATAAGTATTAGGTGTTTAAATTTGGCGCAATAATACTATAATTTCGGAGAAAATGAAATCTTTTATAAAGATGTTAACGACTTGTTGTTTTAACTTCGGAAGAATTAGGTGCTCGTTTTAAGATCGATACAATTGCCCTCTGGTAGGCTTTAACCGTTCCCTTAATTCGTTCATGACCGATTTATCCACCACCATAAAGGCGATATGATGATTAGGATTTATGGATTCATCATCGATAATTGGGTTCTCCAATTGCTCAATTTGAGCAAATTCATTTAGATGAATTGCGTGGTGCTTTGCCGTTTGTGTGGCGTTAGGACCCCTAAAGTCCCAAATGAGTTTAACTCTCTCCATTATTTACTTTCTGCCATGGAAACTCCTTTTTCAGCAAAATTTTTAAAGTCCACCAAATATTTATTGGATTGTTTTTTAAAAGCACCGGGCATAAGCCATCCCATGAGTTTTAATCCGAAGCCTGAAAACTGAAATTCACTTTCACTCACCCATTTCGTTTTGTTCATGTCAACTTCATGAAAGTAATTTCGCTGTATATTATGCACGCCTTTTGCGTCGTAATTGGCATGAAACTCATGCGGGAAATTGTTTTTGGTGATGGTTTCGACCATTTTTAGATGTCGTTTACCCATGAGATATTCGAGTTCCATCTTTGCACCTTCCTCACCCGGCGTCCCCTTGATGAACTTATATCCCACCAGTCCTTTTTGCCAATGTTTCATGTTATCCGGATTGTCAAGTTTCCGAATCACTTCTTCTCGGGGCAGGTCGATACTTATTTCACAAGTGTATTTCATAAGATGAAAATTTATAATGGAACTACAATTTACGCATTTTTCATTTTGGAAAAGGCACCATTTTTGTGTTTATAACGTTCTGTTAAGAACCTTGTGTAAACCTAGCTTTTTTATATTTTTGCTGGGCTTCAATGAAAATAAACCTAAATACGAAAATGAAAACAAATCTATTCTTATTATTTGCATCTTTTTTAACCATTAGCGGCCTTTTAGGTCAAGAGAAGAAAGACATTTTGCTTACCATTGACGATAAGCCAATCTATGCAAAGGAATTCAAACAAGTATATAAGAAGAATCTTGACTTAGTACAGGAAGAAAACCAGAAAACCGTAGATGGATATTTGGATCTGTTCGTGGATTACAAACTCAAGGTAGCAGAGGCCTACGCTCAAAATTTAGATGAGAGGGAATCTTATATTCGGGATTTTTCTAAATACGAAGAACAACTATCTCGCAATTACATTTACGAAGATCAAGTAACCGGTAATTTGGTGAGAGAGGCTTATGAACGCGGAAAGGAAGAAATACATGCCTCACATATTCTCATTATGTGTAATTTCGACGCTATTGCTCAAGACACTTTAGCGGCGTACAATAAAATAGAACGTATAAGAAAGAGAGCACTAGCCGGTGAGGATTTCGCTACGTTAGCTTCTACCACTTCGGAAGAGCCTGGTGCCAAAGAAAAGAAGGGTGATTTAGGGTATTTTAGTGCCTTTGACATGGTTTATACCTTCGAAAATGTAGCTTACGCTACTCCGGTGGGTGAGATTTCAGAAATTGTAAGAACTCAATTTGGTTACCATATCATAAAAATTCATGATCGTAGAGAGAAGCTGCCGCCGGTCGCAGTTGCTCACATAATGATTTCTACTAAAGATGATTCGGTTGGGATAGAATCCAAGAAAAGAATCGATGATATCTATGCGCAAATTTTGCAAGGAGAGAAGTTCGAGGATTTAGCCAAGCAATATTCAGACGATAAAGGAACGGCCATGAAAGGTGGTAAAATGCGCGATTTTAGTCGTGGAGACTTAAACGCACCTCCATTTGAGAATATGTCCTATGCTCTTGAAAATCCGGGAGATATTTCGGAACCGGTTCAAACACGCTTCGGATGGCATATCATAAAATTACTTAAAAAGCTGGAGAGAAAGCCGTTTTCAGAAAAGCGCATGGAAATAGAGCGCAAAGTGAAGTCTGGTGACCGATCAAAAATCGTGACGAATGCAGTAACAGAGCAATTAAAGGAGAAGTTAAACGTAGTTGAAGGAACTTCGTATGCGCCCTATTTTAAAACCTATGTAACCGATAGTGTTCTATCGGGTGATTGGAAATATACGCCGGTTCCTAACGCGGACAACAAAATCATATTTACTGTAGGCACTCGCAAAGTTGACTTCGAGGAATTTGCTCAATATATCAACAAGCGCCAAGGTAAAGTGAGACCACATCGCCAAAAGATGAATTTGTTATCGACCATATTTGACGAATTTGAAACGAAGGTTTTGAAGGAGTATTTCAGAGAAACTTTGGAAAAAGAAAATGATGAATATGCTTCTATTATTAGAGAGTATAGAGATGGTTTACTCATTTTTGAGGTAATGAGTGATAATGTGTGGAATAAAGCCAAATTAGATAGCGTAGGTCAAGAAGCTTTCTTTGCCAAAAATAGATCAAATTACCTTTGGAAGCAGAGAGCGACTATAGAATCTTATGCAGCCACGAGCGCAAAATTAGCAAAACAAATACAACAATTGCTAAAAGAAGGTAAATCGGTTGAAGAAGTTAAAGAAACGATCAACAAGGACGACAAGGTATATGTCATAGTAACCGAAGGTACTTTCGAAGAGGGAGCGAAAGAGCTTCCTGATGGATTTAAATTTGAGGAAGGAATTTCAGATACTTATATGATGAATAATGCGCATGTAATTATTAAAGTAAAAGAAGTTTTAGCTCCCGGACCCAAAGAATTGGACGATGTTCGAGGAAGAGTGATGAGTGACTATCAAAACTACCTGGAAACAGAATGGATGCAAAGTCTTAAAGAGAAGTACACCGTAGAGGTCAACAAAAAAGTTTTAAAAAGAATTAAAAAAGAATTAGATTCTTAAATGCTGAAATTTTCCCTACTCCTTATAGTTCTATTTTCTCTTACTGCTTGTGAATATTTTAAGCAGGATGATCCTAGAACACCAATCGCTAGAGTTAATGAGTCCTATTTGTATGAAGAGGATATTTCAGAATTAATAACCGAGACAACTTCAAGAGAAGACAGTATACTTATCGTTAATAATTATATCAATCGGTGGGCGACGCAGCAACTTCTCATCGATCAAGCTAAAATAAATTTGGCGACTACCGAACTGGAAAATTTTGATAAGCTGGTGGATCAATACAAAACCGATCTATATACAGAGGCTTATAAAAATGTAATCGTCGCCAAGCAATTGGATAGTTCTATTTCAGAAAATGCCAAACAGGAGTATTACGAAAGTAATAAGGAAAACTTTAGGCTGAATGATGAATTGGTGAAAGTGAGGTATGTTCATGTCGATGAAAATTTCGCCGATTTGCGCCAGCTGGAAGAAGATTTTAAACGCTTTGATGCAGAGGAAAAAATCGCCTTAAATGAGTTGAGTATTAAATTCAAATCCTTCAATCTCAACGATTCGATTTGGGTTAAAAAAGAAACGCTGGTACAAAATTTACCGGTTCTACAATCGGCGAGCTCTCAAGTGTTAAAAAAATCCAATTTTACTCGATTACAAGACTCATTAGGAGTATATTTGGTGAAAATTGAAGATCTGCTCGAAAGAAACGACGTCGCTCCACTTTCGTTTGTCTCTCCAACCATTGAGCAAATCTTAATTAACCAGAGAAAACTGGAACTGATAAAGAAATTAGAAAAGGATATTACCAAAGATGCAATTAAGAATAAAAAATTTGAAACCTATACTCCTCAATAAAGTACTTGGTTTTCTACTATGCTTCGCTATGACCGGTCTTTCGGCTCAAGAAGTTGTAATTGACAGTACCAATGTGATCAAGGATGAAGTGGTTGAAACTACTACGGATACTGTGAAACCATTCAAGCGATTTAAAGCAGAAGGGGTTTCTGCCGTTATTGGTGAATATGTAGTGCTGGATAGTGATATCGATAAAAGTTACTTGGAATTAAGACAGCAGGGAATTTCTGTCGAGGACGTTACTCGTTGTCAGTTGTTAGGTAAATTGATGGAGGACAAATTGTATGCACATCATGCAAAGGTAGACAGTTTGTTTGTCTCCGATGTGGAAATAACTTCTCGTATTGAACAGCAATTGCAATACATTATTGGCGAATTTGGAGGTGATGAGAAAAAAGTAGCCGAATTCTACAAAAAGGAAAGCATAGAAGATCTAAGACAAGAATTATTCAATACAAATAAGACCTTGATGTTAGCTTCGGAAATGCAGCGAAAGGTGGTTGAAGACGTGGAAGTGACTCCCGAAGAGGTTCGAGAGTTTTTCTTCTCCATTCCTGAAGATGATCGCCCGTATTTTAGTGCTGAAGTAGAAGTTGCGCAGATCGTTATAGAACCTGAAATCACAGAAGAGGCGAAACGGGATGTCATAGACCGATTAAGAGAATTTAGAACCGATATAGTTGAAAATGGTTCCAGTTTTGCCACCAAAGCAGTTTTGTATTCCAAAGATGCAACAGCAGCTAAAGGAGGCCTTATTACCGGGATTCGAAAGGATTCTCCGTATGCCAAAGAGTTTAAAGACACGGCTTTCTCTTTATTGGAAGGGGAAGTAAGTGAACCTTTTGAAACTGAATTTGGATATCATATCTTAAAAGTTGATAAGGTTCGAGGTCAAGAGATTGACGTAAGGCATATCATCGTTTTTCCGGAGGTTTCTCAAGCGACCATCGATGCGGCGCGCAATAAGATAGACAGCATTCGAGGGGAAATAATTATGGGTAATATTACCTTTGCAGATGCAGCACGACAGTTCTCCGATGAAAAAGAAACAAGAAATAATGGTGGACAATTAGTCAATCCTGTAAGTTTGGACACCAGATTTGACCTTACAAAAATGGAGCCTACCCTAAGTGCTCAAGTATATAATTTGAAGGAAGGCGAAGTGACTAAAGTCTATACCGATAGAGATTATACAGGAAAAAGCAGTTTTAAGATTCTTACGGTTACCAAGAAATTTGAGGAACACCCATCCGATTTCAGTAAAGACTACGAAAAAATTAAAGAATTAGCGCTCAAAGAGAAGCAGATTCGAGCCATCGAAAAATGGCAAAACAAAAAAATCAAAGAAACTTACGTAAACGTAAACAGGGATTATTTCGATTGTGAATTCTCCAGCAATTGGACCCAATCCAACTAACTTAATTAAGCCAGAAAGTATGTCCGACGTCGCCGCCGTGGAACAATTAGTTTCCAAATACCAAGCTTTACGCCAAGAGATAAAGAAAGTTATCGTGGGCCAGGATGAAGTGGTCGAACAAGTATTGCTTTCTATTTTTTCGGGTGGACACGCCTTGCTTATTGGTGTGCCCGGATTGGCTAAAACTTTATTGGTAAATACGGTTGCAGAAGCACTAGGGTTAAAGTTTAAGAGAATTCAGTTTACGCCCGATTTAATGCCGAGTGATATACTTGGTTCCGAAATTTTAGATCAAAACAGAGAGTTTAAGTTTATAAAAGGTCCCATTTTCGCCAATATCATCTTGGCCGATGAGATTAACCGTACACCTCCCAAAACTCAGGCTGCCTTGTTGGAAGCTATGCAGGAACGAGCTGTAACGGTAGCGGGTCATCATTACAAATTGGATTTACCTTATTTTGTTTTGGCTACTCAAAACCCCATAGAGCAGGAGGGAACCTATCCGTTACCGGAAGCTCAATTGGACCGTTTTATGTTTGCCGTTAATTTGGATTACCCTTCCTTTGCTGAAGAGGTAGAGGTAGTGAAAACTACGACCGGAGGGGAACAAGCTTTCGTAGATCCTTTATTCACAGCGGAAGAAATTATACGATATCAAAACCTAATCAAGCGAATCCCGGTAGCAGACAATGTGATTGAATATGCTGTAACTTTAGTGGGTAAGACTCGTCCGAAGAGCCAAGCAGCAACCGATATGATAAAGAATTATATCGATTGGGGTGCAGGGCCCAGAGCCTCTCAAAATTTGATATTAGGAGCCAAGGCCTATGCAGCTTTGAACGGTAAGTTTTCACCCGATATTGAGGATGTTCAAAAAGTTGCTATAGGAATCTTACGTCACCGACTTATCAAAAATTACAAAGCAGAAGCCGAAGGCCTTACCATAGAGGAGATTGTGGCCAGTCTTTACTAAACTCTAGCTTTTTACTACCTTCGTTTCAACCGAAACGATTCTATTGCAAATAGATTACTCCAAACGAATTTTTGGTCTCGATTTAATGCGAGCCATCGCCATACTTTTTGTGGTGGGGTCTCACGTTTTATGGGTCTTCCCGGAAGTAGATGGGCCTCTGGTCACTTTATTACGACTCTGCGGAGTAATGGGAGTAGAAATCTTTTTTGTCTTGAGTGGTTTTCTTATTGGTAGGATTTTATATCGAATTTTTACCAATCCTGAATTCAAAGTTGCCGATCTCAAGTATTTCATTATTCGTCGTTGGTTCCGGACACTTCCTAATTATTATTTAATCTTATTAATCAATATAGCTTTGGTCATTTATTTGGGAAGACAATTGCCGGAAAGCCTGGGTTATTACTTTGTGTTTCTGCAGAATTTCAGCTCTGGAATGGACATTTTCTTCACCGAATCATGGAGTTTGCCCATAGAAGAATTCGCTTATATCGTGGGTCCGGTCTTGTTTTATTTGGCCGTTTTGTTATGGAAGACCAAAAATCGCGAATGGATATTCTTTTGGGTAACTCTGGCGATCATTGCTTTCTTTCTCGTCACAAAAGTGGGATACAACTCTTCCACCGGAAGTAATACTTTGGACTATTGGAATATCAATTTAAAGGCTGTAGTATTATACAGAATAGATGCTATTTATTATGGAGTCTTAGCGGCTTTTGTTAGTTTGAAATATGCCGAATTTTGGAAACGAACTACATTTACTTTTCTGTTTTTAGGAATCATTTTATTCGTAGGGCTACATATTTTAATTAGCAATTTAGGCTTAACTCCGCAATCACATCCATTTTTTATCAATGTGTTGTATTTACCAATGTGCTCTATCTTCATTGCAATGAGTTTACCTTTTCTTTCTCGTTTAAAACGCGTTCCAAATTATTTATTAAAGCCTATCACTTGGGTGAGCCTCATTTCATACTCCATGTACCTTTTGCATTACTCCATTATACTTCAATTAATGAGGTTTTACGTTTCTCCTACGGAAATATCCGAGCCCGAGAAATGGTTATATACCCTATCCTATCTGGCGCTCACCTTTTTGCTTTCTCACATTCTGTATCGATTCTTCGAAAAGCCAATGATGGACATTAGAGATAGGGCGTACTTCAAACAGAAATTTCAGCAACAATAAATTGTCGAATTGACAATTATTCGTATTAAAAGTTGATAATTACGGAAAATACCACATTAAAAATTATGAAACTTTGAAAAATAGTTATAAAATTCCCTAATTTATTAGATTATTTTTAATTAATTCTGAAAATTTGTACTTTTGCACCACTTCAAAACCAAAAAGAAAATACAATATGGCATTCGATTTAGATATGATAAAAAAGGTTTACGCCCACATGCCGGAGCGCGTTGATAAAGCACGTGAAATCGTTGGCCGACCTTTAACTCTTTCAGAAAAAATATTATACAATCATTTGTGGGAAGGAACCCCAACAAAGGCTTATACTCGTGGTAAAGACTATGTGGATTTCGCCCCCGATCGAATTGCGCTACAGGATGCAACGGCTCAAATGGCATTGTTACAATTTATGCAAGCTGGAAAACAAAAGGTTGCTGTCCCTACCACGGTTCATTGTGATCACTTAATTCAGGCAAAACAAGGTGCCGTAGCCGATTTAAAACGCGCGAATGAAACTAGTAATGAAGTATTCGATTTCTTAGAGTCGGTATCAGATAAGTACGGTATCGGATTTTGGAAACCGGGCGCAGGGATTATCCACCAAGTAGTAATTGAAAATTATGCTTATCCGGGAGGAATGATGATTGGAACCGATTCTCATACAGTGAATGCCGGCGGACTTGGAATGGTGGCAGTTGGTGTTGGTGGAGCAGATGCAGTGGATGTAATGGCAGGGATGCCATGGGAACTAAAATTTCCGAAGTTAATAGGAGTGAAATTAACCGGTGAATTAAATGGATGGACTGCTTCTAAAGATGTGATATTGAAAGTGGCCGGGATACTTACCGTAAAAGGTGGAACCGGAGCCATTGTGGAATATTTTGGCCCTGGTGCCAAAAATCTGTCTGCAACCGGAAAAGGTACTATTTGTAATATGGGTGCCGAAATTGGCGCGACTACTTCTACTTTTGGTTACGACGATTCAATGGAGCGTTTCTTAAGAGCAACCGATCGTTCCGAAGTGGCCGATGAGGCGAATAAAATTAGAGAATACCTTACAGGAGATGCCGAAGTTTATGCAGATCCGGAAAAGTATTTCGATCAGGTTATTGAGATAGATTTATCTACATTAAGACCGCATTTAAATGGACCTTTTACTCCCGACCTGGCTACTCCAGTGGGAGAATTGGGACCAAAAGCTCAAGCCAATGATTGGCCAATTAAGGTAGATTGGGGACTTATAGGTTCTTGTACCAATTCCTCTTACGAAGATTTAACCAGAGCAGCTTCAATTGCGCAACAAGCGATCGATAAGGGTTTGAGGCCTAAAAGTGACTTCGGAATAAATCCCGGATCCGAACAAATTAGGTATACCGCCGAAAGAGATGGCTTGCTTAAAGTTTTTGAAGATTTAGGAGCGACTATTTTTACCAACGCTTGTGGACCTTGTATTGGTCAGTGGGATCGAAGTGATTTAAAAGGTGACGAAAAGAATACCATTGTACATTCATTCAACAGAAACTTTTCCAAACGTGCCGACGGAAACCCTAACACCCATGCCTTTGTAGGTTCTCCCGAAATGGTCGCAGCTATTGCGATTTCTGGAAGATTGGATTTCGACCCAATGAACGATACATTACTCAATGATGAGGGTGACGAAGTAAAATTGGACGAACCAAGAGGAATTGAACTTCCTCCATTAGGATTTGACGTAAAAGACAACGGATATTTAGAGCCGGTTGAAGATGGTAGTGGAATTGAGGTTCGTGTAAGTCCGACTTCAGAAAGATTACAATTACTCACTCCTTTCGAACCTCTTAAGGACAGTGAACTTCAAGGCGTGAAATTATTGATTAAGGCTTTCGGTAAATGTACCACCGACCATATTTCCATGGCCGGACCCTGGTTACGTTATCGAGGACATCTAGACAATATTGCGAATAACACCTTAATCGGTGCAGTAAATGCGTTCAATAAGAAAACAAATTTTGTGAAGAATCAGTTGGACGGTGAATACGGAGGAGTTCCGGATACGCAGCGAGCATATAAAGCAGCCGGGATCAAGACTATAGTAGTGGGAGACCACAATTATGGTGAAGGATCTTCCAGAGAACATGCAGCCATGCAGCCCAGACATTTGGGAGTAGCGGCAGTATTAGTAAAATCGTTCGCACGTATTCACGAAACAAACTTGAAAAAACAAGGAATGCTGGGCTT
>JABDKT010000134.1 GCA_013002065.1 Flavobacteriaceae bacterium
ATGTACCTTTTTATGATGCTCCTTTGCATATTCAAAAGCCTCTCTTAAAACAGGCTCATCTTTTAAAGAACCATTTTCAACCGCCAAATTAATCTTCGCCAAATCCTGATACACGATTCGCCCGGCTCCAAGATTCATATGCCCCACTTCACTATTTCCCATTTGTCCATCGGGAAGGCCCACGTTCATGCCGTGAGTTAATAATTGGGCGTTGGGATATTTATGAGGAAGGGAGTCCATAAAAGGCGTTTTCCCTTTAGAAATAGCAGAGACTTCTGGGTTTTGGGTAATGCCCCAACCATCGAGTATGAGCAGTAAGACTTTCTTTTGCATAGGCTAATTTAAGTGGCAAAGATAAAAACAAAATCCCGCATTAGCGGGATATGTAATTTGGTTTGGGGAAAGTTTAACCTCCATATTTCTTTATAGATTCTTTAATCCTTTCTATACGATTATCGGGATCTGGGTGGGTGCTTTGAAATTCGGGTACTCGGTTATTACCCGCTGCCGCTTTTAAAATTTCCATGACGTCAATCATTTCATAGGGGTCATAGCCTGCCTTAATCATAAACTTAACGCCCAAGTCATCACTTTCCAACTCATCTCCTCGACCATTCGTGAGCAAGGTATTTTGTCCAATTCCTGCAATTAAGTCTCCCGCATTGGCTCCAACATTGGCACCTTGAGAAATAGTTTGCCAGAAATCGGTTTCCGCAATTCGCTCACTAGAATGCCTTCCTAAAACATGCCCAATTTCATGCCCCAGAACACCTGCCAATTGGTCTTCATTCTCCAATTTATTGAATAATGCGTAAGTGATGAATATTTGCCCGCCGGGCAAGGCAAAAGCATTGATGGTATTTGGGTCGGCTAATAAATGAAAATCATATCGATACGGACTTTCGGTGGCTACACTATTATCAACCAGTTTTTGTCCTACTTGATCGACAAACAATTGCATTCGCTCGTCTTCATAGAGTCCGCCATGTTGGGCCGCCATTTGAGGAGCACTGTTTACTCCAAGCGCTATTTCTTCCTGAGGGTCCAACGCTATGGCTTGCTCTCTACCAGTGTAGGGATTGACTTCGGTGCTGGCACATTTTTTATAAAATGCAAATGCCACGATGAGCAATCCGATAATGATTCTAATTTTCCAACTTCCTCTCATTGTACTAAATTTTAGGCAGTTAAATTTACGAAAGTAATTGAGGGTTGATATCTAAAATGTTCTGTTTTCGATATTGCGATATAAATGCATCGGTGAAATGCTCACTTCCTTTTACCTTTTCTTCTAGAAGAATACTTTTGAGATCCAATTTCTTGTATTCCTGAAGCATAGGTATAGAAACCTCAGCAAAACTAAAGTGCCAAGGTTCATACTTGAAGCCCTTGCGATTGGCATTGTTAGTATATACTTCATAGAATCCGAAGGATTCTGCATGCTCATGCATCCATTCTTTGAATTTGCAGAAGGGCCCTTTACCGTGGTAGTTTTCTGCCATGAGCACACTTTCTGGCCTAGGAGCATTCGCATCGATTAAGTCGAGGTCTGTTCCCCAATGATGCCTTGAGGTTCCGGGAATGGTGGAATATTCTATGATTTTTTCGATAGCACTGGTGGGAGAAAGTCCTTGTCCTATGTAACGATCGTATTTATTTTCAAAAATTTCTTTTTGTCTTTGGAAACTTCGATATGCGGAAACTACTTCAATTTTGATATTGTCATCTAAAGCAGCCGCACTCATTTCTGCCAATGCTTTGGCAGTTTCCTTGTGCATGGTCGATGTATAAGAGTCGCCCGATATATCGGGATTCCCTTTTCCTATTAACTGATTTCGCGTGAATTTATTCTGAATGGGACTAATCGCAAATGAGGGATTCAATACTATCCCAAGTCCGGTTAAGGAGGTGATATTTAAAAAAAGATTCCGGTTCATTTCTTACTTTTGAAGCACTCTAAATGTACAATTAATTTGCAAGCTATGGGAGTTCAGTTTACTATCATACCCGAGGAAGATATGTCAATAATTGTTCCGCTATTGGATCAACTCAATGAAGGAAGAATTTCTGAAGATATATTGCTACAAAGAACCCAAGAAATGGCCCAACAAAATTACGAGTGTATAGGTATCTGGGAAGTAGATTTACTTATTGGAATCTGTGGGATGTGGTTTCAAACGCGGCACTATGCGGGAAAAAGTCTGGAAGTTGATCATGTATTTATCCAAGAAAATTTCAGAAACAAAGGTATAGGAGATCAACTTATGAACTTTGTTTACGATTATGCAAAGTCTAAAAAATGCAATTGGGTAGAACTAAATACATATGTCGAAAATTTCCCCTCCCATAAGTTTTATAATAGGCAAGGATTTATCGCCCGAGGGTATCACTTTGTCAAACCTCTAGTCGAATAAGGAGTCGAGTCTTTTCCCAGGGTTTAATTCGTACGGATCTTGATTTGCTTCGAAGATTCTTGCGGTTAAATTTCCTTCCAAGACGATTTCATCGTCGCTCACTTTCAACCAACTTGCTTCTCTTAGGCCAACAACCGGAATATTGTTTTGAGTATGAAATTCGGCGACGCGAGTTTCACGGGTTTCTCCCATATGAGTGCTTTTGGGATCGGGATCCAAATAGTGCGGATTGATATTAAAAGGTACTACCCCAAGCGTTTTAAAGCTCGGAGGGTAAACAATGGGCATATCGTTGGTGGTTTGCATAGAAACCCCACAAATATTACTGCCGGCGCTGGTTCCCAAATAAGGGAGGCCTTTGAAAATGGCTTCTCGCAGAGGTTGCATAACTTTCATTTGATATAGCCGAGACACCAACACAAAGGTGTTTCCTCCTCCTGTAAAT
>JABDKT010000152.1 GCA_013002065.1 Flavobacteriaceae bacterium
GGCGTATGCGCCGCCAATTGATAAAATCCGAATGTAAACTTCGCCCGATCGTAGGTGTTCATAACATTAAAGAAGTTCTTGCTTTCACAAAAACCGGTGATTTGTAATAAAAAAGCCCAATGGTCAATCGTAGTTTCATAATCGGAGGCTTTAAATTTCGGACCCGAATACAAACTGGCCGATTGAAAGATTCCGAAGTATCCTATACTGGCTCTTTTGATTTCTGAACCCACGTAGAACTCGGCGTTATCGGCATGATTCGTTGCTGAGGCAAACCATTTGCTCCCTCTTTTGTTCAACTCAAAAGCCACCGTATCTTGAACGGACGTTCCGCTCACATCCACATCCAACAACAAGTCGGAGCCGGGAATTAGTCCGTAAAACAACCCCTGATCTCCCGAATAGACTCGCTGAAAGGTCTCTTCGAATTTAGGGATGGTCCATTTTACGACCTTATCGGCCGAATTTGAATAATGATACACTCGATCGTCCACCACAACACCAATATGCTTCTGTGGAACATTACGCATACGCTTTTCATCCAGATTTACATTGGTTTTTTTAGTGACGAATATGAGATAAGGCTTGTTGGCAGGAGCGCTCGATATTTTACCCACTTTTGGGCATTGAGCGAAAATTTCATGCACACGAATATTAGCTCCGGCGTTGGACCCTCCTTGAAAACTTTTACAATTAAAATCGAAAGTGAGATCTGAAATATGGCTTACGAAATGCGCGCAATGATTGGATCCCGGGTTATGAAAGTTGTTATCGCAAATGATATCGATCGACTTACCAATAGATTCCTCTAGTTTCTGTTTGAGCATGGTCCAGTTTTTTGAATTCAACCCACTGAATAGCAGCTGGTTGTGTTTAGGGAGTCAATCTAAGTTAAAGGTACAAAAAATAAGACCAATGCGAAAAGTTCAAGAGTCACGATAGCACTATCTATTTAATTTGCACTATGTCTCGGAATATAAAATGTTGCGTTAAAGTTCTTTATTTTATCCCGTTTGATGCGTACCTTTAGATGTAACAACTTGATAATAAGTACACTTATTTTTAATTCTGAAATCATGAAAATTTATAAAAATGTAATAAAGAACATCGGAAAAGGAATGTTCCTAACCCTTTTAATGGTGTTTGTGGCTTTCAATTCGGAAGTCATGGCGCAGGAAGATTTCGTCCAATATGAAGGAAAAGTGATCGATGTAAGGACCAATAGTACCTTACCATCTGTGAATATACTGGTTAAAGGCACAAATATTAGCACAATTACAAATAGCGATGGAGAGTACATTCTAAAAATCCCCAATTCAGTTTCCAATGCGGTATTGGTAGTATCCAATCTAGGATATTTACCTGCTGAAATATCCGCGGCCAATCTTCCGAAGAAAAAAGGAAAGATCGAATTGGAAGCAAAAATCACCGAGTTAACAGAGGTGAATCTAACAGCATTTAACAGTGCCGAAGCCTTGGTTCGTGCGGTTTTTAAGGATAAAGCCAAGAACAGTTTGGACGAATCGGTATTAATGACGGCCTTTTATCGAGAGACCATCAAAAAAAGGAATAAAAATGTTTCCCTAACAGAAGCCGTGGTAAATCTCTACAAAGAACCATACAATTCGTCGAGCAAAGACATTCTTGAATTACACAAGGCCAGAAAGAGTACCGATTATAAACGCTTGGATACGGTGGCACTTAAACTTCAGGGAGGCCCGTTTTCAACGCTGTATTTGGATATTATGAAATATCCGGAGTACATTTTTACCGATCGTTCCATTGGTAATTACGAATTCAATTTTGAGTCTCCTTCTACGGTCAATGATCGTCCTGTCTATGTGGTCGCGTTTCAGCAGAGAGATAATTTACCCCCTCCAGCCTACGACGGCAAATTATACATTGATGCCGAAACCTTTGCGCTCACAAGCGCTACTTACAGTATGAATTTAGACAATCAGAGAGCCGCGAGTGAATTATTCGTAAAGAAAAAACCGAGAGATATAAATGTATACCCTACAAGAGCCAACTACAAGGTAAATTATAGGGAAAAGAATGGTAAATGGTATTATAGCTACGGAAATGTTCAGCTTACTTTTAAGGTGAATAAAAGGCGGAAATTGTTCAATTCGGTTTATTCCCTGTCCAGTGAAATGGCTGTAACCGATTGGGAGTCTAACACCAATGGCTTCATGGCTCGACCCAAGGATCGTTTGAAGCCTACGGTTATTATTGCAGACGCGGTTTCCGGTTTCTCCGATCCGGATTTTTGGGGGCCTTACAACGTCATTGAGCCCGAGAAATCGATCGAGGCAGCGATCAATAAAATAAAACGTAAACTGAAACGCGACAAAAGTTGACGGTTTAGTTTTCCTTTCGTGAATGGCGGTTTTAAAATTCCGCCATTTTTTTTGATCCTCTTTTTAAAGGCTCATTTGTCCATAATTCTTATCTTGAAACCCAAATTCGAACTTCCTTATGGACCAACTCTCCACCATCATTTTAACGGCTTCTTTGTTTGTGATAATGTTGGGGATGGGATTATCGCTTCGATTTAGCGATTTCAGAAGAATTATTTTTTATCCTAAAGCCATTTTCGTCGGACTCACCAATCAGTTAATCTTATTGCCACTCATTGGCTTTGGAATAGCATCTTTGCTCAATTTACCTGCTGAAATATCTGTTGGAATAATGATACTAGCCGCATGTCCCGGAGGTCCTACATCCAATCTAATTTCTCATTTGGCAAAAGGGGATTTGGCCTTGTCGGTATCGCTTACTGCTATGAGCAGTTTAATAACCATTTTGACGATTCCATTTTTGGTGAATTTTGCTTTATCAAACTTTGTGGAAGAAGGCCGTCTTATCGAATTAAATATTTTAGAAACCATCCTTCAAATATTTGTGATCATTGTGATTCCGGTGAGCATTGGGATGTTAATTAGAAGATTCAAACCCGATTTCGCTACTCGAATGGCAAAACCCGTGAGAATTGGCTCCGGGCTTGTATTGGCCCTTATCATAGTTGGCTTGGTTCTGAAGGAAAAAGATAGCTTTTTAAGCTATTTCCAAAAGGCAGGAATTGCAGCCTTACTTTTAAATGTGATTACCATGTTAGTGGGATACTTTTCGGCCAAAGCATTCAAATTATCGAGAGCAGAATCTACCTCAATTTCCATCGAATCAGGGATTCAAAACGGCACCTTAGCCATTACAATCGCGGTCGTACTTCTGAATAATGCAGATTTTGCCATCGCACCGGCCGTTTATAGTTTACTCATGTTCTTTACCGGAGGCTTCCTAATCTTTAGAGCAAGCCGAATGCGGTCTATCGGCTAATTAGGCTCCAATTAAATGCAGTTCGGTGAAATTCTTATCAACGACCAAAGAAGTATTTCCGTTTACTTTTAATTCGGTTAAATCGGTCACCGCGTTGTCAACCTCAATAGTTTTAATCTTAAAAGGCAAACGCTTTAGGTCTAACTTAAATTTTGAATAAGGTGTCACATACTTTCCTTCTTTGTGTTGCTGAATAATCAATTCGTTCGACTTTCCGGTGAGTTTGAAGGTTCGGAAGCTAAATCTTCCCTTTTTATAGTCATAGCCATCATGGGCATCCTCGTATAATGTAGATCTTTGCTTGCCCTCTTTGTAATACACTTCCAACTCAACTTCGTCGAAATCTTTTTCACCTACGTACTGCTGAACAGGATACTTCGGAATAATAGCTCCTTCTTGAACGAACAAAGGAATGGTATCGATATCGGCATCAACCCATTGTTCTTTACCACCTTCAACCACCTCGTGAGTCCAGTAATTGTACCAACGACCTCTTGGAATATACATTCGGCGTCCTTTAGAGTTCGGCTCCAATATTGGACATACCAATATATGATCACCAAACATGAATTCATCGGTTCGATAATAGGTTTGGTGGTCTTTCTGATCAAATAATACCAACGGTTTTACCATAGGAGTTCCATCCGTTACATAGTGTCTGAAAGCCGTATATAAATAAGGTAGAAGCTTATATCTTAGTTCTATAAACTTACGAGTGATATCGGTTACGTCTTTATCGAAGGACCAAGGTTCCTGATCTCCGTGATCTCCCGAAGAATGCACCCTGCAGAAAGGATGAAAGATTCCCAACTGAATCCATCTCAAGAATAACTCACCGGTGGGTTGCTCTGCAAATCCGCCAATGTCTGTGCCAATAAAGGACATTCCTGAAACCGCCATTCTTTGAATCTGCTGATTCGCAATCCATAAATGCTCCCAACTCGCCACATTATCACCCGTCCATGACGAACTGTAGCGTTGTGTTCCCGAATAGGCAGCTCGTGTAATGATAAACGGTCTCTTTGGATATGCGAATTGTTTTACGCCTTCGTAAGTGGCTTTCGCCATCTGCATTCCGTAAATATTATGTGCTTTGCTGTGGCTACAGGGATTACCGTCGTAATTATGTCTAACATCCAACGGAAACGTTTTGGTAGGAACTTCCATCACAGCAGGCTCGTTCATGTCGTTCCACACTCCTTTGATCCCTATGTCTTCAATAAGTTCTTTGTAAAGTCCGCTCCACCATGTACGTACCTCAGGATTGGTGAAATCGGGGAAATTACATTCTCCCGGCCAAACTTTTCCTCTCATCAAGGGCCCATCGGCTCGCTTACAGAAATAATCGTTTTCTAAGGCCTCCTGATAGACCGAATAATCTTTATCGATTTTGATCCCCGGATCAATAATGGCGACCGTTTTGAAGCCATCATTCTCCAAATCGTCCACCATTTTCTTGGGATCGGGAAAATATTCTTTATTCCATGTGAAACAGCGAAAACCTTCCATATAATCGATGTCCAAATAAATGGCATCACATGGAATGTTCAATTCGCGGAATTTACCGGCAATTTCTCTTACGTTGCTTTCAGGATAATAACTCCACTTACTTTGGTGGTAACCCAACGCCCATAAGGGTGGGAGTTCAGGTTTACCGGTTAAATCGGTATAATTTCTAACCACAGCTTCCATTTCGGGGCCATAGAAGAAATAGTAAT
Source organism: Flavobacteriaceae bacterium (assembly GCA_013002065.1). Lineage (GTDB taxonomy): Bacteria > Bacteroidota > Bacteroidia > Flavobacteriales > Flavobacteriaceae > Aureisphaera. Next base: position 5,058 of record JABDKT010000152.1, read on the forward strand.
TCATTTCACCTCCCTGAGCCCAAAAGCTGGTCACATTTCTGCGTTCGTGTCCGAAATCAAAATAGGTTCTAAAGGTGTTGTCAAAGAAAATTCCATAAGAAACATCATTATGAAGCCCAATATAAAAGGGAACTGCCTTATACAACGGGTCGCGATCCTTTCCGAAGGCATACTCATCGGTCACCCAATTTTGGAAACGTTTTCCTTTGAGATTAAAATGAGTAGGTTTGTCTCCAAGGCCGTAGTAGCACTCCATTTTCTGCTCTGCCTTACTCATTTTTACAATGTCACTGCCGTGCTCATAGCTGTATTCCCAATGGAAACCGGATTCGTCCTCGCTAATTAATTTACCGTTACTATCGAAAATAGACTTTCTCAAATCGTCTTTGCGAATGTGCAATTCCAATTTGGAGGTTTTAATGATGTATTTTGTTTTTACTTCGGAATATTCCAGCTCGTTATAACCGCGAACGGCGTCTTTTGAGATGGCATAGCTAAAATCCTTCGGAAAGCTTCCATTGGGCGCATATCGGAAGCGAAGGATACTATCACGAATGACTGTTATTTGCAACAAAACGCCATTTTCCGAAGTGATGGTGAATTTGTCTTTTTCTTTGGTGAAGCTTTTTATTTGGGATGGAAACTGATTTCCTTTTTGTTCTAATTCAGTATTAACGATCATAGTTATCTAAGCATTTAAGGCATTCTTACAAATGAAACATTTTATTGGGAAAACGAATCTAAATAATTCGACTCAATCACAAAAGTAATCAACAGTCGAAATCGATTTCGTTAACTATTTACTTTGAATTCACTCTTTTTAGAGCAATCATTGCGAGTGGAGGTAGGTTTAGTTCAACCGATTGTTTTCTGAATTGCCAGTCAACTTTTTCGGCTGTATAGGTTTTTTTAATCGAATAGTCACTTCCACCATATTTAGCATCATCGCTATTGAAAACGAGTTTGTACTTTCCGGTTTCCGGTAGTCCGATGCGATAATTCTCCCGCGTCATCGGTGTCATATTACATATTAAAATTAAATCGTCATTTTTATTATTTCCTTTCCGAACATAGGACAGCACCGAATTTTCGGCGTCGTTATAATCAATCCATTCGAATCCGTCTGCCTCAAATTGTTTTTCATGCAGTGATACCTCCTTCTTGTACAATTGATTTAAATCTGAAACCAACGCTTGGATTCCCTTGTGATAATCATAATCCAATAGATGCCAGTCGAGGCTTTGTTGAAAATTCCATTCCTCACTTTGTCCAAATTCACCGCCCATAAATAATAATTTACTACCGGGATGAGTAAACATATAGGAATACAGTAATCTAAGATTTCCGAAGCGCTGCCACTCATCACCGGGCATACGACCTAATATAGATTGCTTTCCGTAAACCACTTCATCATGACTCAAAGGCAACATGAAATTTTCAGTAAAAGCATACGTCATACTGAAGGTAATATCATTCTGGTGATGTTTTCGGTAAATCGGTTCTTTTTTGAAATACTCCAAGGTATCGTGCATCCAACCCATCATCCACTTCATTCCAAAACCCAAACCTCCAAGGTAAGTGGGTTTAGAAACCATGGGAAATGAGGTTGACTCTTCGGCTATGGTTTGAACTCCTTCAAAATTACTATACACAGCTTCATTTAATTCCTTGAAAAAAGAAACTGCGTCCAAATTTTCTCTTCCGCCAAACTCGTTAGGTTCCCATTCGCCGTCTTCACGTGAATAATCCAGATATAGCATGGAAGCCACGGCATCCACTCTTAATCCGTCGGCATGGTAACGATCCAACCAAAACATAGCATTACTTATCAAAAAGGCTCTCACCTCATTGCGACCATAATTAAAAATCAAACTTTTCCAATCCGGGTGATAGCCCTTTCGCTTGTCGGGATGTTCGTATAAATTGGATCCATCGAAAAATCCCAGTCCGTGAGCATCCTCTGGGAAATGAGACGGAACCCAGTCAAGGATCACTCCAATATCATTTTTATGTAATTCATCGACGAGTAAGGCGAAATCGGCTGGCTTACCAAAGCGTGAAGTAGGTGCGAAGTAACCTGTTAACTGGTATCCCCATGATGGGTCGTAGGGATATTCCATAATAGGCATGAATTCCACATGGGTAAAATTCATCTTCTTGACATAAACTGTAAGAGTTTTGGCTAGTTCCAAATAGGAGAGTGGCCTATCTTCCGAAGTATTTTTCATCCAGGAGCCCAAATGCACTTCATACACAGAAAAAGGCTTGTCCAAACGGTTAATTTCCTTACGCTTCTCCATCCAAGCCTTGTCTTTCCACTTATATTCGGTATCCCAAACTATAGAGGCCGTTTTGGGTGGGTGTTCGGCTCGAAAGGCAAATGGATCGGCCTTTTCGGTTTTTATGTCGTTCTGATGCGAATGTATTTTGTATTTGTAAGTAGCGCCCTTTTGAACAGCGGGAATAAATCCTTCCCAAATCCCGGAAGCATCCCATCGAATGTTTAAAGGGTGTTCCCCCTCAATCCAATAGTTGAAATCACCAATCACCGAAACCGCTTTGGCTGCGGGAGCCCAGACTGCAAAGTAAACACCCTTTTCACCGTTGACTTCTGTGAGATGTGCACCTAACTTTTCGTAAAGACGAAAATGTTTCCCGGCTTTAAATAGCTCGATGTCAAAATCGGTAAATAAACTATGCGGAATTACCTTCTCCATATATTATTGTTCTTCATTCATTATTGATGCAATTCCTTCAAGGGGAATTACTGCCCACAGTGGGCGAGCATTCATTTCATAACCTAATTCATACACCGCTTTTTCGAGCATGGAATATTTCAGCATAAAAATTCTTTCCTGATTGTATCCAATATTGATATTGGCATTTTGAATTCGATGCGTGTAAGTTTCCAAAAACACTCCTATAAAGTAGCGATAGAGGATTTCTCCGGCATGGAATAATTCTTCCTGTGAATAAGGATATTCGTCCGAGTTGTTAAAAATTGTGGCATAAACTGCATAATGAAAGGAGCGGAACAATCCGGCAACGTCCTTGAGCGGTGGTTGTTTGACTTTTCGGTCGCGGATAGTGCTCTCGGGCTCTCCTTCGAAATCTAAGATATAAAAGTCACCGTCCTTCACCAATATTTGTCCTAAGTGATAATCGCCATGCACCCTCAATCGCTCTCCTTTCAATTTCGTCCAATCAAAATCGAGGAAACGCTTTCTAATTTCATTCTTTTGCTCCAAAAACCATTGCGCGAGCTCTAAGGTTAATCCCTCTAATTTGTGAAGATTGTTCTCCACGGTATTTAATCGATTCTGAAACTGATACAACAAGCGATTTTTCAACCAAACCTCGTAGTCGCCATTGAATCTTTCAGGCGTAAAGGCAGTTTCTTCAAACTCTGAACCCAAAGCGATATGCATTTCGGCGGTTCTCAAGGCTAACTGTTGTAATTTCTGAAATATTCCCAATCCCACCCAATCTATAATGGTTGGAGGAACTTCGTGAATGGGCAGTCGCTTAAAAATTTCAGTATTGGGAAGGCCATAGATATTGACTTTTTTCTTCTCTATATTTTGAAATATCTCATGCAACTGATTTAGCATATATTCCCACGCATCACCTTCGTTTGGCACCAATTGCTGCATAAGCGCGATGGTAGTGATTATGTTATCGTTGTCCTTTATGTTCAAGGAACCCTGATAGGGAGGCGTATTCTTGTAGCCTTTTTTATCGGATAAGAAACGCGACATTTCGTAGTCCGGGTTTTTATTCGCATAAATTCTTCGGAAGAACTTAATCACGCAACGTTCATTAATCACAACCGAAGTATTACTTTGCTCCATTCCCATAAACCGAGAAGACTCGTATTCGGTTTCGGTAAGACTATCGCCTCGGTGATATTGAACTCGTGTAGTATCGTTTGGCTTGGCTGTAAGTATGCGTTCGAAAACTAATTTTCGGAATGCCTCTAAATTTAAGGCATCGATAATATGACCTTTCACACCTTTTATACTAATGGGAAGAATACGGTCTTTTTTAGAGAAGTTTTCGTCGGTAACAAAAGCAATAGGAATGAAGTAATGCTGATAAAAGGCTTCTTTAAAATTGATCTCGAGTATGAGCCCGTAATAAACCTCTTCATTTTGTTGAATTCTGAAATATTCGATGAGTTCGATATATTTCAGTTTGCTAGACTTCCCGCCATACCAGCGTTGCTTTGTAATGTATTCTTCGAGTACTTCGGAAAGTAACATTTTCACAAACCCCTGGTCATCCATTAGGGTTTCCCAAGTGGAATTAAAATGTGAAGAAGCCTTCATTTTGGAAGTTTCCAACTTTGCCATTTTACTTTTCTACTTTAAATAAGTGGAAGGGTAGCGCAGGGTGTAATTCCACGAAATTCCATTCTTTGTCCCAGATATAACTACTCTTGGTAATTAAATCCTGAACTTTAATTTGTTGCCCTTCAGAAATACCCATTTCACTCAATGGTAATTGAATCCAGCCATTTTGCGCGTAGTAGGGGTCTAAGTTAACCACGGCAATTATCTCACTTTCTTTGGCAGCGTCGAACTTATAATATGCTAATAGCTGTTCGTTTTCAACTTGTAAAAACTCAATGTTATTTGTTTGTTGTAGTGCCTTGTGTTCTTTCCTTAATTCGTTGATTCGGGCAATTAAGGTGGTTAGTTTATTTTCTTGGGTCCAGTCCCAGTGTCGAATTTGAAATTTTTCAGAATCCAAATACTCCTCTTTTCCCGGTAGCGCAGCTCCTTCCATAAATTCGAAAACAGGACCGTAAATTCCGGTATTGGAACTAAGAGTTGCCGCCAAGAAATATTTCTGAAGGTACACCGATTCCATACTTCCCTGCAAGGCCCAAGGGTTAATGTCGGGAGTATTGGGCCAGAAATTTGGTCTAAAAAACCATTGTTGATCTGTGGTCGTTAATTCATTGACATATTCAATGAGCTCTTGCTTATTATTTCTCCATGTAAAGTACGTATATGATTGTGTAAATCCGCGTTTGGCCAATTGATGCATCACCTTTGGTTTGGTAAATGCTTCGGAAAGGAACAACACATTGGGGTGTTTTTTCTTTACTTCGGAAATGAGCCATCCCCAGAAATAGTAAGGTTTGGTATGCGGATTGTCTACCCGATACACCTGAACTCCAAATTCTTCGATCCAATACAAGGCCGCGGTTAACATTTCATCCCACAGATTTTTCCAGTCTTTGCTTTCAAAATAAATGGGAAGGATATCTTGATACTTTTTCGGCGGGTTTTCGGCATATTGTACCGTCCCATCCGGTCGCCATTTGAACCATTCGGGATGTTCTTTTACCCAAGGGTGATCTGGAGCTGCTTGCAATGCGAAGTCCATGGCAACCTCAATACCCAGTTTATTTGCTTCTTTGACTAATTTTTTGAAATCAGCTTCACTTCCCAATTCGGGGTGAATGCTTTTGTGTCCGCCCTCCTTTGATCCAATTCCCCAGCAGGAACCTACATCGCCGTCTTTGGCTTCGGTGGTATTGTTTTTACCTTTTCTGTTGACTTCACCAATGGGATGAATGGGAGGGAAGTAGAGGGTGTCGAACCCCATTTTCGCTACTCGTGGCAAAAGTTCGATACAATCTTTAAAAGTTCCATGTTTTCCTTCTTCCGAAGCAGCCGAACGAGGGAAAAACTCATACCAAGTACTAAATTGCGCCTTAAGTCGGTCCACATAAACACCTAAAGGCTCACTTTCGTTTACCAATTTCTTTTCCGGATATTTTGATAGTATTTGGTGTAATTTTTCTGAAGTAGCCCCGGCAATAGCTTCGTCGTATCGGGCAGGGTCTTTAAAGGCGGATTGTAGTTCTTTTAAATAAGCAGCTTCAGTTTTATTAGCTTTTTTACTGATGGAACTGAGATATTCCGCTCCTTCTAATAACTCGGAGGTAACTTTTTGTCCGTCGTCTATTTTCCTTTGGGTTCCATGTTGCCAATTCAACGCATAGTCCACCCAACCTTGAATTTTGTATGAATAGTGCCCTTGCTTTGAAACTGTAAAATTGCCCGACCAACGATCGTTTTCCATAGAGCTCATTCGATGCTCTTGCCAATTTTTATCATTTTCATGTTTGAACAGTACAGAAGCTGCAATGACGTCATGACCATCCACAAGCACATCGGCTTGAACAGGAATAATTTGATCTACAACGGCTTTAATGAAGTGATTTCCTCCATCAATTTGTGGATAAATGCTTTCAATTACAACTCGACTTTGGTTGCGCATAAAGGTTGGTGTTACTTATTGAATGTTAAAGATATAAAACGCCAATCAATATATTATGGGGTTTTCATTTTCTTTAGTAACTACAACGTTTGCGGTTTATAAATTCTCAGTTTAAGGCATTAAAAAAGAGGACTTTTCAATAAAAAAGCCCTCTTTGGTGATAACCAATAATACTATATGTTTTTAATTTTCGTCGTCGCTGGATTCGATCGCAATGATAGATTTACCCGACGGATTGAAAATATTGTTTTGTAAATTGACTTGTCCTGAATTAGACAATAATATATTTGAAATTTCATTGGTGTTCTCGAAATTATTCTCTGCCACCATAAATTCTCTAATGTTTCGGTTCTTTGCTAATCCTACAGGAAGTGCTCCCTTTAGATTATTATCAAAGACATTAAATACTTCCAGCTGACTTAAGCGCACAAAATCGGCAGGAATTTCACCGTTCAATTGATTGCTACTTACATGTAACTGACGCAATTTAGAAAGTTTTGATATGGTTGTAGGTATGTTACCCTTTAGGTTGTTCCCGTTTAGGGCTAAAACTTCCAGTTTGGTTAAATCTCCTAGGGTAGTAGGTAAAGCTCCTTGAAGTTTATTAAAGGACAACTCCAAAACTTTCAGTTCTTTTAAATGACCGATAGTTGCAGGAATGGTTCCGGAAAGGTTATTAAATAGCATTCTAATTTCGGTAACATGACCGTTTTCTACAGTCACACCAGGTAGGTCGCTAGCATCTAATGAAAGATCCCAAGTTTGGTTCCATTGGGCTCCATTGGTTTGATGGTACAGCTCCTCCAAGGCCTTTTGTTCGGCTTGAGGAATTTGAGCCATAAGACTCATGCTAATAAAGAGGGCAAAAAAGGTTGTTAGTCGTAGTTTCATCGTAGTTGAGGTTATGTATTTTCTTACAATAATGCCTCAAATAAACGATATCCAAGATTAAACACCAAAAATAATCGATGAAATGCACAATAAATATTAAGTTATTTCCTACAGTGTTGCTAAATAATCGGTGTAAACCTCGTGTTTACCGTCGAATTCAACGATTTCCACCTTATCATTAAATAACATTCGTGCTTTTGTGGATTCCAGCTTAATACGCTCCACATTTATATATGGGTCATGCTTTCCGTAGAGAAAAATCACGCGGGTACTACCTTCAAGAAAATCGAATTGTCCTTTTTCCAGTTCATTTGGGATTCCACCGGAATGCAAAAGTAGTTTGTCGCATTTTATTTGTCTCGAAGCGAGCCACCGTGTTGCAATAGAAACGCCTTGCGAGTATCCCATAACTATCAATCGCTTGAATTGCTTGGGTTTTTCTTTTGCCCAGACAGCATCAACATAACTAAGTACATTTTCTGTCTCCTGTGACGTATTTTCTCGTGTTAGCCATGAAGCTCCCACGTGTTTATAGGTATTGTCTAAATAGTATTTAGATGGAGCCTGCGGAGCAATGATAAAATTTTTGTCGGCGTCCAAATCTTTGAAATATTTAATAAAGTACCTGCTTAGATATCCCATGCCATGAAAAGCCATCCAAATTGTCTCGGTATGGTTTGTCAATTCGTTTAGAGTCGAGTAGGTATTTTTTGAAGAATAAGTAAGCTGTATTTCTTTGGACATATGGTGCTTCATTTCGTATTTTTACCAAAGTAAATCTTTACTATGAACTTTTCCAAAGAAGAAGTGTTGGAGCAGTGTAATGCGATGTGTAAAAACACGCTTATGGAAACGCTCGATATTCAATTTATAGACTTTTCAGAAAATTCCATTACCGCCAAAATGCCAGTAAATTCGAGGGTTCATCAGCCAGACGGATTTTTACATGGCGGGGCTTCTGTTGCTTTAGCTGAAAGTGTAGGTAGTGCCGGTGCCCATATTTTTATGAGAGGTGAAAATGTGAACATTAGGGGTATTGAAATTGCAGCCAACCATGTTAAAGGAATTAGAGATGGACATGTGTACGCCCATGCCACTATTTTACATAAAGGTCGTACTACTCAACTTTGGCAGATAAAAATTACCAACGATCAGCAGGATTTAATCTCTTTAGTCAAACTCACCACAATTAGTTTAGCCCGAGCCTAAAATGGATTTTGAGAAATTTCTTCAAAGGGTAAAAGGACAATTTAAAAGCAAGCTGCCGTTTGCAATCTATTCTTTTCCGAATGAAAGTCGAATACACGCTCAATTTCAGAAAAATAATCATTTATATACCACTGCGGCTCTTGATCAAAGTGGCTTTGTGATGTGTCCGTTCGATAAAGGTGAAAACTTGATTATTCCGGAAAGCGAGGCTGAAAATACAATAGTTGATTTTCCTACTTCGGAAATTGAAAGATTTCCAAGTGATTTAGAACAATTTACTTCCGATAAAGCCCAACATGTTTCCCTCGTATTTAATGCCGTTCAGGCAATCGTAAATGGAAATTGCTCCAAAATCGTGGTCTCAAGAAAAGTTACTATATCGCACACAAGCTTGGCTATCGAGAATACAATAGCCCGATTATTCAATCTATATCCCACGGCGTTCCGATTTATTTGCTACCATCCGGAAACTGGACTGTGGTGCGGTGCCTCACCCGAAGTACTTCTGAAAATTGAAAACAACGAATTTTATAGCATGTCTTTGGCAGGAACTCGACCGTTTGTTCAAAATGGTTCAGTACATTGGACCACCAAGGAAAAGGAAGAGCAGAAACTTGTGAGTCATTCAATAGCCGAAGGACTTCAAAAGTTTACCTCCGTCCTTACAGTTTCGAAGGTAAAAAATCATATTGCTGGAAAGTTGGTTCATCTTCGTACCGATTTCAAAGGTGTGTTTAAGAAAGGGAAAAATAATCTATCCGAAATTGTCAAAATATTACACCCAACTCCTGCTGTATGCGGAACTCCCAGACACAAGGCCAAAGATTTTATTTTAAAAAATGAAGGCTACAACCGAGAGTATTATACAGGGTTTATAGGCCCTGTAAAAGCCGAATCCAATTCGTGTAAATTATTTGTCAACTTGAGATGCATGAAAATATCAGATTCAAAAATAGATTTATTCGTGGGTGGAGGAATAACGCATGCTTCTAACCCAAATGATGAATACGAGGAAACACAACAAAAATTAACTACTATGCTGCAGGTAATAGGTCCGATGTTGCGATAATCATCCCCTAGTTTGTACCTTTGTTTTTTATGAATATTTCTCAAAAGATCCTCGCACAAACCGTTACACAATTATGTCTGGCCAAAGAGATAGAAAACATTGTAATTTCGCCAGGATCTCGAAATGCTCCACTCACCATAAGCTTTACGGGTCATCCAAAATTCAATTGTTTTAGCATCGTTGACGAGCGTTGTGCTGCGTTCTTTGCTCTGGGAATGGCACAACAATTAAGGCAGCCAGTGGCACTTGTTTGCACTTCAGGCTCTGCCTTATTGAATTATTATCCGGCCATTGCCGAGGCATATTACAGTGATATTCCGTTGGTAGTTTTATCTGCCGACCGTCCCGCACATTTAATTGACATTGGTGACGGACAAACCATCCAGCAGGAAAATGCGTTTGGAAGACATATTCTTTATTCTGCCAATTGTAAGGAGGGTGAAGCGTACACAGAGTTCAATGAGAATGAAATTAATAGGGCTTTAAATGCAAGCTTTGAACAACAGGGGCCAGTTCATATTAATCTACCCTTTAGTGAACCATTATACAACTTATCGAACGGTTGGGACCATAAGGTAAGTAACAAAGCAATAGAGGTAAAAGCAGTTGATGTTTCCGAAGAAATAAAAACCTTTAAACCCCTTTGGGAATCGGCGGAAAAGAAAATGATTCTTGTGGGTGTTTTACCCCCCGATTCGATTGAACAAAAGATGTTGGATGAATTGGCAAACGACCCTAATTTGATTGTTTTTACAGAAACTACTTCCAATCTGCACCAACCGGATTTCTTCCCGGCTATAGATCAACTTATTTCGTCTTTGGATGATTCCGAGTTGAAAGCTATGCAACCAGATGTATTGCTCACTTTTGGAGGGATGATAGTGTCGAAACGTATAAAAGCATTCCTCCGGAAATATCCGCCTCAACAACATTGGCATGTGGACCCTAAGAAGGCATATGATACTTTCTTTAATCTTACCAACCATTGTGAGTCGCATCCAAATATATTTTTAGAATCGCTACTTTCCTCAACAGAAGTAATTTCGGGAAATTATAGAGACCATTGGCTTAAAGTAAAACAACATCGTTTGGAAAAGCATGACGAATATTTGGCTGAAATCCCTTATTCAGATTTCACGGTTTTTTCTACCTTGTTTAAGTCATTGCCTCGCCCAACTCATTTACAATTAGCAAATAGTGCGACGGTTCGATATGCACAATTATTCGACCTGCATGAAAGCTTTAAGGTGTTTTGCAACAGAGGAACCAGTGGAATCGACGGAAGCACCAGTACGGCTGTTGGTGCAGCACAGATTGGTACCGAACCCGTTACTTTAATTACTGGAGACCTCAGTTTTTTCTATGACAGTAATGCGTTGTGGAACGATTATATCCCGCCGAGTTTCAGAGTGATTATCGTAAACAATTCGGGAGGAGGTATTTTCAGAATTTTATCGGGAGCTAAGAAAATCGAAAAGTTTGAAAAATATTTTGAAACCTCACATACATTAAACGCAAAACCGTTGTGTGAGTTGTATGGATTTGAATATGAATCGGTGAAGAATGAAGAAGAATTAAAATTTTCCTTGAAGCTCTTTTTTGAAGCTTCAGAAAGGCCAAAAGTTTTGGAAATATTTACGCCACATGAAGTAAATGACCAAGTGTTACTATCCTATTTTGATTATATAAAATAATTCTGTTCGTCTAACAGTCCTATTGCCCATTCATGGGCATCTTCCATGTTTTCGAAAATCTCCAACGGTTTCGTGCAGAAGTTTTTTTCCAATTCCGCATTATTTCTGGCCGATTCCGAATCGCTCACAATGGCAATCCCTTTGAGTGGATTTATTTTGTTGAGGTATTTATAGTCTGTGGGAGAAACAGAATAGGAATTTACTCTGTTGGCAATATAGATAAAAGGACTAAAGCCTGTAATTCGCAATCCATGAAGCAATATTGTAAATCCTGTGGTGAAGGAGAGGGTTACGCCTTCATGGGCTTCTACCACAACCACTCCTTTATAGAAATATATAGCAGCGATATCGGTATCCAATTTCCTGTAAAATTCCGTAGACTTAGGAAAATTATGGGGAGGGTTTTGAATCATAAGCACGTGAAGGTAATAAAATTATTAAATAGAATTGAACGATATTTTAAAGATTTACTGCTGAATATTATAGTAACTTTGCCGGATGATTCAACTAGGTGAATACAATACACTTACAATTTTACGGGAGACAGACCCCGGTCTATTTTTGGGAGATTCGGAAGAAAATGAAGTCCTGTTACCCAATAGATATGTGCCCGAAAGTTTCGAAATTGGTGAAGAAATTGAAGTTTTTGTTTATTTAGATAATGAGTAACGGCCTATAGCAACTACAGATCGGCCGTATATTACTCTGAATAAATTCGCCTTTTTAGAATGCGTAGCGGTGACGAAATTTGGGGCCTTTATGGATTGGGGCTTGGTGAAGCAGCTTTTTGTTCCTTTTAAAGAGCAAGCCAGACCTATGAAGCAAGGAAATTGGTATATCGTATATCTTTATTTGGATGATAAAACCGACCGATTGGTGGCTTCAAGCAAGTCGAATAAGTTCCTGAACAACGATCATCTTAGCATCGAGAAATACGATGAAGTGGATATTTTGGTAACACATATCACCGATAAAGGCGCCAATGCTATCATTAATGGAAAACACAAAGGACTCATATATCTAGAAGATATTTTTGAAGACATTCGAACAGGAGATAGATTAAAAGCCCACGTAAAGAAGATACGTGAGGACAATAAGGTGGATCTGGTTTTACAGGCACCCGGTTACAGAAGTATTGAACCCAATGCAAATTACTTACTTGAAGAATTACAGGCAGCGGGAGGATTTCTACCCTTTCATGATAAGACAGACCCGGAGGTGATCAAAAACGAATTAGGACTAAGTAAAAAGAGTTTTAAGAAAGCCGTGGGAAGTCTGTACAAGGACAAACAAATTATCATCAAGGAAGATGGGATTGAGTTAGTTTCCTAGTTTCTTCGGAAATATTAGCGAAAACCACGTCCCACGCGATATGGGGCACATCGTCCACAAACTCCGAACGGCGGACAAGGATCCAAAAAGTCCAAACCGCGCTGTTCTTTATAAACCGTATTTTTTACAGCCGTAGCTCCATCGGCTCCATATTGGGCGGTGCCACCTCTGGCAAACATCTTAGATTGTAGTTTGTTAATATTGAAATCGTTTTTTTCGTAACGAGTGATTTCATCAACGGCTTTGGCCATATCCACGGGCTGCCAATAATTATTTGCAGTGACTTTGTTGTAATTTTTTAATGCGTCGATGTCGAATTTTGAAGGTGTTTCAAAATTAATATCAAAAGCGCTTAGAGCTTCAACATCGGGTAGGGAAGCGGCGTCAATCTTGAAATACCGAGTTTCAAAATCGAATTGAGCCATTCCAACGAATGGAAATAAAAGAAGTATAAGGCACCACTTTTTCATGCCGATAAAGTTATCAATTTTCGCGCCAGAACCGTTCTTCTTTCTATAAATTTAACTTTTTGGAAGTATCCTTCGGAATGGCATCCTTGTGCAACGTGATACTAATCGTTTTTAGACGCATATAGGCTTCAGAGAAATAAACATAGCCTCCATTAGCTGTCCTATTTTCGTCTGTTCCCCAACTATTCTTCACCTTGTAGTATTTGGTCCCGTTTTGATCTCTCAATATTCCGGTAATGTGCATAAGATGATCATCGGTCGTAGTATAATTTTCAAATTCTTGCTGGCGAAATTCTTGGGTGATTTTTTTCTCAGGATAAATTCCCTGAAGTGCTTTTTTATTATTCTCTTCATTGGCAGGGATGACTGCAACTCCATCTTTAGATGAAAAAGTCCTTTCACTTACATCGCAATCCAATTCAACGGTATAGCCATTCTCTAATGCGTTATCTACTGCCTGCATGAGTTCGTCCAAAGGAACATTATAAAAACTGCCGTAGCTCCAGTTATCTGGGATATTCAGAATAAATTCAGAATAGAAAGGAGCGTGCGAGAATGAAGTAATATTGATATAATCTTCGGGAACGATTTGAGTCATTTCCAGAAAAGAATTCGGTGTGTATTGTTTTCCCCGGAAGGTAAACTGTTGCGGGTTTTCTCCTAAGTAGGTATCCAAAACCGCATCGACAGCCTTTCGCCATTTCGGGCTCAATTTTCTTCCTGGATTATCTACATAGGTTTCCACCATCGCTTTAAGAACTGCAACCAGCTCGGCATGGTTATGCCTATCGGCTCCAAGATCTAAGCCTGTAAATGCTTCATTAGGCACCAAACCATAATCTCTCACCGAATTCATCACATCGTGGGCCAATCCGCCTTCACTAAATTGAGCTTTCCCTTGACGCATCACGTAATTTTCCGCTTTTTTGGGATAAGTATTTCGAACCGTGTACATTTCTGAAAGGTCGATTTCATTGCCGGTAAGGCGAATGATTTCAGATTCTAAAAAGGAAGTGCTTGAAAAACTCCAACAAGTTCCAGTTCGCCCTTGGCTTATCACCGGAGTGGTTTCCAAATTGATAATTTCATTGAATTTATAAGCTTCTTGTGCATGAATTTGAAGAGCAACAGACAACAAGAAAAACAAGAGTAACTTACGCATAATTTCTATCTTTACGCTAAAATAAAAAATATGAGCACACCCAACTGGAAAACGGCCAAAGAATATTCAGATATTACCTATAAGAAGTGTGACGGGGTTGCACGAATTGCCTTCAATCGTCCCGACGTTCGGAATGCGTTTCGGCCGAAAACTACGAGTGAATTGTTGGATGCTTTTCACGACGCTCAAGAGGATACATCCATTGGAGTAGTGTTACTTTCTGCTGAAGGTCCCTCCTCCAAGGATGGGGTCTATAGTTTCTGTAGTGGCGGTGATCAAAAAGCACGAGGGCATCAAGGCTATGTGGGCGAAGATGGTTATCACCGATTGAACATTTTGGAGGTTCAACGATTGATTCGTTTTATGCCGAAGGCCGTGATTGCGGTAGTTCCAGGTTGGGCTGTAGGAGGTGGTCATAGTTTACATGTGGTTTGCGATATGACTTTGGCGAGTAAAGAACATGCGATTTTCAAACAAACAGATGCCGACGTTACCAGTTTTGATGGTGGCTATGGAAGCGCTTATTTGGCGAAAATGGTTGGACAAAAGAAGGCTAGAGAGATATTTTTTCTAGGCAGGAACTACAGTGCGCAAGAAGCTTTTGAGATGGGGATGGTAAATGCCGTTGTCCCGCATGATAAATTAGAAGCAACTGCTTTTGAATGGGCTCAGGAAATTTTGGCCAAATCACCAACCTCTATCAAAATGCTCAAATTTGCCATGAACCTTACAGACGATGGTATGGTGGGGCAGCAAGTATTTGCCGGAGAGGCTACTAGATTGGCCTATATGACCGATGAAGCAAAAGAAGGTAGAGATGCATTTTTGGAAAAGCGCAAGCCGAATTTTGACAAAAAATGGTTGCCGTAATTATCGAATGAATATTTCCGAAGGAAAATAATCCAAAGGAATTACCTCAAAGATTTCAGCATTAAAATTACTTACCACAATGCCAAATTCATTGGCGCCATTGAAATATCCTACCACCACAATATTACTAGCAACATTTACGTCGTAGGTTCCTGTGGGATCATAAAACGATGTGGATATTGCATTCAAATTATTATTGATATCGTATAATAAATTGTAAGGTGTGATTAACTCCCCAGACTGTAAATCCAATAGAGCCGGACCGTTTGGAATCAAACCGGGTTGAGCGTAAGTTACTCGGGTGTACATGGTATTCTCTACAAATTCTGAGTTGATAAAACCGAAAGGAACATCGTCATAGTTAAGTTGTAAACTGGAATTTGAAATAAAATTGAAATTGGAAACACTATACGTATTGTAATCGGCATTGACAAAGAAGACATGCATCGTATCACCATCGACGGCAATCTTCGCGCTGTTGGATAATACCAATTCATCAACGACCTCGGCCGTTTCAAGTTTCATCTTTACCACTTTTTGCACGTTGTTCGCGGCATTACTTGTACAATAAATAAGCACTTCATTATCCAGTTCAAATATGCTCCGAATTCTAAAGTCGGTTAGGGTTTCAAGAATACATGCAGATCCATTAAATATACGCATCCTGCCGTGAATTCCATCGTTGTCTTGGTATCGAGTGCCAATAAATACATTGTAAACCGAGTTGTCCACCATAAGCGGAAATTCTCCGGTTACATCGCAAACAGAGGTGAGTTCGGTGCTATTTCCGGATTCAAGGTTTTTCTGCCAAACATCAACTTGTCCAAATGAACTTTCGTACCAGGTCGCTTGATTATTTTTGGAATATGTGGGCGTGGCGGTGAGCGGTACACCTATTGTCTGAGTTAAATTGTAGGTAGTGATAGTGCCCCCATTGGTTTGAATGTCCATTTCAATGATTCCGTTGTTTGAACTAGTGGAAGATATTACTGAAATAGAAAGGGTGGGTGGATTCGTCTCTTCAAAAGGTGCGTTACCGTCGTCATCGGAACAAGCTAGCAAAACCAGAGTTAGAAGTAAAAAAATCTTCTTCATCTTTTTCTTGCAAGATACCTATTTATCTAAAACGATAGACATGGAGGTTAAGATGAACTAAAGAAAGGTTTATCAATTTTTAATAAGTCGCTTTGTGAGGGTTCCCAGATCGGTTTCAAGCTTCACCAAATAAACACCACTTTTTAATGAGGTAATATTAATAGAAGTCGAGTCTTTACTTTTGAGAACGAGTCGACCAATATTGTCGTAAATATTGGCTGATAATAGCACAACATCTTCAGATAAGTTTATTTCAATGATCTCGCTTGCCGGATTTGGAACCATTGTGAACTCAATGGAATTTTCAAATGAAGAAATTCCCAGGATATTTTCTGAAACAACGAATAAGCCTCCATCACCCCCTCGGGACGAAATGATAAGGTTGCCACTGGCAAAATAGGGATAAACGCTCCAGGCTCCGTTAAATCCGGATGCGTTATTGTCTGGATAAACATCAAAAAAGCCGATTTCAGTAAAAGTTCCACTGTCGATACCAGATATGTCTATCACTCGCATTCCGGCATTGTAATTTGCCAGATAATAGGTATTTCCTTTAACGTATCCGTTGTGATCGGTAGCCCCTGTTGGTCCAAAGTATACAAATGATTCTGTAGGATTGTCCAAATCACTAATATCGAAAATTATGGTGCGTGTATCCAATCCAAGGTTGAGTTCATCCGATTCATCCCCCATGATAATATATTCATGATTTTCGGTCAACCAACCCTGATGAGCATGCTCATTATTACTATAAGTGAAGTTTGAAATAAATTGTGGACTGGCTTTGTCTGTTACGTCAACGATGGTCACATCCTCGTCAAAGCCGTTATAACTAAAAAGAATTTCTCGCCCAGTATATTCTGTATCCGGACCGTTGTATATCACAATTTGTGCATCGTGTGTGAGAACACCACTAACTCCGCCCTCGTTTATTGGATTCAATGGATCTTGAATGTTTATAAGATGTACTCCTCCACCAAAAAGGTTGGTACGACAGGCATAAGCATAACCAGTTTCTTCATTGATCGCAAGATTATGCGCATTTTCAAAATCGGAGTATAGAACATCTACAGTAAAGGTCTCTGGCGGATTAGCCACATTCCGAAGGCGGGTCAAATCAAATATTTGCATTCCGTGGTTTCCGTTATTGTCGCTCACTACGAAGGCAAAGTTATTGTAAGTTTTGATGTCTCTTGCTGTAGCAGAACCCGTTGTCGAGGGAAGCTTGCCAAGATAAATAGGCGATATTGGATCTGTGATATCAACGAAGGCCGTTCCATTATCTAAGCCTACAATAGCATATTCTTTTCCATCTTGGGGATCGGTCCAACCCCAGATGTCATTTCCACCGCTAGCTCCCATCGCAGTTGCTGTGATATGTGATAGTAAATTGTACCCATTGCATGGGTATTGCCCGGCAAAACCATTCGTGCATGGGGTTTGTCCAAAAGATAATGCAGTATATAGTATAACTAATAGGCTAATTTTTTTCATAACGGTCAATTTTTATTGGATAGTTTTACGGGGAATCCTCTAAAGATAGAATAAAAACTAATATTAGTAATATCTAGCACGAAGTTGCCGCGCTAGATCACTAATTATACCATTATAAAAAGTCAAAAACAAGTCCTAATAAGCATCATCATGCACATTGGCAACGGCTCTACCACTAGGGTCGTTCATATTCTTAAAACTTTTATCCCATTCCAGAGCAACGGCACTACTACATGCCACACTTGGAACCGAGGGAACAGTTAAAGCTGCGGCATCACTTGGGAAATGCTCTTCGAAAATAGATCTATAGTAAAATTCTTCTTTACTTGTTGGAGTTTGGATAGGGAAGCGGTATTGTGCATTTGCCATTTGCTCGTCCGAAACCTCTTGCTCGACCATTTCTTTTAAAGTGTCAATCCAGCTATATCCTACTCCATCGCTAAACTGCTCCTTTTGTCTCCAAGCCACGCTCTCAGGTAAATAATCACCAAATGCAGCTCTCAAGACCCATTTTTCCATAGCCTGTTTTTCCTTCGGATCGCTTTGACCGGCGAGGATCATTTTGTCCTTCGGATTAAGACGCATCGCAACATCCATAAACTCTTTATCAAGGAAAGGCACGCGTCCTTCAATTCCCCAAGAAGCGAGTGATTTGTTCGCTCGTAAACAATCGTACATATGAAGCTTATCTAACTTCCGAACGTTCTCTTCATGAAAATCCTTGGCAGAAGGTGCCTTGTGGAAATATAAATACCCTCCAAATATCTCGTCGGCTCCTTCCCCGGAAAGCACCATTTTAATTCCCATGGCTTTGATGGCCCTGGCTAATAAGAACATAGGAGTAGAAGCCCTAATGGTAGTTATATCATAAGTTTCTACATGATAGATTACATCTCGAATTGCATCAATCCCTTCTTGAATGGTAAAATGAATTTCATGATGAACCGTATCCAGATGATCGGCTACTTTTTGTGCAGCTTCAAGATCTGGTGAGCCTTCTAATCCGATGGCAAAAGAGTGAAGTTGTGGCCACCAAGCACCTTCTTTATCCCCAGACTCGATTCGTTTATCGGCATACTTTTTTGCCAGAGCTGAGGTAATCGAAGAATCCAATCCGCCTGAAAGTAATACTCCGTAAGGTACATCACTCATTAATTGACGGTGTACCGCAGCATCCAATGCATCGTGTAAATCGGACAGGGAGGTTTCATTGTCTTTTATATTCTCATACTCCATCCAATCTCTGCTGTACCATTTTTTCAATTCTCCGTCTTTACTGTACAAATAATGTCCGGGAGGGAATAGTTCGATTTTGGTACAAACACCTTCCAAAGCTTTTAATTCTGAAGCAACATAAAAGGTACCGTTTTGATCCCATCCCATATAAAGGGGGATAATACCCATATGATCCCGAGCGATTAAATAAGCGTCGTTGTCCACATCGTATAAGGCAAAGCCGAAGATCCCATTCAAATCATCTAAAAATGAAGCGCCTTTATCTCGGTAAAGAGCGAGGATGACTTCACAATCACTTTTGGTTTGGAAATTATAATTGCCCTCGAATTGTTTCCTTAATTCCATGTGATTATAAATCTCACCATTAGCCGCAAGAATCAACTTTTTATCTTCCGAATAAAGAGGTTGTTTCCCGGAGGTAGGATCCACGATTGCTAGGCGTTCGTGAGCCATTATGGTTTTTTCACTATCATAAATACCGCTC
>JABDKT010000156.1 GCA_013002065.1 Flavobacteriaceae bacterium
CCCACCTCCGATAATGATGGTGTTGTATCTCATGACGTGATTTTTTAAGTGGCGAGCTTTAAATCGATAGTGATCTGGCGAGATCTATGTCGGTTATTAAATCTTAATAATATCCGTGGGAGTTTCCACCAATATGGTTCGGTCTCCACGAATGGCGATAGGTTGTTTCATGATTTCGGGATTGTGACGAATCATTTTGATCCAGTCGTCGTCTGAAAATTCCCCTTTCTCGAATTTTGAAGTATAAGCGGGATGTTCTTGATTCACCAAATCTCCAATGGAAACGCCCAAACGCCCGGCCAATTCGGCAATTTGTGTTCCGGTGAGTGGGGCAGCAAGCATATCAAATTTCTGAAGCGCAAAACCTTCGGTCTCGGCATAGGCGATGGCCTGCTTGGCTCGCACCGATTTAGAATTGTAGAACAAGGTAATCTGTCTGTCTGAAGTGGCTATTTCTCCCATGACCTTAGAATTTAGACCGAAAAGTAGCCCGAAATGCGAATTTGGGAAATGATAAAAGTCAGAGTTTTACCAACTGTACGGTCTGAACCCAAAAATACCCGATACTAGGTATTTGTTTGGGTTGAATTAATAGCTAAAATTCAACCTAAATTCAAAATGATGAAAAATCTAACTATTTTATTTTTGGCAGCACTTCTTTCTACAGGGTGTAGTAAGGACGATACTAACTCGGAAAATCCGCAGGAAACAACTGGATTAAAATCACTCACCGTAAATATTGCGTTGCCTAATAACTCTTCAATTTCGTCGAATGAACTATTCGTGTCCTCATTATTTACCGATAGCGAATCCGTTGTAGATAACACTGCAGCTATTGAAAGTTTCGATGACGATACCATGGAACTAACATTCGCCACTAATCAACAGGACAACATAGTGATGTTAAGCTATTTTAACCCTTTAAATGCCGATGTAGTTGAAATGAATGCAGAAACAACTGCTACTTCTTTAGTGATGTTGCATCCTTGGAGTTTCGATTTAACAGCACAAGCGAAAACGGAAGCCATGGAATTCATCAAAAACCTTCCGGAATTTGAATCTTTCAAATCGGAGGTCGAGAACAGCATTGCCAGTGGAGTGGATCAACCATTAAATATACAAGGCGTTGTGGATAAGGTGATCGAAATTCAGCAAATAACATTCGATAGATCTTCAGGCTACACCGAACCCCTCCAATTTAATGTTCAAAATGCCACTGCCTCGGTCACCAATGTATTGAGTAGTGCCACTTATTCGGTGGGCCTGTACGACGAGAATAATGTTTTATTTGAGCACAAACCGGCCGAAGGCTTAGATAAATCGCATTTTCTCTTTCAGGAGTTTAAAAACAGTGTTTTTCAAGAGACCAGCAATAATCAGCAAACGGCTACTTTCAATATTCCTTACGACGGTACTTGGACGTTAAAAGCCAAAAGTGGACTTTCTTTCGATGGAAGTTTGGAAAACCAACAAGCTGCTTACTACAATACCAAAACCGTTGCCGCCAATGTATTGGGGATTTTTTCGACCAAACTAAAGAAGTTAATCATTAAAAATGAGTGCTTTCTGGCACTGGGCGAACATGTGTATAATGGGGTTTCAGGCTCTGTTGATATTTCAGGAAGTTTAGAATCCTACTCCAACGGTTCCAAATCAGGTTTTGCCCTTACCAAAGATGTGTTGTCATTTATTTGGGACAGATTTGATAGTGTATTGGGCATTATTGAAAATTGTGCAAACGAAAACACCGAGTTGTATGGCCTGGATAAAATTAAATCGGGAGTCTTTGGAAAAATTCTTAAGTTCTTAAATATTACCGGGAATCTAGAAAATGTATTCAACTCAAGTGCCATGTTAACCGATTGGATTCAGTTTGATAAAGAAATTGAGTATTGTTTTAGCAAAATTGGGAATGAAATCCTGGAATGTGAATTTTTAGTGAATCAGATCAAAGTTTTATCGAACAATCAGATATTGGATTTCAACGGTTTACCCACATATTATTTTAATGAGTTCGACGATTTTTGCAATAATTATATGCAGATATTTAGCATAAATTATTTTGATAAAATGGATGGTGCGAACTACATAGATATTGAGATTTCTTCTGCCGCCAATTCATCTACCATTGCGGATGGTGTATACGATTTGTTAGATGGGGAATGTAACTACGTAGTCGTAGACTTGTTTCATGCGGATATATTCACCAACGATGATGATGGTTTTATCCAAAACGGCACCCTTACGGTTTCTGAAAACGGCAGTGTCTTTAGTATAACGGGAGAAATGGTTAAAATCACCTTTAATGGAACCAACGAAACTGAGACCTCATTAGGATCGGTCGTGGGAAGGTTTGTTGCGGAATAAACTAAACAAAAAGGTCTTCTTAAAGGAGCCAATTAATTTCTTATCTTTGAGATAACTCCCCCTCACTTTTTTTGTTGCTAGTAACTGATATACCGTATTTAAAATTGTATATCGACGACTATAGTTAATATAAAAAGTTGTACGTAATTGCTGAAAAGCATTGAGATATAAATTATGGAACAAAACGAAGAAGAAATTTTAGAAAAATTTGACGACACATATAGTCAAGAAGAAGAATCATTAGAAATTCCTCAAGAAGTTAGAAAAATAAATACTCAGGCTTACGACAAAAGTGTGGCTGATGTTGTTAGGATGATGGCTGAAAATGACATCAATTTAAACCCAGAATACCAAAGAAATTATATCTGGGATAACAAACGTGCATCACTACTAATTGAGTCAATTATCTTGAATGTTCCAATACCTGTTATTTATGTAGCACAAGAAGATGATGATTCGTGGACAGTCATTGAGGG
>JABDKT010000165.1 GCA_013002065.1 Flavobacteriaceae bacterium
AAGGCAACCGATAAATTATGGATATTCAGCATCTGGGTAACAATTGTAACAAAAAGTTATGCAAAGATGCTTAATTTTGTAGTGAAAAAAAATTGTAAATGAGTTTCTTAAAAGGCACCAAATTGTATAGCATTTTTACCGGAAAATGCCCGGTTTGCCATGAAAGTAAAATGTACACCCAAAAGAATCCGTACAAACTTTCCGAAACACTTAAAATGCACGAGCGTTGCTCAAATTGCCAAACCAAATATAAAATTGAACCTTCGTTTTTCTACGGTGCTATGTATGTGAGCTATGGGGTGGGAATTGCTTTTGCCGTAGCGGCCTTTGTGATTTCGTTCTTACTCTTCGGTTTGGATAAGACTTATGCTTTTATCGCCATCATTACCACTTTGGTGGTGTTTCTTCCGGTAATTCTGAGACTTTCCCGGAATATCTGGATTAATTTCTTCTTCAATTACGAGCGGGAAAAGGTCGAAACCAAGTAACATTTCAACTGAAAACGTCGAATATTCACTTCGGAAGGTAGTTCTAAACCTTCTTCTATGTGGCGAAATAACCAATTTGAGAGCAATGGAGCCATTAACAAGCCTCGAGTTCCTAGTCCGTTGAAAAAGTACATTGAGTCGCTTAGAAGGCTTCCTAAGATAGGCCTGCGGTCTTTTACGGTAGGTCGCATTCCGCTCACTTGATCAACCACATTCATATCACATTGTATCATTTTGCGAACGCCCTCGATTAATTGGTCTCTTCCTTTGTCGGTAATATTCAGACTTGTGTCTCCATGAGCGAAAGTGGCTCCCGCCTTGTATTTATTTTCTCCCAATGGAATGATAAAGTAGGATCCTTTTAGGATGGTTTTTAATTGTAATTCTTCAGATTCGAAGATGATGTATTCTCCTTTCTTCGGAATAATTGCTTCTATGCTGAAATGGGGATTCTGAATTATTCTGCTTCCTTCTGAAAAAACTAGATGCTTTGCCGAATGGTTTTTATACTGAAAATGATCTTCAAACTTTTCTATTTCAGCATAATCAAATTCTGAGACAACGAGCCTATCGGAATCTTTCAAATGTGTTCGATACCTCGTTAGAAGTTCGCCCGTGTTAATTTGAAAGCACTGCTTAACACTACCCAATCCGAAAGGTGCTTTTACCGCTTCATTTTCGTTTTTGGATATTTCAGCAGAGAGAAAAGGAGACAGTGCTTTGCTATCGCAAGCAATCATCCAATCGTTTTGTTCCTTGGCCGAATAGAAAATCCTTTGAATGGCGGTTTCAGAAAAGAAATTAGCATTCAACTTGCTGGACAACTTCTTGTAAAAGGGAAGAGCAACATCCATAAATTCGCCGGCCTTCCAAACGGGAGTGATTCGTTTGAGCACTACCGGATTTACCACACCACCTGCCACCGAGGTAGCATTAGACTCTTCAGCATCAATCACGATAAAACTTTTACCGGCAGCCTCAAGTTGTTCACAAAAGGTGACGCCTGCAATTCCTAATCCGACGATGATATAGTCTAATTTTTCCATAAAAAAACCCTCCTTCGCATAAAGCTTCGGAGGGTTTAGGTTTTATAGTTTGGAAACTGTTAGTAGTTCCACAAATCAATTTCGATATTACGGATCACTTCTTTGATGCGATCACTCTCCAACAATTGCATTAAAGCATTGTCGTTGATATATTCGGATACGCCTCTATCTCCTTGAACGTTGTCCTCTTTATAAACCACACCGTGAAATCTACGGGAGTTTAACAAATGGTCGTACGAAATAGGTTGAGAAGTGTTCTTTCTGTTAAAAGCTTTTGCTCTATGCAAAACCTCTCTTGCAGAAGGGAACCATACCCAGAATAATTCTACTTTATTATCCACACCGTCGTCTTCGAATGCTTTAGATCGAGCTTCGTTCGCTACCGGACAAAGTCCGAGCATACGATAACGCAACTCTCCCTGGCGCTTATCGAGGTACCAATAACCTCTCACTCGCCATTCTTCAACATCTCCGGCATCTAATGTGAATCTTCGGATATATTCGGGATCTACACGTCCTTCGGCATTGTATTGCTCAATACCTAAATCGGTGGTATCGCTATACACAAGGGAAGCTTCAATGTCTTTCAGGGTTCTTTTTTCAGTAAAATAAGAATCTGCATAAACATGATCAATCTCTCCTGTCTTGATACCTTTTACCAAAACATCGTAAAGCGATCTTCTTTCGGCTCCAATGTTGTTGGTATCAATTGGGTAATACAATGGGAAGTTCACCCTTTCATCAAGGTCGATAATCTCCCAGGTAGTCTTGGACCACAGAACGTCACGCTCATCCACATAACCATACGGTAAAGGACGGTCGTTGTCGTAAGCAATTTGCTCTTCGGTCTTCTTACCAATCTCCTCTGGAGTCTTGGCATTGAGAATGTTTATTTGCGCCGCAGCACTCACACTCATCAATAATCCCACTCCACATAAAACAACATTTCTAAAATTCATAAATCGAAATATTTACTTTTTAGTTTGTAAGCTCAATACACACAGGAGAAATCTTTTTCAGTTTGTATCCTGAGTTATTAGCAATGTTCGCATTAATATCAAATATTTGAACAGTCTCACCACGCTTCGCTCTTCTTAAAGCTGCTTTGGCCTGAGTACTCAATTTAGTTCCACTCACCTTAACGGTTGGTTGTCCGGAAACTTTAAAGCTAAATCCTGTTACTCGTAAGTTCAATTCAAAATCGAAATCGGGTAGCATAGCTCCTACACTTGAAATTTCAAGTCCTTGACGTTGCATACGTACACATCCTCCGTTTCCATCTTCACCACGAATGGTTCCTGTTGGTCGAGGGATATCTTTAATACGGAATTCGGTCGTAGTATTTACAGCAGTTCCGTCGGGCAAAGTACCACGAGCATTGATACTCACAGTTCTACCTTGACCGGGACTCATGTTATACTTGCTTCCAGATGCTCTTGAAAGACCAGAAGCCGAAGCCGTCACTTTATTATCCGGAATTCCAGGAATTGAAATTGTCATTGGATTCACCACACCACGATAAACCACGTTCATCTTATCGGCAGAAATAACTGCAGAATTTGGTTTAGTGATCGTAGCAAAACTTGTGCTTACAGGAATTTCAACTTCCTTACCATCTTGTAAGAAGATAAGATTTCCTTCGATCTTGTGATCTCCGGCAGAACCTGCATTAATGTTCAGTTTTACTTTACCACTTTCGATAGTGTATTGATCTTCCGTTAAGGGTCTTCCATCCAAAGTCAATTCTACGCGATTTGGCTTTGTATTTGGATCCTTACGTCCTAAAACGATTCCACCGTCAAACGCTTCACCTGCATAGAAAGCAGATTTAGATTGCTCCAATAAAGTGTTGTATTGAGTAAAAGACAATGCTGTCTTTTGCTGTCCTGCCAACATTTTTGAAAGCAATTCGTTCTTGGTTACTTTAATATCGTTCTGAAGAGAAGTCAACTTGGTTTTAGAAGCTACCAAAGGAAATCCTTCGTAGTTATAATTTAACCAATCGATATTCTTACCATCTCTCCGCTCTACTGGAGCTGTTGAGAAGTTAGATTCAATCGAACTTTTGATATCGTCGATTCCTTGGAATTTCGCAACTGCAGTATCGTTTAACACGGCTAGCATGTC
>JABDKT010000171.1 GCA_013002065.1 Flavobacteriaceae bacterium
TATCGAGAGTACCGGAAATTTCAACATCACCGGCAACGTCTAAAGTGGTTCTGGGCGTGGTGGTTCCAATACCCACTTGAGCCATTAAAATAGCTCCAACAAAAAAGGCTGAAAATGTAAGAATTAGCTTCTTGTATTCAGGGGCATTCATAAGTAGTAAAATTTGGTATTACAAAGGTATGCGGAATGCCTGTGCGAAAATGTTAAAGAATGAATTTCAAAGTGTTATACAACGATTATTATTGTCAAACATCGAAAAATATGAATATTTCAAGTATTTGTGTAAGTATTACTTGTAGGAATAAGCCAATTTTGCACCACTCTTTTTAGACACTTTTCCTTATAAATTACCTTATTTTTTACTACTAATTTTAGCATATATTCACACCTTGATAAGGGAAGAATATCGACTTGATTATACAGTGGATTTACATTTGTACATGATATTGCTCCGGAAACTGAGCCGGAATACTTTCTGGATCCTCATCCAGCATTTGTCTTATATCAATTTCGATACCTCTGGCAATGGTTGAAATAGGCACATCGTTAGGAGAGCCTTCAAACGGATTCTCGCCAACGCGCCCAATTCGTTCCATCGTATAGAACACCCATGAAACAGCCACACAAAATGGTACTGCCAGCCAAACGAAAAATGGAGCAAACCACGGGAAAGAATCGGTTAAAGTGGTTCCAATTTCAGAGAATTCAGGAACGATACCAAAGGGGAGAAGGAGAATAAAAATTCTCACGAAAAGATGCGATAAGGTCGCATACTGCCTTGGGTAGGGGAAGTTTTTAATCCGTTCCGACTTCCCTTGCAGGGTGAAAAACTCTTCCAGTACATTTTCCAATTCTAAAAAGGCAAACTCCCAAACAAAACCTTGTTCCTTTAACTTTCGGATATGGCGCGATTGTAAAAATAACAATGCCCCGTGTTTGTTTTTCTTACTCAACACATAATCGCGCTCTTTTTCAGATAAATAAGGGGATAGTTCGGTTTTTAAGTCATTAACTCGCTCCGGAATATGAATCATATTGAGCCACTCTCTATTGGTTCGTTCTTCATCTATTACTTCCCAAGAGCGGCCTTCTCTCATTGCATAACGCAGGGCTGTGAGCCATGCAATATGACGATAAATTAGAGTTTTCCTATGTTTTTGTAATTCCTCTTCCGAAACAGCAGATAATGCGTGCTCTGCAGTCACCATATCCAGAACCTTCATCGCCCAGGTTCTCGATGTGTTTACTATGCCGCCCCAAATTTTTCTCGCTTCCCAAATACGTCCGTAGGCAGAATTATTCTGAAACCCAATTACAAAAGCGACTGCCGTACCCACTAGGGCGATAGGAGTCCAGGGAAAATTCAAAAAGGTAAATCCGAGTACCGAGTAGAGCACGGTAACAATGACGGCATAAATAATAAAGATTAAGGTTTCCCATCGGGTCCATAGAATCATGTTTTTAATGGTGTATCTTTTTTTGGTAAGCATATAGCGAGATTTTGTGTTCCCTAAATATAATTAATTATCTAAGGCAAAAATGATGAAGAAATTTGTGTGTGGTATTATGGGGCGGAACGGGAAATTGAGGGTATAAAAAAATCCTCAACTGCTTCAGAAGAGGATTTTATCGCGAATTTAATGGATCACGTTCATTATCTGTGGATGGCATAGCTACTGGCTTTTGCAAATTCTTCCAACTTAACGTTCCATAGTTTAAGTTTCTCGCTCCAAAATACTTTTAAAGTTTTCATACGTACAGAATTTAAAATTAATACTCGTTTTATACTCTTTGGACTTATAAAATGCTCCAGGGTTTATTCTGAAATATTCGAGCCCTCTGTAATCTCAATTTCCAACAAGCGTGCCAATTATTAGAATGGTTAATTGCTTAATCTATATATAATTGAATATCAGGAAAATACCTCGAAAAATATTCGACATTTTCCTAGTGATTCAGTAGGGTTTATCCTGTAGTCTTATAAATTTCTCGGTATATAAAGGGAGTCTTTTCTTGAAATTGAAAGGAAAAATAACTTCTGAAAATGGACATTTCACCTCCTCATTATCCATAGGTGGGTGTCTAAATTTGTATCGAAATGTTAGTAGTATTTGATATCAAGTTCTCAAACAATAGAAAATTAAATCAATTATAATATTTCAGAATAGGCGAAACCGAAAAGCCCAAATAGAGTAGGAACAAAAATCTAAATTATGAAAACTAAAGTCTTAATTTTTGCACAGGCCATCGCGGTTCTGTTTATTATGCAAAGTTGTTGCACCCCAAGTACGACTATAGGGAGTGTAAACAATAACCTGCGCCCACAAGAGACCAACAATTGGTGTTGGGCAGCCGTTACACAAATGATTGCTGAAAACGAAGGACAAATCGTAAAACAGTGTGACTTGGCGAATCACCGCTTTGGTAAAACCAATTGTTGTGATGTTGAAAACGACGGACAAAGTTGTCCGAAAACCAGCGACTGTAACACACCGGGATGGTTAGAACTCGACTTCGCCGGAGTTAAATTCTCATCAACTAATACAGCTCGAAGTCTTGCACAAGTACGATCGAGTATATATTGTGCCAAGGATGTCCTCGGATTCGCATACGGAACTCCGGGAGTTGTAGGTCACGTGGTAGTAATCAAAGGATATGTAACCGTTGGAGGCACCAACTATTTGGTTCTAAATGACCCATGGTTGCCATGTACAGGTTCTGAACGTTTAATTACGTATGATGAATACGTAGATCCCGCCGGATCATCAACTCACTGGACTACCTGGTACGCAACCAGTAAAAAATAATTAACTTTAAACTAAGTAAAAATGAAAAATTTAGCAACATATATATCAGTCTTGGCCATAACCCTTTTTAGTGTCTCATACGCCCAAGACAATACCCAACAGGCGATTGACCAAGGGAAATCGGATTTAATTGAAATACTTACCAAAGCCGGACTTGACTTTGACTTTGGTATCGACGCAGAGGAAGTTAGAGCCTCCAGGAATGCATCGGCTGTTTCTTATAAGGAAATGGATTTTGAGAAATTATTGAATTACGATCAGCAAGGAATAGATGCTATTAGTTCGCCAACGCAAAAGCTGGTAGTGCCTATGGTGCAGGGTGGAAGAGTGGTGACTACCATCACCCTTTCAGAAGTGAAACAAGGAACTTATAAAGCGAGTGAGCTTATTAGTCAGAGATTTCAGGATGAAATGAATCAGCTTCCTTCCGAAGCTACTCAAAATGATTATAAAAACATCACTATAATATACGTACCCAACTTAAACACCACTATTTATCAAGCGAATGGTAAAAGCTATTCCTCTTATGATGGTAGAAGTTTAAGAGATGGTACCGATACTCAAGACTTGCTACAAGCCATGAAGGTTGATGCGATTAGCTTTCAGCAGCAATACGGACAACAAACCAAAGATGGCAAATTGTTGAATTAATAGTTCAATTAACTAACCAATAAATCCCTCAATAATTTATTGGGGGATTTTTTATGTTACGGGATGATATACTTCATCAAAAGGAATTCGAAAACGAGGCCCATATATTCCTTTCTCATCTCGAATTCCACAACTAATAATCATATTGATCTCTGCCCGATACGGAATCTTTAGAATTCTTTTCACTCTAAGGGTATCACTTCCCTCCATGGGGCAGGTGTCGTATCCTAAAGCAGCCATACTAATCATAAAGTTTTGAGCGGCCAAACCGGCACTTTTATGCGCCACGATTCGCAAGTCACTATTACGTGCTTGCCTATAGATAGGACGAAACAATCCCACCACCCAAAAGGAAAGATATTTTATCCAACCGAAAATTCCGAGAAAGTCGAAGTAAGTAAAGGGAATGAGTTTACCGTAGTAATTGAGAGCCATATTCTTTCTTCTCTTTTGCTTTTCTGAAAGATCTTTTTCCGGATATTGCGATTCAACGTATTCGATATTGGCTTTGGCGCGTTTTGACCACAAATCCTTTCTGGATACCACCACTACCATTTGCTGTGCGGTTTTTGCTGCATTCTGATTAAAACAGGCTTTTGCAATTTTACTTAGGGTTTCTTTGTGGGTCACATGATAAAATTCCCACAACTGAAGATTACTGCTTGTAGCTGCTAAAGTTGCATTGTGTATACAGTTTTTAACCTTCTCGGTATCGATGGGAATATCTTTATACACGCGAACCGCACGGCGATAGGCGATGGCTTCGGAAACGGTTTTTTCCATAATTCGGCTTCTCAATTTAGAAGCCTGAAGATAGCCTAAATTTTCTGAGTCAACAAAGTGATTATGGTTGGACTAATCAGACTTTGCAGTATCAATATCATCAGAAGTTGGAGCTCCGAAACCGAAATTCAATCCCAACAATGAAACTAGTGTTTCTCCACTATTTTCAATCGTTTCAAAGCGATTTCCGAAGGAATACGAGACAATAATACTTTCGGTTATATTATAACTGAATGTACCTATATATTGGAAATCGGAATCACTGTCTTTTCTGAAAAGCTCATTTCCCGAAACATCGGTACCTGCGGGAATTTGAGAGTTGGCAGATCTACCCACCGCTTCAAATGAAATTGAAAACCTTTTAAACTGAGACTCCAATTCCAATCCGTAGTCAATATTGTTTTCAAAAACTTCTTGATTCGGAAAGTAACGAGTATAAAAGTCACGGAAGTACCATTCGTATCGAAAAACGGCCGCAATCTTTAAGAAATCTAAATTGTCTTTAAATCGGTAATTAGGAGTGACCCAAACCGATTGCCTTGGTAAATAGGAGAAGTCAAATTTTTTCGTCGGAAAGTTAAGCGCTGCCGCGTATGCGACGTCGATACTTAAGCCGTATCTTTTTTTCATATAATCTTCAAAAGCATTAATCGCAGTTTCGCCATCAGTCTTTCTATAAATAATGTCCATCAATTCTTGGATGAATTGAGACGTATTATTTTGGTCATAGGAAGTTAAATTTTTACTTTCTTTCCTTATCTCACCGCTCAGTTTTGCGGCCGACTCCGGACCATTGTCTGTATATTCTACAATTTTTTCGGTTAGTTTATTCTGAAAATTCAACCAAAAAGTATCAAGATCGGCAGAACTCGCAGCGGTAGGAGCGATAATCGATCCCAAAACCGCTCTCATTGAAGATGCATTATAAATCGTTTGCAAATCTGCCTTTGTTTTTTCCCTATCGGCCTTATTTGAAACATAGAATGTGGTTCTAAATCCGAAGGCCAAGGCATTCGAATTCATATCATCACCCAACTTGAAATTTTGAGTAGAGGCCAGCGAAAAGGACGCATTGCGTACTAACTGATCTATGGCATTTTCGGGATATAAGTATTCGGTAATACTTAAACCGTGATTTTTGGTCCAATAAGGAGTAAATTCTAAAGCAAAGTCGTTAGGAAGAACAAAATCATTCTCGGATACAAAATTCGAAAATAAAGCCGTTTCTAAGGTTTGGTAGCTTTTCGGATTCAACACCGCAGAAGGCTGCATGCCAAGAATATGAGAAGCAGGAGAGGAAGGAGCTTCTAGTTTACTCAACTTCTTTTGAGCATACAATGTCATGCCAATGGCAAGGACAAAAACGAGTGTAATTAAGTTTTTTATATTCATAGCTCCGGGAATTGAATGTTAAGCATAACATAGGGTCGGGTTTCTTCCGACTTCATGTTGTGATGTTCCTTTAACAAAGTACCATTGATCAAGTACTGAATTCTAATTTCGTCTTCTTGAGGAATAAGATTAATTATATCTGAAAAAGAAACGGTACTATCACCACGTAAATCCTTTCCTTTACCCAAGGAGACTACTCCTTCATCATGTAATAATTGATCGTTGGGTCCCGGAACGTTGATGGCGGTATTGATAATATTTCCATCCGAAATTAATTTTACTTCGAAATTTACCTCTGTGTCATCACCTACCGGAAACTTTAAATCGGTATAACTATATAATTTTCTCATGTTGTTAGTTTTTCACCTTGAAGGTATTATTATTTAATTGTTTCTATCAATATTTCCAGTGATAAATTCTTTGGATAAAACTAGTAAGAGACTGCAGATTGAGCCATACCCATTACTGGGTATTTTTAATTTTTTAAGCTATAAACCATTCACAATTAATTAAATACCATTGTAATGGTCAATACAATATAAATTTAGGTATTAGTTTTTTGAATTATCCCTTATAGATAAAAATACAGGAAAAATACCCTATAGAAAGGGTTGTTTTTCCTGATAGGAACATCTTGATTTAGACTAACTTAGAGCTTTCAAAAGATAAATTATGCCCACTCTGGTTCCAACTGTTCATGAACGTATCGCAAAATGTGGTACACAGGTTTATATTGATGGTCTCACTGTGGGTGCCGATGTGGAAGTAGATGTGGGAGGAGCCATCACAGGCTTTAACGCTACTCATACAAGTAAAAATTTTACTGTCGCTTCACTAGTTGATGGGCAGGCGGTTCGAGCACGACAAGATGCCGGTAGCGGATTTACACCCTGGTCACCCGCGGTGGAAGTAGAAAATGCTCAAGTTCCTCCTCAAGTTGGGCCCGACTTACCCGTTGAAGTGGGAAATTGCAGCCAATGTGTAAAAGTATGGGGATGTGTGCCCGGATCAAAAATTGAAGTACTACAGGCCGGAAATGTTGTAGGTTCCGCCACTGCAGATCGGCATGGGCAAAGATGCGTTCCTGTTGACTTGCGTCATCAAGATGAAATTTTATACGCTAGAATGATTGTTTGTGGAGAGGAAAGTCCGTTGAGCTCCACACCAATAGTTAATTACGATAACATTCCTAAACCGGAAGTGGGTAGCCCTTTATACGGTTGTCAAACCATCGTTCCTGTTTCAGAAATATTAAAAGGAACTAGAATTCGGCTTGAATCTGATACCACGGGAAGTTTAGGTAGTTTTTGTAGCTGTTGGAATTCTGCCAATGTACGGGTTGGAGCCCCATTGGTTGTTGGACATAAGATTAGAGCTCAAGGATACTGGGATCAAAATGACTGTTTACAAGATGGCCCGTGGTCTGAATGGAGAGATGTTATTACTCCCGATGAAGGTATTACACCGGTGTTACTGGAGGCGCTTATTGAGAACGATCAGGTAATTCGGGTTCAGAATCAAATTCTTGGAGCCGAAATAAACGTTTATATAGCCGCTAGTGATGACCCTGCCGATATGGCCGCTGCCACTATTTTTGGCCCGCGACCTGCCAGTGATGAACAGGAAATCGCTTTAAATGAACCTTTAGTTGCCGGGCAGATTGTTTGGGTAGATCAAACGCTTTGCGGTGTTACCTATGCTTCCAACGAAGTGGAAGTATTGCCTTTACCACCCGAAATTCACCCGCCCACCGTTTTAGCTCCCATTTACGAATGCTCGGGAAAAGTTACGGTGACCAATCTACATGCAGGAGCGCTA
Organism: Flavobacteriaceae bacterium; assembly: GCA_013002065.1. GTDB lineage: Bacteria > Bacteroidota > Bacteroidia > Flavobacteriales > Flavobacteriaceae > Aureisphaera. The sequence continues at coordinate 7,452 of JABDKT010000171.1, forward strand.
GTACGAGTTTATCAGGATGGTTTTCCAATAGCAGTTGGATGGGCAGGAACATCAAACACTTTGACCATGAATGTTGCGCCGGGATTTTATGTAGGTGGAGCTATCACTGCATTTCAGTGGGTTGGCGGACAACAGAGCGACGTATCCAATACCGTGATTGTGGAATCTCTGGAAGAATTACATACACCTAGAATCTTAAGTCCAGTTACTTTGAACGACAATTGTGTTTGGGTGAGTGGAGTTAGCCCTGGAGCCACCGTGGCCATCTACATGGGAGGAATGATAATAGGGGAGGTACAAAGCTCCGAATCTATTGTAAAAGTTCCCACAAACAATATCACAGGACCAGTTTCAGTAAAAGTTTCTTTGTGCGATCAGAGAATAATCGAAGGACATGAAGTGATACCTATAAAAAGTCCCTGTGAAGGAGGTAGCTGGGAGAAAACAGGTCACCGCACGGTAAATTATAATGACTTTACCATATCAAATTGGGATGATGGATGCTGTTTCGCCGGAACTTCCGATCCCTTAGAAGTTCCCATTTTTGGTGAATTATATTATCCCACCATTAATCCGGGCTGTTCTTCCTCTTCGAGTAATTCGGAAGAAATTCATCCCGATGCTCGAGAATTACCGTTGGTTATTATCGCTCATGGCTATTGGCCAAATCCTTTAGACAGTGAATTGGGTTACGGGTACTTGGGTCATCATTTGGCAAGCTGGGGGATGATCGTTTTCAGTATAAATCTGGAAACCATTAATCAACAGTTAGGAGCTCATGGCCCCATGTCCTATCAAAATGCCCGCGGAGAAGTGATACTGCATTGCATTTCCGAAGTATTGGCAGATAGTAGTATAAATTCACATCTCAATCCTGAAGTAATTGGTTTGGTGGGTCATTCTATGGGTGGTGAGGCTGTGGTTGTTGCACAACATCAAAACCTAGATAGCGGAGGAAACTTTGGCATTCAAGGGGTAGTGAGTATAGCGCCTACCCAATACAAGTTCGATATCGATATGAGAGAGGCCGATTATTTTCAGCTTTCGGGGTCTAAAGATTTATTGCTGAATAGCTCGGAAAGTTTAGTACTTGTGCCGGACGATGAAGCTTGTTTTAACGGAATGCGAATCTTCGATCGTGCCGAGCGCCATAAATCACACGCTTTTATATACGGAGCGGTGCATGATCCTTTCAATACTCAATGGTCTGAACCAAACGATGAGAACGATCATCCTGTTAAAGGATGGCAACATCGTTTGATTGCCAAATGCTTAATAAATGCCTTTTTTCAGAATACATTACTATTTCAGAATGAATACGAAGGATATTTGGAAGGCTTAATTCTTCCGCCTAGCATAAGGAACATCGAAATATTTCAGCAGCATTTAAAAACTAATAGAGATCTCATGGACAACTTTGGAGACGCCGATAATCAATTCGGAATTCCGGTTGAGCCTCTCAATAAAAACTTGAATAGAAAATCGGGGTTAAACGATGTAAATGGAGCGGGAGTGCAAGAATGGGAAGATGTTGAAACGCTCAATGCAGATCGATGCATTCACAATACCAAAGCTGTTTTGTTGGGTTGGGATCAACCTACCGTGAGTTATTTCTTAGAAGGTAACTTACCTATGAATTCCATCACCAAAAGCTTGTCGTTTAGAGCTACACAATTTTATGAAAGTGGTTTGAATACAGAAGAGCGGGAGATAGATCTATTTGTAGCTATTAACGATGGCAGCCAGACAGCGAAGGTAAGAATAGGCTTGGTAGGCACAGTTCCTTATTACGATACAGAGGCTGGGAGTTTATTTTCCATTTTCAGAAGTGTTAGAATACCTTCCGATGCTTTTACAGCAGTGAACCAGTCTGTTAATTTAGCTAACATACAGGAAGTTCGATTCGAATTTTCGGCTAGATCTAACGGACACTTACTAATAGACGATATAGAATTTGACAATTAATAGGAATGAATACTAAAAAGAAATTAGCAAAAAAGAGAGCCCTTTACCTAGAAGGCTTACCAAAACTGAAGTTGACCAAATGCCTGGTTGAACTAAAAGATCAAAATGAGCGAAAACGTTTCTTGATAAAGGGAAATCCGGTATTGGTGGGACCTCTGTTGCCTGAAGTAACCATTGGAGGTTTAGCTCCATTAAAATTGATTCTATCCAAGGATGGCAAAACTGCTGCGGGATTTGTGGATGGGTACTTCAAGAATGAGAAAGTAAGCATCGATTATGGATATACTCAAGGCGAATGTTCCATCGATGAAGTGGCTTTTCAATTGGAAGAAAATCGTTTATATAATTTAATCACAGCTCCTGTCAAAAGAAGAAAACCAAAGAAATCCTCTTTCTGGAATCGATTCTTCAAATAAGATCTTTGCACACTGGTTAGCCTGAAGAATTCAAATATTATTCAAACCTGACCAAAATCATTTCTTAATTTAAGTCAATATCTTTTCTTTGAGAAAAATAAGTAGATGACAATCACGATAATTTTACTGATTGTTGTTGCCATTCTCGCCTTCCTTCTTTTCACGCCAATCGTTCTTTTTGTAGATACTACGAGCAACGAATATTTCATCCAGGCCAAAGGTATTTTTAAAGCCACGGCCGAGCCCGATGAAAACGAGTTTTTAAAGATTCGTTGTCAATTATTTTTTTACTCCTTTTACATTTATCCATTACGGAAAAGAAAAAAGAATACCGGGAAAAAGAGTGCTGCTAAAAAGAAAAAGAAAAATAAGTTTCGATTCAACGCCAGGAAAATAGGGGAGGTAGTTAGGTCATTTAAGCTGAAACGACTCGAACTTCAGCTAGATACCGGAGACTATGTCCTCAACGCCAAATTGGTTCCTGTTTTTGTATTTCTGAATTACAAATTGGGAAGCTTCGCCATTAATTTCAACGGTAAATCTCATTTTGCCCTAGAATTGGAAAACAGACCTATTCGGATTATTAAATCATTTATTCACTATTAAAAAATTTGCATTATGGACTTACATTTTGAAGAATTACTTACCAAAATTACCGAGTTTATCAAGTCGGAAGCCAAAACCGAAACTGTTGTTGGCGAACAATTCGTTCTGGGAGAATTTAAGTGCGTTCCTGTGATCAAAGTTGGAATGGGCTTTGGTTCGGGTGGAGGTGAAGGCACCGAAAAAAACACCAAAAAAGGACAAGGTATGGGTGCCGGTGCCGGAGTAGGTATCGAACCACTTGGTTTCCTCGTTACTAAAGGTGATGAAATTAGTTTTATTGAAGCTGGCAAAGCCCACGGACTTTCAGCCGCCTTTGAAAAAGTTCCAGACTTGATCGAAAAGATCTACACAAGCAAAAACAAGAAGGAAGAAGCAACTGCTTAATATTCTTGTTTGGAAGCATAAACGGCAATACTAGTATTGCCGTTTTTTATTTTCACAGAGTTGGATTTATGCTTTCGATTTTTCCCTTGGTTTAGGCAAGACTTCTTCGGGAAAAGGAAATAGGATAGTCGAATTTTTCTCCGCGGCAATATTGGATAATGTTTGATACAAACGCAACTTAATAGCAGATGGAGATTGGTCGATTAGCTTACCAGCCTCCAATAGTTTACCCGCTGCCTGTTCCTCGGCCAATGCTAATATAATTCGCGCTCTTCTTGAACGTTCGGCTTCTGCCTGATTTGCCATCATGCGGCGCATGTTTTCCGGCAATTGAATATCTTTAATTTTAACATCCATAATTTCAATTCCCCATTCCTTGGTTTCTTGTTCCACAATGGATTTGATATTCTTGCCCATTTCTTCCCTCTTAGACAGAATGGTATCCAACTCCACTTTACCACATACATCACGAAGAGCTGCCTGTGATAACTGAGTGATGGCAAACTTGTATTGTTCTACTTCTAAAACTGCCTTTTCCGGATCGTCAATTTTAAAAAACACTACCCCGTCAATACTACAGGGGACGTTATCTTCAGTCATTACTTCTTGGGAAACTATGTTAATAGTTATTACACGTATATCGACTACTTGTATGGTTTCGACAATAGGAATTATCCATCGAAATCCAGGTTGTAATGTTTTAATATATTTCCCGAAACGAAATTTTAGTGCCCGTTTATATTCAAAAACTATTCGTATCCCCAATAAGAGAAACCCTCCAAATAAGATACCTGCAAACATGAGTGGATTCATAATATGTATTTTTAGTTAATAAAGAAATTGTTGGTCTAAAGAGGACGATTGATAAATTGTAAGATTATACCGATATCACAGTATACAATGCAAAATGGCGAGAAAGTATCCTCTTTATCGACTTCCTTTAAAGTTACGAATTTATTAGATTGAAAATAAGATAGATAGACATCAATATTGTTAATGAAAACAATAGTATTTTCCAAAGTGATTTATCGATTTGATATCCAATCGGCTTACGGTCCTGTGTTACGGAAACTCAACGAGATTATAAATGAGAAGGAGGAGCTTCCCAAATTAGCCATTCAATAATGGTTTCTATTAAAATCCTACCATGAAGTTCGGCATTGGTTTATTTTTTGATCAAACGCAATTGTCCCGAGCCACTTTCCGAAGAAAGTGTGATCACATACAATCCTTTAGCCAAGGTTTCATTTAATGAAAATTCAAATTCGTTGGCACCCCTTTCAAGGATAAGCTTTTGTTCGTCGATTAGACTTCCTTTTATATCCCAAATTTTTAAATTCGCCGCACTATTTCGCTTCGCATTGATATTGAGTTTAAAAAATCGATGTGTTGGGTTGGGGTATGCCGTTATTTGAAGGTCTTTAAATTCAGCAAATGGGAAAAGTTCCACCGACAAATTTCCGCGAGGTTCGGCAATAAATACATTTTCTTGTAAAGTCTCTATAGAGGTGTTCCTTAATATCACTTCGGAAAGTTTAGTAGCCTTAATGGCATCTAATTGATCTTGAGTAAAGGCCGGATCATTTTCGTAATAAAAACGGTCACCATCTCTTAAAAAACCAAATTGCATTGCCAGAAGTTGATGTAGTGCTTCACCTATTAGGCTGTTTGGGAGGTGATCTTCACTCATAAATCCTATCCATGGGTCCACATTATCAATGGTGCCATATACCTGTTCTAAAATATTGGCCAATTCCACATCACTTGTTATATCCGAAAAGGTAGTATGAGGTATCAAATCGATATCGCCACGAATGGTATTAAAGTCGGAAACGCCTCGCTCTCTTGCTCTGGCTAAATTAATTGACAGTAAGTCTAACCCGCCAGCTCCTGGAGGACCAAAAAGGAAATTCCGAATATCATCCATAATTAAAGGATCTACCAATTGATGCTCCTGAGCTGCCAATCCTCTGAAAAAAGGTGCAATTCTTCCCTCTTCAATTAAAATATTAGGTCGAAAGAAAGCATCTCGTAAATCGACCGCACCAAACTCCCAATCACTTCCATCTTCATTGTAGCGTATGAGTCGGCCATTCACCATGGTATGCCCAAAACGATAACCAGCAGCCGAAAAAACGTTCATTATCGATGCATCTATGGTTTCGTCATATCCCGAATATGCGGGAATGTCAACACCAATGGCCGGTAAAAATTCTTCATAGGTAATAGCGGCTATAAGTGCTCCCACTATTTTTCTCGCTCTTTGAAATAGTTGTTCGTCGTTCCAGTTAGGGTATTCTATTTTTAATTCATCGCACAACCTATTATGTTCCCGAACCCACAAAGTATGAAAGGAGGCAAGGCCTGGTTGTTCATTCACTCTAATGTCCCCGCCAACAAAGAACTTTTCAGGAAGAGGAAAAGCATCCAAAACCATAAAAGGAGCATCAGGGTCAATGGGACTAGATAATTCACCGTCGATTGTATTCCACGGAAGTAAATTACCCGCTGAAACTTTTAATTTTCCGTCCACAAAAGTGCGTAACCAATTAGCTCGCTCCTCGTCACTGCCGTAAACCGCAGAACCGTCTATATAACTGGTGATATCATTTATATGTCTACGCGGATTATCCACCGAACTTCCTGTATTTGGATCACTAAGTGATCGAAACATACGGATGGTTACAGTACCTGTACAATTAGGATCGAATAGTTCGTCACATTCCGGTATGGGAATATCACTTGCTTCGTCAAAGTTATCGTCGTTTAGGTTTATATCGTGATCAATAAACTGTCCCCAACCCCAAATAAAGTCACTTAGACCCAATTCGTTGGGCATAAACTCGGTTTGACTACCCAAGGCATTACTTATAATTCTGGGGTTTTCGCGATTTACGCCGCCGGGTGAGCTAATTAGATCACCATATCCGATGGTGGTAAATGTTTGAAAATAAGTGTGAGCGGCTCCCCAACTCGGATTAACGAGATTATTATTAGTTCCATTATAAGATCGATTGTTTTGACCATGTCCTATAAATAGAGAGAGACAGAGTGCAATAAGAAGGTAGTTTTTCATCAAATTGGTTTCGTTTTTAATTCCTTAAAAATAAGAAAAAACCCTCGCAATTTGCAAGGGTTTTGTCGTGAGGTTGGGAATAAAACTATCTGTGAATAGCATAACTACTTGCTCGCGCGTAAACTGCGAGTTTTTCATAAAATTTCCATTCTTTCAATTTTTCATTCCACCAGTGTAGTAGTTTCTTCATACGCTACTGTTTTTAAATTAATATTAAACACCAGGCCAAAATGGCCTATTACTAGCGTAAGCGACAGGTTATTAATGAATTGACAGGATGACATTCCTGCCTAGGAAGATTTAGGTTGGGAATAAATGTACGAAATTTCTTTGATTTTTACAATCTATAGTTCATTATATAAAAACAATTACTTGGAAATTATTGAGATTTGAATTTGTCGTACCTTTAGAATTCAAAAAATAAACATGAAATTTTATAGCCTCTTTGGACTTTTATTTTTAATGACGGTGGCGAATGCCCAAGTTAATTACGAACTGGTGTGGGCCGATGAATTTGAAGGAAACGGTGCTATCAATTCGGCAAAATGGTTTCATCAAACACAACTACCCAATGGTACAAGCTGGTATAATGGAGAAATCCAACATTATACAGATAGAACCGATAATTCGTACGTGAGCGACGGAACCCTTAAAATATTGGCAAAAAAGGAAACCTTTACAGATCAGGGGGTAACCAAAGAATAC
>JABDKT010000196.1 GCA_013002065.1 Flavobacteriaceae bacterium
AAACTTCCGAAGCGAATCAATACTCAATACCCACGATTAGGTACCTTGTCCAACGGAATAAATGAACTTAATTTTCCAAAGGGTTTCGGATTTCCAGTCGCCGGGGACGATGCCTTGGTGGTAGCATCTAGAACTCTAAATCACAATCTTACCAACGCATTTTTTAAAGTTAAGCATAAAATCGAAGTAAAAACCGAGGTAAACGATTCACTAAAACCACTTGTACCCAAAGGCTTGGTTTTGATGCTACCTTACGATTTGGAGAATCCTTATAATTCTAAAAAAAACGATCCCAATCTTTGTTCGCCCATCGATTTAAAAAATCATTCGGGTCCAGGAGAAGACGGTGTACCGCTTTCGGCACATTGGCAACTCCCGGAAGGGAAAACGCGCTACGAATTCGACGTTACCTATCAACTGTATCTACAGGAAGATACCACCATACACGCCATGGCAGCACATTTACACCCCGGTGCCGAGCTATTTATGCTGTACGATACCACTTTAGATGAGCCTGTCTATGTGTTTGATTGTGAAAATTATAAGGACAAGGTCGGACTTAAACACGTGCCAACCTATTCGAGCGAAGAAGGTATTTTGCTGAAAGCAGATCACGAGTACAAATTGGTCTTGGAAACTTATAATCCGTCAAGTGACTTTCGTGATATGATGGCCGTTTTGTATTTGTATTTATACGATGCTGAAATGGATAAGCATCTTAAATCGCAAGGTTTTGTGAGTTTATAGCTTAGGATTTTTTCTTCGCTCTAATCATAGCCTCTAGCATATCCCACATTTCCTCAGGTACCTCTTCCAATAAGTTCATTTGACCGGCTCCTTTCAACCATTCTCCCCCGTCGATAGTAATTACTTCCCCATTTAAGTATGCTGAAAAATCTGAAACCAAATAGGCGGCGAGATTAGCCAACTCTTGATGATCTCCAACTCTTTTTAATGGGACTTTTTTGGCAAGATCAAACTTTTCTTTTAAATCCCCGGGCAATAATCGATCCCAAGCACCTTTGGTAGGGAAGGGGCCGGGTGCAATCGCGTTAAAGCGCATGCCATATTTTGCCCATTCCACAGCTAAGGAACGCGTCATTGCTAAAACTCCAGCTTTAGCAGTTGCGGAAGGAACCACATAGGCAGAACCTGTCCATGCATAAGTGGTGACGATATTTAAAACGTTTTTATTGGTTTCTTTCTTTTCAATCCAATGTTTCCCAAAAGCCAGTGTACAATTTTTGGTTCCTTTTAAAACAATATCGATGATCGTATCGAAAGCGTTGGCCGATAACCTCTCCGTTGGGGAAATGAAATTTCCGGCTGCATTGTTCAATAAGACATCTACCGAACCAAATTCTTTCACAGAAGCTTCCACCATAGCTTCCACCTGGTCGTAATGACGCACATCGCATTGTACGGCCAAAACTTTACCACCGGTTTTTTCTTCGAGTTCCACTTTTACGGTGTTCAATTTTTCAATGTTCCGCGAAGTGATCACGACATTGGCACCTAATTCCAGAAAATAGGTGGTCATAGATTTCCCTAATCCGCTACCGCCACCGGTAACTACAATTGTTTTGCCTTTGAGAGCATCGTCGCGAAGCATTTTTTCAGAATAATTCATGGAAATTTTTATTGAATTGAAGCGTAAAAGTAAGCATTTTCAGATAGATATTATGCTTGCATAGGAAATTTAATATCACAAAGTTTCCCAAAGTGAAATAACCTTAAGTTGAATAAACTACACAGTGTTTGAACCGAGGATCGTGCTTTATTTTTGGGTGTTGCACAGTGCCAACATAAGACATTCCAATTTTCTGCATCACCTGTTCGGAAGCATGATTCGTATCTGTGGCAAAGGCAAGCACCTTTGAAACTCCGAACTTATTTTTGGCGGCATCTAGGCAAGCTTTTGCACCTTCTGTGGCATATCCTTTTCCCCATGCTCCTTGTTTCAATCGCCAACCAATATCGACACAGGGGGTGTATTCACTTTCCCATGTTTGGTTTGCTATTCCTATAAAGCCAATGAATTCGGCCGTTTCAATCACTTCAGCTGCAAAATAGGTATAGCCGAACTCGATAAAATGATTCTTAAGCCTGTTTATTAACCCTAAAGTTTCTTCCGAAGAAAGTACCGTCGGAAAATGTTTCATCACCTCTGCATCTGCGCACATTTCAATAAACGGGGCTTCATCTTCCGGAAGCCAATTTCGCAAACCCAGTCGTTCCGTTTTAATGAGGAATTCTTTCATTCTGCCACCGAATCGATCAATATCTGAAGCATTTCAATGGCAGCCTCACTAATTTTTGTACCGGGACCATAAACAGCTACAGCGCCGGCATCGAATAAGAACTGATAGTCTTGTGGGGGAATCACACCACCTACAATCACCATTATATCTTCCCGACCTAACTTCTTCATTTCTTCAATGACTTGTGGTACCAGGGTCTTATGTCCCGCCGCAAGAGAAGAAACACCAAGTATATGTACATCATTTTCTATGGCTTGTTTGGCCGCCTCTTTGGGTGTTTGAAATAACGGACCTATATCCACATCAAAGCCAACATCGGCATAACCTGTTGCCACTACTTTGGCCCCACGGTCATGTCCGTCTTGTCCCATCTTCGCAATCATGATTCTAGGTCGCCTTCCTTCTAATTCGGCGAAGGTATCGGCCATTTGCCTAGCCTTTTCGAACAATGGGTCTTTCTTTATCTCTTTGCTATACACTCCGCTAAAGGATTTAATTTGTGCTTTATATCTTCCGAAGACATCTTCCAGAGCATCACTAATCTCACCTAAAGTGGCTCGCTCTCGGGCTGCTTCTATGGCTAAAGCTAGTAAATTTCCTTCACCCGTTCGGGCACAATCGGTTAATTTCGACAGGGAGGATTGAACGGCTGCTTCGTTTCGAGAGCCTTTTATTTCATTCAATCTTTGTATTTGTCCTTGACGTACTTTTTGATTGTCAACATCCAGAATTTGCAGCGGATCTTCTTCTGTCAACCGATATTCATTCACTCCCACAATAATATCCTGACCACTATCAATTCTAGCTTGCTTTCTAGCTGCGGCCTCTTCTATCCTTAATTTCGGAATCCCAGCTTCAATGGCCTTCGTCATTCCGCCCAATTCTTCAACTTCTTCAATTAGTTGCCAGGCCTTATTTGCAATGTCATGAGTAAGTCGTTCCACATAATAACTCCCTGCCCAAGGATCCACCGTTTTCGTAATCTGAGTTTCTTCCTGCAGATAAATTTGGGTATTTCTTGCTATTCTTGCTGAAAAATCTGTGGGTAACGCAATAGCTTCATCCAAAGCATTGGTATGTAACGATTGTGTGCCTCCAAAAGCCGCTGCGGCTGCCTCTATACAGGTTCGCGCAACGTTGTTAAAAGGGTCTTGTTCAGTTAGGCTCCAACCACTGGTCTGACAATGAGTTCTCAAGGCCAATGACTTCGGATTTTTAGGATTAAATTGTTTTACAATCTTTGCCCAAATCATTCGAGCTGCCCTCATTTTGGCGATTTCCATAAAGTGATTCATCCCAATGGCCCAAAAGAAAGACAATCGGGGCGCAAAGGAATCAATATCCATTCCTGCTGCGATTCCCGTTCTAATGTATTCAAGTCCGTCGGCTAGAGTGTAGGCCAGCTCAATATCGCAGGTGGCTCCCGCTTCTTGCATATGGTATCCTGAAATCGAGATGGAATTGAATTTTGGCATATTTTCCGAAGTAAACTCGAAAATATCGCTAATGATTTTCATGGAAGGTGATGGCGGATAGATATAGGTATTCCGTACCATAAACTCCTTTAAAATATCATTCTGAATGGTTCCGGCCAGCAACTTGGGCGAAACACCTTGTTCTTCAGCAGCAACTATATAAAAAGCCATGATAGGCAGTACAGCACCGTTCATGGTCATGGAAACACTCATTTTATCCAAGGGAATTTGGTCGAAGAGAATTTTCATATCCTCTACACTGTCTATGGCGACCCCGGCCTTACCTACATCTCCAACCACACGTTCGTGATCACTATCGTATCCACGATGAGTAGCCAAATCGAAGGCTACAGACAGTCCTTTTTGACCGGCGGCCAAGTTCCGGCGGTAGAAAGCGTTGGAATCTTCGGCGGTTGAGAATCCCGCGTATTGCCTAATGGTCCACGGCCTGCGCACATACATGGTAGAATAAGGTCCTCGTAAGTTTGGGGCAATACCAGCAGCAAAATTAAGATGCTCCAATTCGTTCAAATCTTCCGAAGTGTATTGAGATTGAAGATCAATTCCCTCGGCAGTTTCCGAAGCCACTTTGGGCGGAGTCGTTTCCGAAGAAAAATTATTTAATTCAATATGTTGCAAATTCCGCCTTGCCATGCACTTAGTTTCCTTTTTTATCTAGTTCGTATAAATGCTGGTAAAATCCGTCCATTGCGATATACATGGTTAAATGATGATCTGTATACGCCTTGTAGATTTTTCGCCTCATTAAATTGGCGATTTGTTTGGGATCGAGTGCATCGACTTCTTTCAATCGTTTAAAGAACGATTTAATTTCTTCATCGATAATGTTATCGAACAAGCAATTTGCAAATTCACTGTTGTAATCGAAATTGGATACCTCCGAATTTTCATCCCAAATTTGCTCTTGCATTTTTAGTTCTTCGAAAACTTTTAGGGTGTGTGGGGAAGCAATTTTTTTGTAATCGGCTAGACCCAAAAGCCCATCTTCCACATAGGTGGCCAGGCCTAGCATATAAAATCGGTCGGAACCTGCACGCACATCGGGATCTTTGTAGAAATGCCCCAAATCCTCTTTGAAACTGTATAAAGCTTCATGGAGTAAGGCTTTGTCAATACCGGAACATTCAATAGGCTGAGCTTTGTCCTGATATTTGTAAACCAATGGTTCCTCGCAACCGGTAAACAGTAACGAAATACATAAAACAGCACATATAATGATTTTATTCATTTTCAATTCTTTGTTTTTCTATTGTTTCTGAAATTCTAGTTTCATTGATGGGTTCTATCACTGTTTGACGAACTTTCCGTTTTAAAAAGGGATATAACTCCAAGTTGTCTTTCATACGGTCGTGCTCATTTTGAAAGTGAGTAGTCCCAATAAGTTTCAACGCGCCGGAGTCGTACAATGCCTGTTCTTTTGTGGCGCTCTCTTTTATTTTCTTCTGAATTATTCCCTCTTTTAAAGATTTAAGAAATCCGCCATTATCCTCTATTTCTTTAAAGAGCGTCAATGCTTTCTGAGCTAATTCTTCGGTGAGGCTTTCAATGTAATAACTTCCGTCTGACGGGTTACTAACTTTATCGAAATAGCTCTCGGATTTCAGGATTAACAGTTGATTTCTGGAGATTCTTTCTCCAAACTCATTACTTTTATGGTAGATAGCGTCGTAAGCGAGATTACAAACAGTATTGGCTCCTCCTAAAATCCCACTCATACATTCGGTGGTGGTTCGGAGCATATTGACGTTGTAATCGTAAATCGTTTTGTTTCTTTTGGAGGGTCTCACAAAAATGTGACAGGTTGCTTCGATGCCGAATTCTTTTGCTACGCATGCGTATAGCTTTCGGAAAGCTCGAATTTTGGCGATCTCAAAGAAATAATTGGATCCTAAAGCCATGGTAATTGTTAATCCCTTTTGACTCTTATTTCCTTGTTCGATGAAATTGAAATATTCGGTGGCTTGCGCCAATCCGTAGGCCAGTTGTTGCACTATGTTGGCACCTGCGTTTTGATAATGGCTAATATCCACGCCTTGTAATCTTTCCGAAGGAAATTTAGATAGAAGATTATTTAATACTTGATGGTCATTTACATTGTTGGAAAACCAGTTTCCTGTAGCTGCAAGGTTTCCTAAAAGATCGATTCGATAGTGTACTTTGGCATTTTGTTTTTTTAGAAATTCGATTAATTCTGTCAGGAATGATTCTTTCAGAAAATGGAATGTGAAATAAATTTCGACTTCAGAAAAGTTGAAACGTTCAAACACTTTTTTGTACTCAAATTCCTTTTCAGCGGTAAACTCAATACTTTCGGCGCCTCTTTTTATGGCATCCAGACCAAGTGAATTGGCTATTTGAACGTCATCTATAAAAACAGCCTGAGCCACCTTCCATTGAGCGGGATGTCCCGGGATAGGCGAGGGTGGACTTTTGAAATCGTCTTGGTGATAGAACGGTTTAACATGAATTCCTTCCAGACTTTGCCAGACCAAAGTATCGTTATAATCGGCTCCTTTAAGATCGAATTGTATTTTTTGTTTCCACTGTTTAGCAGAGACTTCCTCAAATTCGCTAAATAAAGATTTAGTCATTTTTTTCTTTTAAATCAAGACTATCTTCATGTTCAATGATATAAATATCCTCATTGTCTTTCTTGAGATAGTATTTTTCACGCGCATATTTTTCAACTTCATCACTGTCCTTCATCTTTTCAATAAATTTCTTATCGTTGGCGATTTCCTCTTTATAAAATTCTTTATTCTCTTTAAGATTTTTAATGTCTTCGTTTAATTCTTTATGAATGAAATAGGAGTTGGTATCAAAAAAGACCATCCAAACCAAAAAAAGAATAAGAATAAGCGTGTATTTATTGCTCAATACACGAAACCACTTTTTCTCTTTTAGTTGGGACCATTTCATAAGTTACCTATGAAATTTTTTGATGAATAATATTACGAATTAGTTCTACTGCTACAGTATTATAACGATTGGTTGGAATTATTATGTCTGCAAATTCTTTGGTGGGTTCGATAAACTGTTCGTGCATGGGCTTGAGGTTGGTTTGGTATCTATTTAGAACTTCGTTCAAATCTCGGCCTCTTTCAGCCATATCTCGTTTTAATCTTCGAATTAGACGTTCGTCACTATCGGCATGGACGAATAATTTTACATCAAACATCTCTCTAATCTCGGGATGTGTAAGAATAAGTATACCCTCCACTATAATTACTTTGGTGGGGTGCGTTAATAATATTTCATCTGTTCTATTGTGCGCTACAAACGAATATACTGGCTGTTCAATGGGTTCACCTTTTCTTAATTGCTTTAGGTGGTTTACCAATAGGTCAAAATCGATCGCAGAAGGATGGTCAAAATTTATTTTTACACGCTCTTCATAAGTCAGATCACTCGTATCCTTATAGTAAGAATCTTGGGAAATTACGCACACTTCATTTTCAGGTAACTCCTGAACGATTTGATCTACGACAGTTGTTTTACCACTTCCGGTACCTCCTGCAATGCCAATAATGAGCATAGGTTTCTAGTTTTGACAAAGGTAATGAGATTCCTCTTTTCAACGAATTTCGAGGAATTTATTTTTCAACAGCGGCTACCTCTTTAACCGTGACCATTTTTGTACTTTGATTGCCCCACGAATTCATAATATAATTCATTACATCTGCCACTTCCTCATCGGTTAAGCCCATGGGTGCCATATAGCCGTTGTAGGTTTGACCGTTTACTTCTATTTCTCCTTTTTGTCCATATTTAACGGCATGAATACTTTCGGTACGTTTTTCGGTAAGCCAATCCGATTGCGCCAGTGGAGGGAAACTACCGGGAATTCCTTTTCCATTTCCTAGATGACACTGTATGCAAAAGTCTGCGTAGATAAGTCCGCCACGTTCAATACTGGCCTTTAATTGTGGAGTTTGAAGTGTTTCTTCGGAAATGGAACCATCTTTATTAATCGTTTCTTTTTCCGAAGAAAATTTACAACTAAACAAAATTAATAAGAGAGATAAACTTAAGAACCTATAAAACATTTATTCAGGAATTAATCGAACAATACCTTGTCCTTCCAAGGCAATATAAATGTAGTCATCGGGCCCTATTTTTACATTTCTAACCCTTCCAGCATCTTCTGCGATTTTTTGTCTTCCAATTGTTTTGTTGCCTTTCAATTCCACAAGTTCCACATAATTAAATTTTAAAGATCCCACCAATAAGTCTCCCTTCCATTCGGGATATTTATCGCCGGTTACGAATGCCATGCCGCAAGGGGCAATGGAGGGAACCCAATAATAAATGGGTTGTTCCATTCCGGGGCGTTCGGTTTCGTCGGTAAATTTAGTGCCGCTGTAATTTATTCCATAAGAAATAACGGGCCAGCCAAAATTGGCTCCCTTCTTTACAATATTAATTTCATCTCCTCCTTTGGGTCCGTGTTCGTGTATCCATATTTCTCCGGTTTCAGGATGTTTTGCCATGCCCTGCGGATTCCTATGACCGAAGGAGAAAATTGCCTCTTTCGCACCACTTTGACCCACAAAAGGATTATCGGGCGGGATGGTACCGTCGTCATTTAACCTGTAAATCTTTCCATTGTCGCGTGTTATGTCCTGCGGATTGACATCTCTATTACCACGATCACCTATTGAGAAGTATACGTAGCCTTCGTTATCAAATTCGATGCGAGATCCAAAATGTTGACCTCTACGACTATTCGGTGTTCCCTTGTAAAGATTTTGTACTTCTGTCAAGCGATTATTTTGAAGTTTCGCTCTTACTAGCTTTGTATTTCCTCCATCACCCGGACCTTCGTCCGAGGAATACGTAAAATAAATCCAACCGTTATTGTTGTAATTAGGATGAAGTTCCACATCTAAAAATCCTCCCTGACCCCGAACATATATATCCAAATCGTGTGAAACGATTGTTTTAACACCGTCCTTAAAATTGATAAGTTCACCACTTTTTTCGGTGATGAGCATACTTCTATCGGGCAACCAAGTCATACCCCAGGGATTGTCCAAATCCGGAACCACAGTTTCTATTTTATAGTTCCTTTCATTTTCATATTGAATGGCAACATCATTGGATTTTTTTTGCTGGGCGCATCCTTGCATCATTAAAGTAAAGAATAGGAGTATAAAAAGAGATCTCATGGTAATATCCTTTGTTCTAAAAATAACGAAATCCAGACAGGAAAGTGAGAAAAAAATGCAAACATTTTCTTAAAAGAATAAAAAGGAGGTGTTGAATTTGTGAGAGGTTTAAAATTGGTTATTTTTGCGACCGATTTAACAATCTTTTCGGTTGTTAGAGCTTTGAAGTTCTGAATACCTTTCTTAGATAATCAACTCGGGGTGTAGCGTAGCCCGGTTATCGCGCCTGCTTTGGGAGCAGGAGGTCGCAGGTTCGAATCCTGCCACCCCGACAATAAATTAAAGCCGTAGTTTTTGTAGAAAGCTTGCTTTCTTAAGAAAACGGAGGCTTTAATTTTAAGTAAAGCGCAGCTTTACTTTATTAGCACCGTTCCCTTTACAGGATCACCGATCGTAGGGAGGTAATCCAATACAGGATCACCGATCGTAGGGAGGTAATCCAATTC
>JABDKT010000207.1 GCA_013002065.1 Flavobacteriaceae bacterium
GCACACCTTTATATCCTTTAAAATTTCATCCACAACTAAAAGAAAAGGTTTGGGGTGGCGATAAGTTACGATCTGTATTAGGCAAGACAGATTCTAATAATATGGGTGAAAGTTGGGAGATTTCAGGAGTTGCTGGAAATATATCGGTGGTTTCGAATGGTGAATTAATAGGAAAAAACTTGTCTCAATTAATACATCAATTCAAAGGAGATTTGATGGGAGAGAGGGTTTACAAACAATACGACACGGAATTTCCCCTGCTATTTAAATTCATTGATGCCAAAGAGGATCTTTCAGTACAACTCCACCCAAACGACGAGATTGCGAAGCAAAGACACAATAGTTTCGGTAAAACGGAAATGTGGTACGTCATGGATGCCGATGAAGATGCAAGACTCATTTTAGGATTTAATGAAAGTCTGGACGAGACCGAGTATAAGAAACTATTATCGGAAAATAATTTAGTGTCAAAACTTCATGCTGAAAAGGTAAAGGAAGGAGATGCATTTTTTATCGCACCGGGTACTGTTCATGCCATAGGAGGCGGAATTATGTTGGCCGAAATACAGCAAACCTCCGACATCACTTATAGAATTTACGATTGGGATCGACCCGGACTGGATGGAAAAATGCGCGAGCTACACAACGAAGAAGCATTAGAGGTCATCGATTTTAATATTTCCGAAGCAAAACTAAGCTATCAACCTAAAACAAATGAGGCTAGTTTAGTTTGTAAATCGGACTATTTCAGCACACAAGTAATTCAGGTTCAAGGTACAGTGAGTATGGATCATAGCGATTTGGACTCGTTCATCGTGTATATGTGCGTTAACGGAGAGGAAGTGACCTTTAACTGGGATAGTAATTCTGAGGTTATCAAAAAAGGAGGAACGATTCTAATTCCCGCCTGTTTGAAAACTTTTGATATTCAAAGCTCCAATGCCACACTTTTGGAAGTCTTTGTTCCATAATCGGTTTAAAAAGTGTTATTTTTGCCCAAAATTTAACAAATGGCAAACAAGAGAGATTTAAAGAAGGATATCAATTATGTACTGGGAGATATAATTGAGGCCGTATATATTTGGGAACTTAGTAATCCGGAAAAAGATACTAAGAAGTCCGAAAAGATCATCGATGAAGCAATTCAAACCTTTGACGACCTAATCGTGAAAGTAAACGATCGTTCGGTAGAGAATAAGAAACAACATTTTAAAGCTATCAATCAGGAATTAGAAGATAGAGGAAGAGCACTTATTGATAAGATAAACGCACTCTAGTCTAGTTCTTTACGACTTTCTATAAACGACTCCAATGCCTTACCGTATTTGGAGTCTTTTATTTTTGGGGTTAATGTGCGGTAAACGGTGTCCAAATACTTCACCTGTGCATCATAAACTTCGGTGAGCATTAAATAGGGAGCAACTTCATAATCTTTTTGATTCATCGCAAAGTTTACGGTGGCTAAATACTTGCTTACCATCAATCTATTTTGCTTGAGCTCATTTGCAGTTAGCACCGAATCATTTCCCTCCTTCATCGCATTTAAAGTAGATTCTATCAACTCAAGATTTTGGTCGTTATAGCGCCTTACCAATTCTTTATACTCATTCAGTTTATCTTGATTGGTGGAGCCAGAGATCTTTGCGGCGGTTTCGTAATTTTCTAAATCTGAAATAATATCGATTTGGACATTTTCAGCAAAAAAAGGTAATCTCTTTACCACATTGGAACTATCCTGGAATTGA
Source organism: Flavobacteriaceae bacterium (assembly GCA_013002065.1). Lineage (GTDB taxonomy): Bacteria > Bacteroidota > Bacteroidia > Flavobacteriales > Flavobacteriaceae > Aureisphaera. Next base: position 1,746 of record JABDKT010000207.1, read on the forward strand.
AGCGTGAGATAATAGACTTCAGGACTCTTTATTTCTTCGGAAAATTCAAACTCTGAGTTTCCGTCAACAATCACAGAATCCACCGATATAAATAGAGTGTCTTCTAATTTCTGAAGTAAAATCTTGCCTTTCCTAAGTCCGTCAATCTTTCCGGTCACAATCATCCCTTCCCCGGAAACGTTATTTCCACAGGAGGTTAAGAAAAGGACAGCGGTAATGATTCCGAAGAAAATTCTCATGGGTAAAATTTTGAAGCTACAAATATGAGACTATTTCATGAATTTATTATACTGGCGCCACGATTTGCATCAAAACAGTACAGAGCACTGCTCCTAAGGTTCCCACGGCATAACCAAACACCGCCAAAAGTACGCCTACCGTCGCTAAAGAAGGGTGAAATGCGGAGGCCACAATTGGTGCAGAGGCTGCTCCTCCAACATTCGCCTGACTTCCTACGGCGAGAAAGAAATAAGGTGCCCGAATCAATTTTGCGACTAGAATTAGTAAAAGCGCATGAATGAGCATCCAAACCAATCCTACTAAAACAAGCATTTCGTTTTCGAAGACCTCTAAAATGTTGATCTTCATCCCAATACTTGCTACCAAAATGTAGATGAATACGGTTCCAATTTTACTAGCGCCAACACCTTCATATTTTTTCAATTTGGTGTAGGACAAAATAATCCCGATAATGGTGGTTATGGTAATCATCCAAAAGAAGCTGGAACTTAAAAAAGTAAGGGAATTTCTTTTCAATCCGGCAGGCATACCCTCTACATAACTCTCGAACGCTCCGCTTAGATGTCCGGCACCAAAATGTGCAATTCCTACAGTCCCAAAAGCTATGGCGGCTAAAATCATATAATCGGAAAGCGTAGGGGTTCGTTCCACTTTCTTAGCGTAATTTGAGACCTTTTCTTTTAATTCTTCAATCGCAGTGGTATCGGCTTTTAACCATTTATCAATTTTGGTAGTTTTTCCAATACCGATAAGCAGTAATGCCATCCAAATATTGGCCACTACGATATCGACAAAAACCATTCCACCATAAAGCTTCTGATTGTAGCCATAAATTTCTAACATCGCGAGCTGATTTGCACCGCCACCAATCCAACTACCTGCCAGGGTGGAAAGCCCTCGCCAAACGGCATCCGGACCAACTCCTCCCACGGTTTCCGGTGAGAATGTCGCTATAAGCATAATGGCAATAGGACCACCAATTATAATTCCGACGGTTCCTGTAAAAAACATGATTAAAGCCTTTGGGCCTAAGTTAAATACGGCTTTCAGATCCATACTCAAAGTCATTAGAACCAGTGCCGCCGGCAGTAAATACCGACTGGAGACGTAATATAAACTAGTACTGCTTTCAACAGCTTCTCCTGTTTCGGTTATGGTTGTCCAATCGGGTGCAATAAGCCCTGCCGAAGTGAATATGGCAGGAATAAAATAAGCCATAAAAAGGGCCGGGACGATTCTGTAAAATTTATACCAAAATCCACTTTTTTGTTTTGCCGTGTAAAATATAAGCCCAAGGGCAAGCATTAGTAATCCAAAAACTATGGTATCGTTGGTAAATAAGGGAGTAGTGTCTTCTAGAATTTGAGCGGCAGAATCTTGCATGAAAAGTTAATTAGTTTCCTGCAAAATACAATTTATTGTAGATATTTCAGTCTAAAACGAAATCACTAATAATTTCAATCAATTCGGTCACCACGGGTTGGTTGGGTTCATTATAAGATTTACTGTTTTCGATATCATTTCCAACAATTTCTTTCATGATATGGTTCATATTGGGAATAATATGATACTCAGCATCTTCTTTGGCCGCCTTTAGTTTTTCTGCTTCTGAAACTTGAACTTGTAAGTCTTTTTCACCATTAATGATGAGAACAGGAGCCTCAACTTTTACAATTTCCACTTGCGGATCGTACTGCATCCAAGTAAGCATAAATGGTTGAATCTGCTTTCTAAAAATGGAAGCAAGACCGGGGCTGTAGTTTTGTGCCACACCGTTAACCCGCATGTCATCGAAAGCGGATCTGGCATTGTCTTTTAAACCCGGTGCCTGCATCGCCAATTGATCCACAATCACATCGTCTATTTCCTGTCCGGCACCTGCTATGCTAATAAATCCATCGGCTCTTCCTTGAGCGGCTATCATTCCCACTAATGAACCCTGGCTATGTCCCAATACATATATTTTGGAAAATGCATTCGCTCTCTTAAAGTACTCAACTACGTCGATAGCGTCTTTGATAAAATCGTCAAAGCGGATCGATTCTTCATTAATGGTGCGGTCTTTTAATTGCTTGATAATCCTCTTGTCATAGCGAAATGTAGCAATTCCCTTGTTGAAAAGTCCTTGGGCTAGAAATTTTAAAGAATTGTTTTTCATCATTTGCTGGTTCCCATTTCGGTCTGTGGGACCGGACCCGGCAACAATAATAACAAGTGGTGGGTTTTCGGTATTTGGTGGTACTAGAATCGTACCGTCGATAAATTTCGAAACACTTATATCTTTGCCTTTTTCCGAAGTAGTTTGAGAAAATGATACAACGGATACAAAAAGTATTAGGGATGCGAATAATTTCATTTGACCAGATTTGGAATCATAAAGGTATGATAATGAAACGTAGATTCGTTTTTATTCTTATACTGAAATACAAAATTCATCGAAATGTTTTTAAGACTTCACTGTGCGATGGGTATATTTGTAATAAATAAAATAGTATGAAAAACTTCCTTACGCTATTCGCACTCTTAGTCATGATTCCAATAAGTGTCCTTTTTGCCAATGAGGACTGGGGCCGAACAGGTCACAGAGCTACCGGAGAGATTGCCGAGCAACATTTGTCCAAAAAGGCGAAGCGCGAAATAACCAAACTTCTCAATGGGCAATCCTTAGCCATTGTTTCGACCTATGCCGATGAGATTAAGAGCGATGAAAAATATAGATCGTATGGTCCATGGCATTATGTCAATTATCCTTTTGGTGGATCCTACGCGACCCACCCGAAAAGTGAAAGAGGGGATTTAATTCAGGGGATTGACAAATGTGTATCTGTTTTAAAAGATGCCAATTCGAGCCGTGAGGACAAAATCTTTCACTTAAAACTGCTCGTACACTTTGTTGGCGATTTACATCAACCTTTACACGTGGGCATTGCCGAAGATAGAGGAGGTAATAGATTTCAGGTGAGGTGGTTTGACAAAGGAACCAACTTACACAGAGTTTGGGACGAACATTTAATTGAAGAGTATAATATGACCTATACCGAATTGGCCGAAAATTCAAAATCAATTTCAGAGAAACAAATTGAATTTATACAGTCCGGAACCGTACAGGACTGGATGGCCGAAAGCCGTGAAATTTGTGAAGATGTATACGCCAACACCAAATCTGGCGAAGATCTACGCTACAACTATATGTACAGATATATGGATACTGTAAGATCTCAACTACAAAAAGGCGGAGTGAGACTGGCGGGAATTCTCAATGAAATCTTCGATTAAATTATGTGAGTTTAAATTATAGCTTCATTTCAACTTGTTGTGCGCGCATGATATCGAAAACCCTACCTAGTAACCTGAAATTCAACATCTTCGGAACAAAACTTGCTTACTTTAACCTGAATTAATGTCTAATTTTGCCTGCTTCTTTGATGAAGCAGAGTTGGCATAATATAATTTAAGTTTATATGAAGTTGAGAATTATTATTGGGGTAATTATTTCTTTACACGGTTTATTGAGAATTATTTTTATTAACAGGTACATCAATTTTGTCAATGATAATTTTATTGACTTGGTTCAAAATGAATCAATCTTATCTGTTGGTGCTGGATTGTTTCCATTTATAGAATTTTTCGTCGGAATGCTAATAACCTTTAAAATAAAATTGAGATTATCCCTGCTGGTTGGTCTATTTATATCTATAATCATGAGTGCATTCATCCTTTTTGGAAATATGTATCCAAGATTAATTTATCATGTTCTAATTATATCCCTAATAGTCACGTTTATGACCAAGACGAGATTTTTTGGCCATAAGCGCATTATACGATAGATCTGAATGTAAGATTAATTCGGGACTGCTTTATCTTCTTGCTTTTTGGTATTTGGTGTAACCAGTTTTCCTGAGTAGTTCCTTTCATAAGTAGTAGGCTTCCGTGATCCAAAAGGATTTTATAGGTTAGTTTTTTGTCCCGTTTGTACTTCAAATGAAAGTACCTTTTCGCCCCTAAACTCACGGAAGCTATTACAGGATTTTCCCCAAGTTCCTGCTCATCATCACTATGCCAACCGTTGCTGTCATTGCCATCGCGATACAAGTTTAGTAACACAGTAGTGAACGATTCATTTGTTTTTTTTTCAATTTGGTGCTTCAACTTTTCGATTTCCGAAGGGAAGGGAAGCGGTGTCATTGTAATCCCAGAATAGGAGTAGGGGTTGCCGTTATTTCCATATAGTGCGGTAAGTCGGGGCTGTTTATAAGTTTTACCAAAAACTTTTATTTCGTCTTCTCGCCATTTAGTTTTCTCTAATAATTTCTGAAATAAATCTGAAGCTTCTTGGGACTGTAAAAAGTTTGGGTAGTAGATAATATCTGCATCTTTTAACGGAAGCTGTATTTTTTCTTTCTTCGGAAATAGAACTAACTCATGCATATTGATACGCCCAATAGATGAGTCCAAACTGAATTGGTATTCTCAAAATTAGCAACCACTTCGGCAATTTTAACGATGCTCTTTCATTCTGAAGAATATGTACAGAAAAGAAAAGAATGAGCATTACGATGATACTCCAGGCTGCGACCTTTTGGGTGTCCGGATTCAACAACATAAATCCAAGGACCATTTCAGCAATACCACTCAACATCACCATTGTTTTATGCGCAGGGATGTATGGAGGAATGATACGCTCATACCAATGTGGCTTGGTGAAATGAGTGACTCCTGCCGCTAAAAAAATAAGTCCGAAAAGATACTGGTGCCAGGGTAACATAACTTTTTTTTCAAAAGTATGGATTTTAATTCGGGCAAAAAATAGTCTCAATTAAAAACCCTCCAAAGCTATAAGCCAAGGAGGGTTTTCTGAATTTAAACTGAAAATATTTAAATTACTACTCTTTGATCAGTTGTTTCACTAATTGACCATCGGGTCCTTTAATGATTACTGTATAGGTCGCTACCTGAAGGTTCGAGATATCTAAACCGATATCGGTTCCCATTTCTCTCAGGTCATGAGTGGCTACTAATCTACCTGTTAGATCGAAAATAAGTGCCTCCTCGAGTTCAATGCTTCTCGGATTGCTAATTCTCACCTCGGTCGTTGCAGGGTTAGGATACATCACAATCGTTGAGATATCAAATCTGTCGCCATTACCAAGGACTCCAAGTACTGTAAGTTCAAACTCACAGTTGGCTACATTTCCTGAGTCATCTTCCGCTGTAAGAGTTATGGTGTAAACTCCTTCAGAAAGAAGAGTTCCCGGAGCCGGATCCTGAGTGGTAATCACTACCGGATCGGTACAGTTATCGATTGCGATAGCTTCACCGGTTCCGAAGTAATCGGGTAACTCATAATCGGTTCCTTCGGTTACTTCAACAGTTTGATCATCCGGACAAGTAAGTATTGGCTCCAATCCATCCTTCACAGTTACAAGAGCTGTACAAGAAGTTAGGTTACCATTTACATCCGTCACAAAGACATTCACACTTACCGGAGCTCCTATGTCATCACAGTTAAATTCTGTAATGTCCACCGCTGCAGTATCAATACCGCAGGCATCGGTTGCAGAAGCGATCACGTCACTGGCTGTAATAGTCGCCATACCGTTTTCATCCAGTCCAACGATAATATCCATACATTCTACCACCGGATCGGTAACATCCTCAACCGTTACGATTGCGGTACAACTACTGCTGTTTCCACTAGCGTCGGTTACGGTAAGTACCACAGGATTATCTCCTACATCGGCACAGGTAAATGTATCTATGTCTATCGAATAGGTGTCAACGCCACAAGCATCTGTAGAACCGCCATCCACATCGGTGGCAACGATAGTCGCATTACCGGCTGCATCTAATTGAACTGTAATGTCCAAACAAATTGCATCGGGAGCGGTTACATCGATTACCGTAACAATCGCAGTACAAGTTCCTGTGTTTCCATTATCATCGGTTACACTTAGTACAACCGGGTTGTCACCCAAGTCACCACAATCGAAGGTATCGACGTCGATACTAATATCGGTAATCACACCACAATTATCGGTGGATCCTCCATCAACATCGGCGGCGGTAATGGTTGCATTACCGGCAGCATCCAGTTCGACTGTTATGTTTTGACAAACAGCCATTGGCGGCTCGTTGTCTTCCACCGTAATGGTAAATGAACAAGTCGATGTATTTCCATTGACATCTGTTGCGGTAAACTCAACTGTGGACACCCCTAATGGGAATGAACTTCCACTGGGTAGTCCATCTGTCTGAACCACAGAGGCTACGCCACATTCGTCAAATGCAATGGCATCTGGGAAGGTTACAACTGCCTCACAAACGCCTGCGTTCGTATCGACGACGATATCGGCAGGACAGGATATGATTGGATCGGTAACATCCTCCACAGTTACTACAGCGACACAACTGGACATGTTTCCATTGACATCGGTAACAGTAAGTGTTACGTTATTAGGACCAACATCGCTACAGTCGAAGGTATCTATATCGATAGCCAGGGAAGCTATTCCGCAGGCATCGGTAGAACCACCATCGACATCGGCTGGAGTAATCATTGCGTTTCCAGCAGCATCAAGTTGGATAGTAATATCCATACAAACGGCTGTTGGTGGAACATTGTCTTCCACAGTAACAATAGCAGTACAAGTAGAACTGTTACCATTTACATCGGTTACTGTAAGTGTTACCGGATTATCTCCTACATCTGAGCAATCGAAAGTATCTGGCGAAACAGATAACGAAGCAATACCACAATTATCGGTGCTTCCACCGTCCACATCGGCTGCAGTTATCGAAGCATCTCCATTAGCGTCTAATTGAACAGTAATGTCCATACAAACCGCAACTGGAGGTTCATTATCGTTTACAGTTACGTCGAAGCTACATGTGGAGGTGTTTCCACATTCATCGGTAAGAGTAAATGTATTGGTTGTTGTTCCTACCGGGAATGTACTTCCACTGGCCAGACCGGCTGTTTGTGTTACCGTTACTGTTCCACAGTTATCGGTTCCATCCACAACATAAGTAACAATTGCTCCACATACTCCAGGATCATTATTGACCGTAATATTTGACGGGCAATTAGGAACCGGTGGAGTGGTATCCACTACCGTTATGGTTTGGGTACAAGACGAGCTATTACCATCTGCATCGGTAGCTGTCCAAGTTCTTGTTATAATTTCAGTATTTCCACATCCGGGTGCCGAAGAATCACTAAAGGAGATCGTTGGATTAGGATCACAGTTATCGGTTGCCGTAGCCATACCGGTTACTGCCGGTGAGGTATCTGTAGTTCCACCGGAGGCGTCACTCCACATCACATCCACACTAAAGGCAAAGATACATCCTGCATCACCACCCGCATCATCTACTACTTCCAAAGTCCAAACTCCGGCTGCAGTTCCGCCGTCTAACACGCTTAATGGGTTGTCTGGATCAAAGGTTCCATCGATGGCAGCATTTAGTGCGTAATCACTATCGCATGCATCAGACCCACCTCCAGTATTAATACCTCCAGTACAATTAGCCGATACAGATCCAACACCCGATTCATCATCTAGGGTGGCAGAAACGTTATCGGAATTTCCACTTCCTCCACAGGTAGGATCTGCTAACACAAGAGCTGTTCCTCCATCAGGGCTTATAAGTGTTATTTCCAGATCACCTACCCAGCTATGATCGATATCGAAAGAAACATTCACATCGTCGATAGTTGCTGTGGCAGGAATTCCAGTTAGATTGGCTGTAAGTGTCGCTACTAATCCTGTTTGGGTTGTAGACCAACTTTGTGTTCCACCTGTATAAGAAGCAGAGTTTGTTCCACTACTACCACCACCACCACCGGAGCCACATTCGAGTGTGACATCTGGCGGACAAGTTATCATAGGAGGTTCGGTATCATTTACAGTAACATCAAAAGAACAGCTGTCCATATTACCCGATGCATCTGTCGCGGTAACATTAACCGTTGTCGTACCCACCGGGAAGAACGATCCGGAGGCGGGAGTACTTACTATGGTAGTTCCCGGACAATTATCGGTTGCTGTAGGAGTAAAGTTTACAATAGCACCACAATCTCCTGGATCATTTCCAACAGTAATGTTTGCTGGACAACTTACTACAGGAGGTTCATTATCGTTCACCGTTACATCGAAGCTGCAAGTAGCTGTATTTCCGGATGGATCGGTCACTACAAAAGTATTTGTCGTTGTCCCAATTGGGAATATTGTCCCACTGGCTTGTCCAGCGGTTTGCATAAAGGTTGAAACCGCGCAATTATCTGCAAATGAAACGGAATATGTAACGGTCGCGCCACAAACACCTGCATCGTTATTTACAGTGATATCTGTAGGGCAAGTTATTGTTGGGTTTTCGGTATCGTTGACTGTCACATCAAAGCTACATGTTGCCGAATTTCCAGCGGCATCTGTCACCACAAATGTATTCGTGGTCGTTCCTACTGGGAATGTACCGCCAGAGGGAAATCCAGCTGTTTGAGTTACAGTTAGTGAAGATCCAGTACTCCAAGTGATGGTTACTACGCCATCGCCTGCACGAGCACCCGCTTGATTGTTAGGTATGGTTCCTCCATTGAAGGATCCACCTCCACCACCGACACCCCATCCGGGAGGGTTGCTTCCAGGCCAGCTATTTCCGCCGCCACCGCCGTTGTAGCCACCGCCACCGCCACCAGCACCGGATACACCGCCGCCACCGCCGCCGCCGCCGAATCCACCTATAGCAGATCCACTAGGAGGGAAGCCACAATTAGGTCCTTCATTTCCACCTGTTCCTCCGGCAAGAGGATTAACCCCTCCACG
>JABDKT010000222.1 GCA_013002065.1 Flavobacteriaceae bacterium
GTGTGCAAGCAGGTGGTTCAGGCACGAATGTGTATTTAACCATCGAGAATATTGGTGAAGGAATTGAAATTCAGCATGTATATTTCAGAAACTATATCCAAAAAGCCAAAAACACAGAACAAAACCCCGATCAGTTTATCGCTTATTTTAAAGACGCTCCAAAGCGAGATGTCATTATGGATGGAGAAGTAATTAAAGAAGCCCAAAACACTCCGCCACAAGGCTTATTTCCGTTTAAACTTAAAGATAACGAAGCCGTGATTAGTTACCTTCAAAAAGATGAAATGAAGTATTTTAAAATTTCAGAAATTGAAGAAAAACCTATCATCGCTTATCCGGAGTCAAACAAAGGCGGAATCGAAGAAAATTAGTACCAAAAACCAGAATTTTGAAGATTAAGATCATTAATAATTCCAACCATTCCTTACCGCATTATGAGACAATAGCTTCGGCAGGAATGGATTTAAGAGCTAATTTAGATAGCCCCATCACGCTACAACCTCTTCAGCGAGCTATTGTAAAAACAGGATTGTTTATTGAGCTACCTATAGGTTGTGAAGCCCAGGTTCGACCTAGAAGTGGATTGGCAGCCAAAAAAGGAATTACAGTTCTCAATGCTCCGGGCACTATCGATGCCGACTATAGAGGCGAAATAGGAGTGATTCTCGTGAATCTTTCCGAAGTTGATTTTACCATCGAAAATGGGGAGCGAATCGCTCAATTAGTGATAGCAAAACACGAACGAGCCGAATGGGAAGAGGCTGAAGTTTTAACCGAAACCGATCGTGGTGCCGGCGGATTCGGAAGTACAGGCGTTAAATAGACTTAAAGTAAACCAACAAATGAAAATAATTGTCCCAATGGCTGGCCGAGGTTCCCGACTTAGGCCGCACACTCTAACCATTCCAAAACCCTTAATTCCCGTGGCAGGGAAACCCATTGTACATCGTTTGGTGGCCGATATTGCTGCGGTATTGAACGAAAACATAGACGAAATTGCATTTATTTTAGGAGATCCTGCTTTCTTCGGAGATGAGGTGGTTGAAAGCTTAACGCATCTGGCCGAAAGCTTGGGAGCTAAAGCTTCTATTTATCGACAATTGAATCCGAAGGGCACCGGACATGCCATTATGTGCGCCGAACCTTCTTTGAATGGACCTGCGGTTATTGCATATGCCGATACTTTGATTCGTGCCGATTTCAACCTTGACAAGGAGGCCGATAGTGTAATTTGGACTAAGAAAGTGGAAAATCCTTCGGCTTTTGGCGTGGTGAATTTGAACGAAAAGGATGAAATCATCGAATTGGTGGAAAAACCTGAAACCTTTGTGAGTGACCAGGCGGTAATTGGAATTTATTATTTCAAAGAAGTTTCCGAGTTGAAAAAAGAGCTTCAATATGTACTGGATAACGATATAATACATGGAGGCGAATACCAAATTAATGATGGTATAAAACGCATGATGGAAGCCGGCAAGGTGTTTAAAACGGGTACGGTTACTGAGTGGATGGACTGTGGGAACAAAACTGTGACAGTGGAAACCAATGCCAAGATGCTGGGCTTTCTGCAAGAAAGCGATGAAGCGCTTGTAGCTAAGGATATTTCAGTAGAAAATTCGGAAATCGTGACACCTTGTTTTATTGGAGAAGGAGTCGTACTAAAAAATAGTACGATTGGGCCTTATGCATCTATTGGAAAAGGCACAATAATTGAGGATAGTACCGTTAAAAATAGTATAATTCAAACGCATTCGCACGTAAAAAATGCTACTTTGGACGAAGCGATGATTGGTAACCACGCAACTTTTGATGGAAATTTCAGCAAAGTGAGTATAGGAGACTATTCAGAATTAAAATGAAACTAAAACTTACATATCTACTTATTTTATACTTCGGAATGTTTTCTTCGGAAATATCTCTGGCGCAAGAAATTAAGCAACAACCTACCGATGATCTTGGTGATGTGAGTGATGCCTTTCAGGAAAATTTCTTTGAAGCACTAAAGCAAAAGGGGATAGAAAATTATGAACTCGCCTTGGTTGCCTTAAAGAAAGCAGAACGGGCTGCCAAAAAGAATCCCGATTATGAAGCAGTGGTTTATTTCGAAATGGGAAAGAACCATAAATTTTTAAAACAATACGTTGAAGCCGAAAATTACCTGAATAGAGTTCTGGCGATGAAAGGCGAACGTATGGATGTGATGGAAGTCCTCTACGATTTGTATTACCGGCAGCGCAATTACGAAGCCGCGATTCCATTGGTCGAGAAATTGATAAAAATTGACGAGGATTATAAAGAAGATCTTGCCAATTTGTACCATAGAACTAAGCAGTATAACTTATCCCTTCAGATCTTGGACGAATTAGATGAAAGTTGGGGTGAGAGTGTGTACAGAAACTCACTTCGGCGTCAAATTTACAGGGTGACAGGTGATTCGGAAGGGGCCATTAAGAACTTAGAAAGCAAGATTGATAAAAACCCAAAGAAAGAACAGGATTACCTCAACCTAATTTATCTCTACAGCGAAGAAGATAATACTGAGAAAGCTTTCGAAACTGCGAAAGAATTATTGAAAAATCAACCAAAATCGGAATTGGTTCATTTGGCACTTTACAAGTTTTATCTGGAAGAAGGTAATTTTACTGAAGCTAGGAACTCAATGAAGAAAGTTTTCCGCTCTACCAAGATTGAGAAAGAAAGTAAGTACAAAGTACTTAGTGACTTTTTGGATTTCGTGAGTAACAATCCGGAATACGAATCGGATTTAGAAGAAATTGTGGCTGTGTTTTCTTCGGGAGCAAACGGTAAAGTTTATGAGCAACTTGGTGGTTATTTCTTGGCAAAAGGTGATAAAGAATCAGCGCTCAAGTTCTATGAACAAGGCGCTCAAAGAGATGAAGACGATTTCAGTTTGCTAAAAAACACTTTATTACTTCAAATAGACCTCCGAAGGTTCGAAAATGCCTTGTCGTTAAGCGAAGAAGCCCTTGAATTATTTCCGGCTCAACCTCTGCTTTATTTGGTGAATGGGGTAGCAAACAACAGTGTTGGAAATTCAGACGAGGCCATTGAATCGCTAGAAATGGGATTAGACTTTTTGATTGACGACCCAACCATGGAAAAAGATTATTTTGAACAGTTAAGCGCAGCGTACTTTGCTAAAGGAAACAACAAAAAAGCAGAAGCGTTCGCAAAAAGAGCCGCTGAAATAAAACTCCCAAATTAAATGAGACTCAGACTTACATCTCTGTTGATTGTTCTGCTTTTCGCTTCTTGCGGAGGTCCGAAGGGAGTGATTATTGGTACGAGTAAGGCCGATTCCGGACTGGCATTGAGGAGTATTGTTTCTGCACACAAAGCAGCCACCCCAAATTTTAATACACTTGCCTCTAGGGTGAAAGTTGCCTATGAAGATGAAAAGTCGAAACAAAGCATTACGGTGAGTTTA
>JABDKT010000235.1 GCA_013002065.1 Flavobacteriaceae bacterium
ACTTAGGTTCTATTACCGCACCGGTCCGTTCGCTAGTTCCTACCTTATTGAGGTGTTGTTCAATTTTATCAATCACACCCAAGGATTCCAACTCCTTTACAATTTCTTTTCTTGCGACAAAACGATCTTTGCCTTCATAGTGCATTCCGAAGCTATTCAAAGTTCCATCGTCGTTCAAAATGTCGATCACCTCCAATTGGTGCTTATCCCCTAACATTTTGTCATTTTCATCGTGGGCCGGGGTAACTTTAAGACAACCCGTACCAAACTCCATAGTAACATATTCGTCTTCGATAATAGGTATCACCCTGTTGCAAACTGGAACAATGGCCTTCTTGCCCTTTAGGTGTGCATATCTTTCATCCTCCGGATTGATACAAATTGCAGTATCACCTAATATCGTCTCAGGTCTTGTGGTTGCGATGGTAAGGTGTTCTTCGCTACCTTCAATTTTATAATTTAGATAGTAAAGATTCCCCTGTTTTTCTTCGTAAATAACCTCTTCATCGCTCAAAGTAGTTTGAGCTTCGGGATCCCAGTTTACCATTCGGTAGCCGCGGTAAATGTTCCCCTTTTTATATAAATCGATAAAAACTTTGATCACAGATTCGGACAAATCGTCATCCATGGTAAACTTGGTTCTTTCCCAATCGCATGAGGCACCGAGTTTCTTTAGCTGTTCGAGAATAATTCCTCCGTGTTTATGTGTCCATTCCCAGGCGTGCTCGAGAAACTTTTCTCGACCAATTTCGTTTTTATCTATGCCCTCAGATTTCAGCTTATTCACTACTTTGGCTTCCGTAGCAATGGAGGCATGGTCTGTACCGGGAACCCAGCAGGCGTTAAATCCTTTCAATCGGGCCCTTCGAATTAATACATCTTGGATGGTATTATTTAACATATGCCCCATATGTAGTACACCGGTAACATTTGGAGGCGGAATTACAATGGTATATGGCTCTCTTTCATCCACTTCACTATGAAAATAGTTATGCTCCATCCAGTAGCTATACCACTTATCTTCAACGTTTTGCGCACTATATTTTGCCTCTAATGCCATTTTTGGTCCAATTTTTGAAAAGTAATGAGCAAAAGTAGTTATATCTACAGGATTATAAAAGTGAATAACTTATTTTGCAGGTTGTACAAAAGTTATATACTTTAGTAACCCTTAAAAATCAAGAAACCATGAAAAAAATTATTTTAGTAGCCGTAATCGCCCTAGTTAGTTTTGCTGCTAATGCTCAAGCCAAGTTTAAGTTTGAGAAAGAAAGTATTGATTATGGCGCCATAGCTAAAGGAAGCGATGGAGTAAGAGAATTTAAATTTACCAATGTAGGAGATCAAGATCTTATCATTAGTGATGTGAAGTCTAGTTGCGGTTGTACGGTTCCGGAAAAACCAACCGAAGCAATTGCACCGGGAGCTTCAAGTTCAATAAAAGTAAAGTACGATACCAATAGAGTAGGTAAAATTAGAAAGACAATAACTGTTTATTCTAATGCCGATGAGCCCATAAAGGCACTGAAAATAAAAGGTGAAGTCCTGGCCGATGGAAAATCGGTTCTCGAGAAAACCGAATAAACACAATTATATATGATAAAAACCGCCCTTCAAGGCGGTTTTTTTTATAATACCTCTTTTAAAACAAATCGGTGCTTCGAAATCTTTCCATCTCTGTTCACTTCTACCAAGATTTTTTTTCCACTTCGGGAAGAAAATAATTCAGTAATATCGGGAAGTTCATATTCATAGGTGGGTTTGCCGTTAATGGAAACCACCTCGTCTCCTTTTAACAAACCTGCTTCGGCCGCCGGTGAACCTGAGCGAATTTCAGCAATAATATATTTAGGTGCCAGGAAGAAGGTTAAAACAGGTGCGACATCAATAGTAACAGCATTCATCGCAGTACTTCTATCGGTTCCAAATCGGAAACTTCTTCCGGTCCCTCCTTTTACATTGGTCACAGGCACCATACCATCATGTTCGACGATTATCCCCGCCATATTATAATGAAATGGATCGCCGAAAAATCTATTTTTTCTTAGAATCATTTGACGCTCTCTGTAGTTCATCGTGACCGTAAACCTTTTTAAAATATCGGCACCTAAACTTCCATCGCGATTCAGAAGTAACTTTACATCCTCCACGGCTGAAGAATCGGGATACGAAACATTTACATTTTCCAATTTAAACTTACCCAATCGAACTTCATCTAGTTTGGATCGTTTGCCATAAACGCTTCCACTTAATCCCAGTCCGAGAAAGTCTTTAAAATAGTTTGGCGGATCTTCCTTCACTCCTATGCTTTCATCAAATAGCCAAACAGCATCACTTGCACCCGAATCAACCAACAAGACAACTTCGTATTCCTGTCCTCTGGATTGAACTTTATTGGTTATGTAAGGCTTTCGCTTCCTAAATTCTATGTCGAAGGACTCACAATTCCGACAAGAGGATTGTTTATAATATTGTGGATCGTAAATGGTTAAAAGTCTAGAGTCATAATCGGTTTTGACGATAAAATCTTTAAAGAAATCGTATCCAATTACACCATGAATGGGCAGTCCCATGCGTGGAGAAAAGTTGATGCTTTTGTCGAAGATTACATACACCATGTGATTCTTATCCACAGCATCTCCAATTTTCATTTTATTATTACGGCTTTTTAAAGCTTGGATATCCCCGCCTCCACCAAACCCTTTTATGCTTACCGGAGTTACATTATTGATTTCCAATGAATCGTTTTCTGTAAGACTGAAAAGCAAGGTATAATTGACCCCGGTATCTAATAAAAAAGTAAGCTCTTTTCCATTGAGCTCCACAGGTACAAGCACTAAATTATTAATAAACTTAAAGCTGAATCGATCCTTTTTCTTGAAGTCTGGTAATTTGAATCCGTTTTGTGAAATCAAAGGTGCGGTAGCGCTGGATAAAAGGACGAAAAAAAACAAAAATGGTACTAA
The DNA here is from genome assembly GCA_013002065.1 of Flavobacteriaceae bacterium. Lineage (GTDB taxonomy): Bacteria > Bacteroidota > Bacteroidia > Flavobacteriales > Flavobacteriaceae > Aureisphaera. Next base: position 2,967 of record JABDKT010000235.1, read on the forward strand.
ATGCAGGAATTTTTTCATTCACTTAAGAAGATATAAAAATTCCTTCAAAAGGAGTCTAATTGTCCAAATTTTAATAAATATTTCGCAACTTTGTTCTCTAATTTCATAAAATATGCCTTCAGTATCTACCAAAGGACATAATATGCCGGAATCACCCATCAGAAAATTGGTTCCTTATGCAGAACAAGCTTATAAAGAAAACAAAACGGTTTATCACTTAAACATAGGTCAACCCGATATAAAATCTCCAAAAGTCGCTATGGACGCTGTGGCTGCACATTCACTGGAAATTTTAGCCTACACCCGTTCGGAAGGCTCAGAACCCTACCGAGAAAAAATCGCCAACTACTATTTTCACAACAAAATTGATGTAGATGCAGACGATATCATCGTAACCACAGGAGGAAGTGAAGCGCTTTTATTCGCTATGGGAAGTATTTGCGATGAAGGTGATGAAGTTATCATTCCAGAACCATTCTATGCCAATTATAACGGATTCGCAACCGCATCGGGAGTAAAAATCGTCCCGGTGATATCGAAAATAGAAGACAATTTTGCGTTGCCTCCAATTTCAGAATTTGAAAAACTAATCACTCCAAAAACAAAGGCAATACTTATTTGCAATCCAGGGAATCCTACCGGTTATCTGTATTCTCAAGAGGAAATAAAAACACTAGCCGAGATTGTAAAAAAACACGATCTGTTCCTAGTGGCAGATGAAGTTTACAGGGAGTTTGCATACGACGGATTGGAACACTATTCCATCTTGCAAGAAGATGGAATGGAAGAGTATGCCATAATCATCGACTCGGTGTCCAAGCGATACAGCATGTGTGGAGCGAGGATAGGTTGTTTGGTTTCGAAAAACAAACAGGTAATTTCTACAGCTTTGAAATTTGCTCAGGCTAGATTGAGTCCGCCAACATTTGCTCAAATCGCCAGTGAGGCGGCCTTAGAAACACCGCAAAGTTATTTTGACGAAGTGATTGTAGAATACACAGATCGAAGAGACACGCTAGTGATGGAACTTCAGAAAATCCCGGGAGTAAAAGTGGGAGTTCCAAAAGGAGCTTTTTACTGTATCGTGGAATTACCCGTCAAAAACAGCGACGATTTTGCCCAGTGGCTATTGGAGAAATTTGATTTGGATGGTGAAACGATTATGGTGGCTCCTGCCGCAGGATTTTATTCCAGTCCCGGTGTTGGCCTTAATCAGGTGAGGATTGCTTACGTCCTTAAAAAAGAAAGCTTGAGAAGAGCCGTGGAAATATTAAAAGCTGCCTTGAAAGCTTATCCTAATTAATGCATATTGAAAACCACAAATCGTTAAAGGAGTTCAATACTTTTGGTATTGATTGTAAGGCAAGCCATTTTGTTTCGGTGAGTTCTATTTCAGAATTAAAAGAAGTTCTAAAAGCACCTCAATTCAAGGATCCTTTTATTCTAGGCGGAGGTAGTAATATTCTACTTACGCAAGATGTAGATCGCCCGGTAATTCATGTGAATCTCAAGGGTATTTCTGAAATATCTGAAACCGACAACCATATCGTATTACAAGTTATGGCCGGCGAAAACTGGCATGAATTGGTGCAATATTGTTTGTCCAAAGATTATGGAGGAATCGAAAACCTATCTTTAATTCCCGGCAATACTGGAACGGCACCTATTCAAAACATTGGAGCCTATGGAGTTGAACTAAAAGACGTCTTTGATAGTTGCACGGCTTTGAACTTAGAATCGTTAGAGGAAACAGTATTTTCTAAAGCCGATTGTAAGTTTGAATATCGCAATTCGATATTTAAGCAAGAATTGAAAGGAAAAGTGATAATTACGAGCGTCAATTTAAGGCTCACAAAAAACAATCATACGCTTCATACTTCATACGGTGCCATCCAACAAATGCTAGAGGACAGTAAAATTACTAATCCCACAATACAAGATATTTCCGAAGTAGTGATCGCCATTCGGTCCTCTAAGTTGCCCGATCCTAAAGAATTGGGAAATAGTGGGAGTTTCTTTAAAAATCCGGTGCTGAATGCAGAAGATTTTCAGAACTTCCGATTGCAAAACCCTGAGGCTCCATTTTATGAAATATCGGCTACCGAATTTAAGATTCCCGCAGGTTGGCTTATTGAAAAAGCCGGATTTAAGGGCAAACGTTTCGGAGAGGCCGGAGTGCACGAAAAACAGGCATTGGTGTTGGTGAATTATGGAAATGCCAAAGGCGAAGAGATTTGGAACCTCGCACAGCTTATCCAATCAAAGGTAAAAGAACAATTCGGAATTTATATCGAGCCGGAGGTTAACGTAATCTAATCGAGACTCAGCACTTTTCCAATCACATGCACAGTTCCGTTGGAACCATTTATATCCGATTTCCCAATATAGGCTATGTTATCGCTGGCATCTTTTAAGACCAGATCATTGTCTTGCATAAAAGCAGTGAGGGTAGCCCCACCCATGGTCTTTATTTCTGCCGTGCCATTTTGTTTGATGGCCTGTAAAATTGCTGCCGAGCTTAGATTTTCGGCAACTATGTGATTTTCCAATAAACGCTTTAAATCCGGTAAATTTTTCGGGTTTAATAGTACATCCATTTTCTCTTTGGGAACTTGCTCAAAAGCATCGTTTGAAGGAGCCAAAAGCGTAAAGGGTCCTTCATTCTTCATAAGCTCATCTGTAAGGCCCGCACTAATAGTAGCACTTACGAAAGTTTTTAATTCCGGCGTAGTCATTGCCTTCCGAAACACACTATTTACAACTTGCTCCGCCTCCTTTGGAACAGTAGAAGTTGAATTGTCATTGGTTTCGGTGGACGTTGCCTCTCCGTTGGTTTCTTTGGAATCCGATTTACAGGAAATAATTAATAGGGCGAAAAATAGAACACTAAAAAATAATCGAACTTGCTTCATGGATGAATTAATTAAAAGCCTAAAATTACTATAATTCTAATTATATGACGAAGAAAGATTGTATTTTTGTCTTCTATTATTACAACATGGAATTACTTCTTCTAACTTTAGGTTTATTGTTGTTAGCCGTAGCCGGAATTGCTATAAAAATTTGGGCTAAAAAAGATGGTAAATTTGCCGGAACCTGTGCAAGTCAAAGTCCGTTTCTAAATAAGGAAGGTGAAACTTGCGGATTCTGTGGCAAAACTCCCGATCAATTCGAAAATTGCTCCGGAAAACCAAACGAATAAAAAATTATAACTTGTAGCCATGTTGCTGCTGTCTTTATTTTTGGTCGTTGTCCTTCTCAACACCTTTTTCTATGTAATTTTTTCAAAATTTACATTTTCTAAACCTAAAAATCCGACGACACAACCCTCCTTTCCTGTCTCCTTAATCATTTGTGCTAAAAATGAAGCAGAGAATTTAAAGAAAAATATTCCGCTTTGGCTATCTCAAGATTATCCGGAATTCGAACTTATTCTCATAAATGATTCATCCACAGACGATACTCAAGAAATCATAGAGTCTTTTGCCACCGAACACCCTCAAGTTCACACGGTAAACATTGATAATAACGAAGCCTTTTGGAGCAACAAGAAATATTCTCTCACCTTGGGAATAAAAAGAGCCGTTCACCAACGGTTGATATTCACAGATGCCGATTGTGAGCCGGCCTCCAATAATTGGCTAAGACTTATGGCCAATCAAATTTCAGAAGAAAAACAATTGGTATTGGGTTATGGAGCTTATCGAAAAAAACCCGGTTTTCTAAATATGCTTATCCGTTATGAAACCTTTATAACAGCTGTTCAGTATTTTTCGTTTGCCATGAATGGAATGCCCTATATGGGTGTTGGAAGAAATTTAGCGTATACGGCCAAATTGTTTTACGACAATCGAGGTTTTATGTCACATATGGAAGTGAATTCGGGTGATGACGATCTATTTGTAAATGAAGTAGCCACCAAACAAAATGTGTCACTTTGCTACCATCCGGATGCTTTCACTTATTCTGAACCCAAACAAAGCTTTAAAGATTGGTACCATCAAAAACGCAGGCATATATCGACCGCCAAATTTTATAAGCCCAACCACAAAACCTTTCTGGCGTTGTATTACTTCAGTAATTTGCTTTTTTGGATACTCACAGCCGTAAGTTTCTTTTTCGTTGATTGGAAAATACCGTTAACTCTAATCATATTTAGAATTCTATTACAATATGCATTGTTAGGTAATGCGACAAAACTTTTAAAAGAGCAGTCATTAAAGCCTTGGATCCCCTTTTTGGAACTGTTTTTGGTAAGTTTTCAATTGATTATCTTTATTTCAAATACCTTCTCAAAACCGAAACGGTGGAAGTGACAGAAGCGACAATTTTAGAGCAAATTCGACAAGCGAAAAAAGGAAAGCAAAGTGCTTTCAATTTTTTGTTAGACTTGTTTTGGAACAATGTCTATGGTTTCCAACTAAAAAGAGTCCAAAGTGAACATGATGCAGAGGACATAACGATTGAAACCTTTTCTAAAGCCTTCGACAAAATTGAATCTTTCGACGAATCTTATAATTTTAATACTTGGCTTATTACCATTTCAAAAAACATTCAAATAGATAAAAGCCGGAGAAAAAAGACCTCGATACAGGCTCAAACCATGGATGCCAGCGCGGAGCATGTGAAGAAGATTCCCGACCGAACACCCTCGCCGGAAGACAAGTTGATTACCGAACAGAATTTAGCCGAACTTCTACAATTTATCAAGCAACTAAAACCTCATTATCAAGAAATAATCAATTTGAGGTATTTCCAGGAAATGAGTTATAACGAAATTTCAGATACGCTCGAAGAGCCTTTGAGCAATGTAAAAGTGAGATTGTTAAGAGCCAAAAAACTTTTATCGGAAATCATTACCCAACATCGTACTATTTGAAAACGTTTTTGAGAAAATTAGGGCCCGGTTTCTTATTTGCCGGAGCCGCCATTGGAGTTTCACACTTGGTTCAGTCCACCAGAGCCGGAGCCGATTTCGGTTTTGGACTACTTTGGGCGCTTCTTTTAATCAACCTTATTAAATACCCCTTTTTCCAATTCGGGCCGCGTTATGCCAGTGCCACTGGAAAAAACTTGGTTGAAGGCTATCGATCACTGGGTAAAGGTGTATTGATCGCTTATTTCTTTATCACCTTTGGAACCATGTTTACCATCCAAACGGCAGTCACCATTGTCACAGCAGGAATCGCTTCCTCCTTATTTGGGTGGGGCTCGTCTATCGTATGGGTAACCATAATTACCGGAATTTGTTTTGCAATCTTACTTATTGGTAAGTACAAAATACTGGACACCTTAATGAAGTTTATCGTGCTATCCCTTACCATCAGTACCATTGTAGCGGTAATTTTGGCAACCAAGTCCGTGGGAACAGTAGATTTTCAACAAATTTTCCCAAAGGATGCGATGTCGATTGCCTTTCTAATCGCATTTATGGGTTGGATGCCCGCGCCTCTTGACATCTCTATTTGGCATTCGATATGGACGGTGGAGAAGAAAAAAATAAACCCTTCGGTTACTCCCAAACAATCCAATTTCGATTTTAATGTAGGATATATTACTACCACCTTGCTTGGCATCGGATTTATAGCCTTAGGCGCATTGGTAATGTTTGATAGTGGTGAATCGTTCTCTTCAAATGGAACTCAATTTGCAAATCAGTTGATTTCCATGTACACGTTGAGTTTAGGAGATTGGGCGAAAATTATAATTGGGGTCGCTGCATTAACAACTATGTTTAGCACCACACTTACAACACTCGACGCCTCGCCAAGAGTAATGCATCAAACTTCAGAATTATTACTACATAAAGTATTTAAAAAAGGCTATCTCTTTTGGATTTTGATTTTAATGGGCGGAACCCTTTCGATATTCTTCTTTTTTATTTCTGAAATGGGCCTTCTAATTAAAATCGCTACCATATTGTCCTTTTTAACCGCACCATTTTATGCCGTCATTAATTTTATACTCGTCAATGGAAAACAAATGCCCAAATCGGAACGACCTTCCCATTTCTTAAACGGACTAAGTATTGTAGGTATCGTTGTTTTAATTGGTTTCGGCCTTTGGTTTTTAACGACACTTTAATACAAAAAGGTCGTATCTTTGTACCCAGCTATGGAAGTACAAACTATCGATATAAACAAACCCGCACCAAAGCCCAAATGGCTTAGGGTAAAGTTACCGACTGGAAAGAAGTACACCGAGCTTCGCGGCTTGGTCGACAAGTACAATTTACACACTATCTGCACCTCCGGAAGTTGTCCAAATATGGGCGAATGTTGGACCGAAGGTACCGCTACTTTTATGATCCTAGGGAATATTTGTACACGTTCTTGCGGATTTTGCGGTGTAAAAACAGGACGCCCCGAAACAGTAGATTGGGACGAACCTGAAAAAGTTGCGCGTTCTATCAAAATCATGAATATTAAACATGCGGTGGTTACCTCTGTAGATCGTGACGATCTCAAGGACATGGGTTCCATTATGTGGGCCGAGACTGTAAAGGCTATCCGCAGAATGAATCCTGAAACTACTTTGGAAACACTTATCCCCGATTTTCAGGGAGTCACACGGCATATCGATCGAATCATAGACGTAGCGCCCGAGGTGGTGTCACACAATATGGAGACTGTTAAGCGTCTTACAAGGGAGGTTAGAATTCAGGCCAAATACGAGCGTAGCCTAGAAGTATTGCGTTATTTAAAACAACAAGGGATAAAGCGTACGAAAAGTGGAATCATGTTGGGTCTGGGAGAAACAGAGGAAGAAGTAATACAAACCATGACAGATTTACGATCTGTTGGATTAGATATAGTTACTATTGGACAATACCTACAACCTTCCAAGAAGCACTTGCCTGTGAAAGAGTTTATCACTCCGGAGCAATTCAAGAAGTACGAAACAATTGGATTAGAAATGGGCTTCAGGCATGTGGAAAGTGGCGCCTTGGTAAGATCTTCGTACAAAGCACAGAAACACCTTACTTAAAATTTCAGAAAAAATGGGAAACACCATTAACATTGGGATTAATGGCTTCGGACGCATTGGTAGAAACCTTTGCCGTATGTTGTTGGACCATCCTAATATAAAAGTGGTGGCCATTAATGACATCTCGAATGCCAAAACATTGAGTCATTTACTCAAATACGACAGCATTCACGGTGTGTTGGATAGGGAAGTAGGTTATGATGAAAATACTATAATTGTTGGTAAAGAGCGAATTCGCTTTACTTCGGAAAAAGAAATCTCTAATATTTCTTGGGAAGATGTCGATATTGTGGTCGAATCGACCGGAAAGTTTAAAACAAGAGAATTTCTTGAAAAACACCTTGATTCCGGTGCCAAACGAGTGATTCTGTCGGTTCCACCGGAAGATGAAAGCATAAAAACCATTGTTTTAGGTGTAAATGATGAAATTCTTGAGGAAAGTGATCAAATCGTATCAAATGCCTCTTGTACCACTAATAATGCGGCTCATATGCTCAAAATCGTCAACGATTTATGCAGAATTGAGCAAGCTTATATTACTACGATTCATTCTTACACCACCGATCAGAGTCTACACGATCAACCTCATCGCGATTTAAGAAGAGCGCGAGCAGCCGGACAATCAATTGTTCCAACCACAACAGGTGCTGCGAAGGCTTTAACAAAAATTTTTCCGGATCTTTCCGATGTAATTGGTGGCTGTGGAATTCGAGTTCCGGTGGCAAATGGCTCTTTAACCGATATCACTTTCAATGTAAAACGAAACACGAGTATTTCAGAAATAAATAATGCCTTCAAAAACGCCGCAAGTACCGAATTAAAAGGGATTCTTCAATATACTGAAGACCCTATTGTCTCTATCGATATTGTGGGAAACAAGCATTCCTGCATCTTCGATTCCGGGATGACATCGGTTATTGGCAGTATGGTAAAAATCATAGGATGGTACGATAACGAAGTGGGATATTCTGCAAGAATTGTAGATTTAATCTTACAATTATCGAGGAAATGACTATATTTATCGGCGAAGTACATAGAAGTTAATGAATTATCGTTCAATTAAATACCTAATTAAAGTACCTCTGTTCGTCTTTTTTTTGGTATCTGTAAGTGTTTTTCCCCAGCAACAAACACAGGATACTCTTAGTATTATAAAGAGACATCAAGAGGAAGCACGGGTTTCTTTAAGCGCTCAGAAATATGATAAAGCGATCATCAATCTGAGTAAAGCTTACAAGTTATCCAAGGACTCGAAGTACGCAGAAGTTAAGATCGAGATTCTTTTCAGTATTGCGCAGGTCAATTACTATGTTCAAAATTTTGAAAAGGCTTCTTTGGAAGCAACCAAAATAATTAATGCCCTAGAAACTTTGGGCCCAAGTGAGAAACTGGCACAAGCTTATACCCTCCAAGGACTTATACTAACAAGAACAGGTGATTATAAGACTTCGGAAAAATTTCTCAAACTAGCCGATTCGTACTTTACCAAAAATAATGATGAAAAAAACCGGGCCAGTGTTATTCTTGGGTTCGGAATACTAGAACTCAAAAAAGGTAATTACAAAGTCGCTGTCAACTATTTTGATGCCGCTATCCCCGAATTTAAATCTCAAAAATTACCCTATCAGGAAGCATTTGCTCTTTTGAATAAATCGGAAGCACTCTACCAACTAGACGACTCCATTGTTCCCAATAGCTTGCTCAAAGCTAAAGCTGCACTAGAAAAAGCTTTGGTTATTATAGACGATAAAAATTATGTCAAGCTTCGAATTGATAGTTATAAAATAGCTTCTTATATCGCTCTTCGTGAAAACGATTTTGAGCTGGCTCAAAAGAACCTTCAAATTTACGAGGCCAAAAACGATTCCATTTACAGAGTCTATTTGGATGCTATTTCGAAAGGAGTTGATTCGGAAACGAGCATTGTAGATCTAACCGATATTATCGATCAGCAGCAGAGTGATCTGGATAAGCAGCAAAAATCGATCAACTTCGGTAAAATGACTACCGGACTAAGTATTGCACTCATCGTGATTCTCTCGCTATTAACACTATCACTCTATAAGAACAACAATTTGCGGGCAAAAGCCAACGAATTACTTCAGGATAAAAATAACGAACTGCAATTAGCGAAAGAAAAGGCCGAAAAAGCCTCATTGGCAAAAGCTCAGTTCTTATCTACGATTACACACGAATTACGAACTCCATTATACGCAGTTACCGGTTTAACACATTTACTGCTGGAGGAAGACCCTAAGCCCCATCAAAAAGAGCACTTGAACTCACTTAAATTTTCCGGAGAGTATTTATTGTCTCTTATTAACAACATTCTCGATTTGAATAAACTTGAAGCAAACAAGGTGGAAGTGGAAAAGACCTCTTTCAACTTAAAGAAGCGAACAAACGATGTATTGATCGCCTTAAAGAAATCGGCAGACGACAGAAAAAACAACTTACACTTCGAGTTCGATGAGACCATACCGGATAAGCTATTAGGTGATCCTCTAAAACTTTCTCAAATCTTAATCAACCTTATTGGGAATTCATTGAAATTTACTCAAAACGGAGATGTGTTTGTGCGCATTAAAAAGGTCAATGAAAGTAGCGATAGAGTAACCTTAAACTTTGAGGTGGAAGATAACGGAGTGGGAATTTCTAAGAAAAAACAAAAGAGTATTTTCGAGACTTTTTCTCAAGCCTCACTCCAAATCAACAGGAAATTTGGTGGAACAGGTTTAGGATTATCGATCGTGAAAAACTTACTCGAACTTATGGGTAGTAAAATCCATCTTGAAAGTCAGTTGGGTAAGGGTTCAAAATTCTGGTTCGATATTAATTTTGCTATTTCCGAAGAATTTAAAGATTCTCAAAACCCGCAAAACATTATCTACGATGTTGACTATGTTGCTTTAGAAAACCGAAACATCTTGGTGGTTGAAGACAATAAGATCAACCAAATGATTACCAAAAAGATCCTTGAGAAAAACAAAATGAACTGTTTGGTGGCCGACAATGGAACCGACGCTATCAAATTGGTGAAAGAGAACGACTTCGACGTTGTTCTAATGGACATTCATATGCCGGGAATTAGCGGAATCGAAGCCACTCATGAGATTAGAAAGTTTAATAAGAACCTTCCTATTATCGCATTGACGGCGGTGACAATCGATGAGAATCTTGACGATTTCTACCGAGCCGGATTTAACGAGATCATTCCGAAACCATTTAAGACCGAAGAGTTTTTTGAAAAGATCTACCGCACTCTGGAATCCAAAGGACTACCAGTAAATAATTAATCCCTTCTAAAATTTTCCAAAGCATCGAATATTGTCTCATTAAAGAACGCTTGTTGTTCTTTTAGGACACTCGTTTTAATGGGAAGATAGTAGAGCGCAAATTTTTTCAATCTACTCTGAAGCCGCATATAATCCTTTTCTGTGGTAAGAATAATTTCCAACTTTTGTAATCGTTCAATTTCCGCTTCACTAAATTCGTGATGGTCGGGATATTTCTTATGCTGAAACTTATAACCCTTCCCCTGCAAATAAGCCAGTAAAGGTTTCGGATTGGCAATTCCCGTCACCAATGTAAATTCTTTATCTTTTAAGTAGTGCAACGGCAGTGTTTCGGTGCTACCATAAATGTGAGTATCATAAGCTATTTTGGAGAAATATACCTTTTGATGTGAGCTAGGTTTCAATTTGTACTGAATGTCTTGAAGCTTTGCATACGAAGCATGCTCCGGACATTTGGTAACTACAATAATATCTGCTCGCTTCGCTCCACTTTTAGATTCTCTTAAATTACCGGCTGGTAAAATTAAGTCGTTTACATAAAGGTCGTCAAAAGGGGTAAGTAAAATGGTAAAATAAGGAGTCACTTTTCTATGCTGAATTCCATCGTCCAATAAGATTACTTCGGAAACGGGCAATAACTTCTCAATACCTTCTTGACGGTTTGCACAAACTGCTACAGTCACTTCTGGAAATTTTTCTTTAAACTGAAGGGGTTCGTCCCCAACTTCTTCCGAAGAATGAGTGGTCTTCACTTCCAAATATCCTTTTGTCCCTCGTTTATAACCTCTGCTAAGCACACTCACTTTGTAGTCCTTTTTCAAAAGTTCAATAAGATATTCGATCATTGGTGATTTACCGGTACCTCCTACCGATAAATTTCCCACACAAATAACCGGCTTATTATAAGATTTACTATGCTTCCAACCTTGATCGTAGGCGAAATTCCGAAGTGAAGTAATGCCGTCATAAACAATGGAAAGTGGAAAAAGGAATTTCCGAAGATTCATACAACGAAAATATACTTTTTTATCTTTACCGTAAAATATACCCTATGCAGGTCAAAGATGTTGTGAAACTATTGGACGAAGTCGCGCCGCTCTCCTATACAGAAGATTTTGATAATACCGGATTATTGGTTGGCGATATGAGCTCGGAAGTAACCGGAATTTTGGTCACCTTAGATACGTTGGAATCGGTTGTGGATGAGGCCATCGAACACAATTGCAATCTCATAGTTAGTTTTCATCCTATTGTTTTTAAGGGATTAAAAAAGATAACCGGTAAAACCTATGTGGAAAGAGTAGTTGCAAAAGCTATCAAGAACGATATCTCAATCTTTTCCATACACACTGCATTAGACAACTCCTGGAATGGAGTCAACGCGATGATTTGTTCCAAATTAGGCCTTGGAAAACGACAGATCTTAATTCCGCAAGAAGGCACCATTTTGAAATTACAAACCTATGTTCCTAACAAATCGGCAGATAAAGTGAGAGAAGCCTTGTTTGAAGCAGGTGCTGGAGCCATAGGGAATTACAGTAATTGTAGTTTTAATTCCTTCGGAAAAGGGAGTTTTATGGGAAATGAGGACTCCAATCCTACAATCGGGCAAAAAGGAGAAACTCATTTTGAAGATGAAACTCAAATTGGAGTTACATTTCAGAAACACTTAAAACACAAAGTGATTCAATCTTTGTTTAAAAATCACCCTTATGAAGAGGTGGCCTACGAAGTCACTACTTTAGACAATACCAATCAGCATATTGGAATGGGAATGGTGGGGCAATTTGAAGAGCCTATGCCCGAAGATAAATTTCTCAAACATATCAAGAATGTTTTTAATTCTGGCTGTGTTCGTCACTCCGAATTGCTGTCCAATCCCATAAAAAAAGTGGCGGTTTTAGGTGGAAGTGGAAGTTTTGCTATCGAATCGGCGCAAGCCGCTGGGGCTGATGCTTTTATCACTGCCGATCTAAAATACCATGATTTTTTCGCCGTAGAGGGTAAAATTCTTTTAGCCGATGTTGGTCACTACGAAAGTGAACAGTACACAAAAGAGTTATTAGTTGCCGAGCTTAGCAAAAAAATTACTAATTTTGCACCTGCCTTGGCGGAAGGCAGAATTATTAAATCAAAAATAAACACCAATCCAATAAGGTATTACTAGTATATGGCAAAGAAGAAAACAGAAAGTACCGTAGAAGAAAAGCTAAGAGCTTTGTTCGATTTACAATTAATTGACTCTCGCGTTGATGAAATTCGTAATGTACGTGGAGAACTTCCTTTAGAGGTACAGGATTTAGAAGATGAAGTTGCTGGTATGAACACAAGACTGGATAAGCTAAAAGCAGATCTTGAGGTTATAGAGGAAAGTATCAAAGACAAAAAGAATCTGATTGAAGAAGCAAAAAGTCTCATTAAGAAGTATACCTCTCAGCAAGATAACGTTCGAAACAATCGTGAGTACAATTCTTTGAGTAAAGAAATTGAGTATCAGGAATTGGAAATTCAATTGGCCGAAAAGCACATTAAAGAATTCAAGGCTCAAATCGAGCAGAAGAAAGAAGTAATAGACGGTACGAAAGAACGTCTTAAAGAACGTGAAGCTCATTTAAAGCACAAGCAAGGAGAATTAAACGAGATCTTAGCAGAAACAGAAAAGGAAGAAGAAGCTTTGATCAAGGAATCGGCTAAGTACGAGAAGAACATTGAAGAGCGTCTAGTAAAGGCCTACAAGAGAATCCGTACCAATGTAAAAAATGGTTTAGCCGTTGTTCCTGTAGAAAGAGGAGCCAGTGGTGGTTCTTTCTTTACCATTCCTCCTCAGGTTCAAATGGAAATCGCTTCTCGCAAAAAGATCATCACCGATGAGCATAGTGGAAGAATCCTTGTGGACCCTGCTCTAGCAGAAGAGGAAAAAGCCAAAATGGAAAAATTGTTTGCTAAGATTAAATAAGCATTCAAACAAACTATAACAAAGCCTTCACATCTTGTGAGGGCTTTTTTTATTACTTTTCGTGAAAGGTTTTGGAGGGAATCCGACTTAGAAAAAAATGTAATTGAAAATGAAAAAATACCTATTATTTACCGGCTTGTTTGCCTTGATTGCGATTCAAGCATCTTGCCAATCGTCCAACAAGAAAAACAAAGAAAGAGAAGCTGTTGCCCAGGAAACTCAAGAGCCTGTGGAAGTTAAAAGTGATGACGGTTACGAACGAGCCTATTTTGCCAGTGGATGTTTCTGGTGTGTGGAAGCTATTTACGAAAGTGTCAAAGGGGTCAAAGAATCCATTTCAGGATATAGCGGTGGACATACCGAAAATCCTACCTACGATTCGAGCAACACCGGATTAACCGGTCATGCCGAAGCCGTGGAAATTATTTACGATGATTCGGTGGTGAGTTTTTCAACCTTGGTCGATGTGTATTTTGGTTCACAAAATATTACTCAGGTTAACGGACAAGGACCAGATCACGGATCACAATACCGATCTATCATATTCTATCAGAATGAAGAGCAGAAGCAAATTATCGATTCCAAAATAGCCGAAATTGAAGAAGTGTTAGGTGAAGGAAAAGTAGCGGCCCAAGTTCTTCCCTTTCAGAAGTTTTGGATAGGTGAAGGTTATCATCAGGATTTTGAAAAAAACAATCCTACCCATCCCTATATCATTGGAGTTTCGATTCCTAGGTTGTTGAGATTTCAGAATAAATTTCCGGAGTTAATCAAGGAGGAAAACGATCACTAATTAATTAACTGCTTTTATTTCAAATAATAGCGGATACAATTGATTGGGAAGCTCGAACAGTCCCTTAGCATTTTTTACCAGATTAGGAAACACATCGTAAGGTGAAGCATCGTGTTCATTGAGGTATTCTATACTCAATCCTGCTTCTGTTAAAGCATTTATTACTTCTCCCAACCCATGATTCCAACCGTATTCTTTGCTGATGATTTTTTGGGAATTGTCCTCTGCATAGGTACCTTCATATTCTTCGTAAATGGCTGCTTTTTGCTGATACCCATAGTTAAGTTCTGGGGGATCTACCAAATAATCGAACATCCAAGCGATGGGATGAAATTCCACCAAATAGAACATACCTCCGGGTTTCAATCTTTCAGCAATCATTTGACCCCAAGGTTTTAAGTCGGGAAGCCAACCTATGGTTCCATAGCTGCTAAATACGATATCGAATTTTTCTGAAATATGCTGGGAAGTATCCAGTACGTTACAACAAACAAACTGAGCATCCAACCCAAGTTCCTCGTTTAATGACGCTGCCATTTTTATCCCCTCATCACTAATATCAACCCCGGTACATTGTGCTCCCATCCTACTCCAACTCAAAGTATCCTGACCGAAATGACATTGTAAATGCAGTAACTTCTTTCCTTTTACATCTCCCAAGGCCTTTAATTCATAGGAGTTAAGTGAAGTTGCCCCCTTTTTGAATGCCTCCAAATTATAAAAATCGCTCTTTGTATGAACGGCCACTTTTTTGTTCCAGGTTTCTCTGTTGGTTTCGAAGGCTTTATTGTAATCCATAATGCGCTTTTCAGAAGTAAAAATAGCCAATTACTTTAGGTTGTCCTTAACAAATTTAAGCTGAACTAAAATTAACTTTGCACCATGATACATTATTCCCTTTCCGATATCCAATCCATGGATAAAATTTTTCGATTAAATCTTATCAATAGCTGCACTGGGTTTAAATCGGCTAATTTACTTGCCAGTCGTTCGAAAGATGGCATCAGCAACGTAGCTGTATTCAGCAGTATAACTCATTTGGGCAGTAATCCTCCCCTTCTGGGATTCGTACTTCGCCCTACAACCGTTCCGCGAAATTCCTTCGACAATATTAAAAACACCCAATTTTTCACCGTGAATCACATTCACAAGGAAATCATTGCAGATGCTCATCATACCTCGGCTAAATATCCCGGAGAGATTTCCGAATTCGACAAAACCAATCTATTCGAAGAGTATAAAGATGACTTTTATGCCCCTTATGTGCAAGGTGCGAGAATTCAAATGGGCTGTAAGTATGTGAACGATTATTTTCTCAAGGAAAATGGTTGCCTTTTAGTAGTTGCAGAAATAGAACATGTGTACGTAAAGGAAGCCGCACAATTACCGGACGGATTTCTCTCTTTAGAAATAGCAGAAACAGTCACGGTAAATGGCTTGGACGGTTACGCACTTCCGAAATTGATAGAACGCTTTGAATATGCACGACCCAAGAAATAAATTACACATTATATCCTCGTGCTAAAATAGATTTCCACTCAGGATTTCTTTTGATATACACCGCGACAAAAGGACATAACGGAGCTAATTTCTCGCCTTTACTTTTGAGTATTTGTAGCACGTTTTCTACCAGTTTAAAACCTATACCCTGACCTTCGAGTTGTTTCGGAACTTCAGTATGAGTTAAATAAATGGCATCTTTAGCCTTGATGTAATCGATAAAAGCGACTTGGTCGCCAATTTGGGCTTCATACCTCCTCTTTTCGAGATTCTTTTGTACTTCCAAAATTAGGTATTATCCGTTGTGGGATCCATCACAGAATGGATTATTTCCGGTTTTTCCACAACGGCAAAAAGCAGCGCTGCGTTTTTTTACTTCTGTACTGCCATCGGTATGAGTAACCTCAACCGTTCCTTGGACGATTAACGGCCCATTTTCAATAACTTCTGCTTTAATGTTTTCTGAATTCATAGTTTTTTCTTTTGGAGGTCCTTCCGAGTTTTTATAGTAAGTGAGTGCACCGCTTGGGCATTTTTTTATGGTTTCTATTAATGCGTCGGAAGTAGCATTATCTACCTGTATCCAAGGCTTTTCCTTAGGTTTAAAAACATCGGGCAAACCATGTATGCATTCCTTGGCATGGAAACACAAGCCCGGTTTCCAGACTACCGTTACGTCCCCATTGGTGTATTCTTTTTTCATTTCCATGTTTTAAAAATACAAAAATTATGAGTGCAATAATAGTTTCCGTATTTTTACTGAAAACCTGCAGAAATGACGAAATTCACGTCGGTAATTTTTATAATTTTTCTTTTGATTGCTTGTAATAATAGCACTTCGGAAAAGGGCAAAGTAGAAATCACTAAGAAAGAAAAAACTTCGGAAACTGAAATTCCCTCCCAATTAAGTACCGCTCAAACGATCGCCTACAAGCACGGATTTGAACACTGGCAGGAAGTGGAAGAACTTAAATTTACTTTTAATGTCGACCGATCAAACCGCCACTTTGAAAGATCGTTTATTTGGAAGCCAAAAACCAACGATGTTGTTTATATGAATGCAACAGACACGGTCGCTTACAATCGATCGCAACTGGATAGCATTTCTACCTTGGCCGACAAAGCCTTTATTAATGATAAGTATTGGCTACTCGCTCCTTTTCAGTTAGTTTGGGACGAGGGGACTAGTTTTTCTGAACAAGAAAACGTTGTTGCACCCATTTCAAAAGATACCCTTAATATGCTCACTATTGTTTATGGAAGTGAAGGAGGTTATACCCCTGGAGATGCCTACGACTTTTACTACGATGCTGCTTTCAATATAAAAGAATGGGTGTTTCGAGACGGAAATGGACCCAATGCCGACATGACAAACACCTGGGAAGATTACAAAGAATTCAATGGTCTAAAAATTGCTACCATGCATAGAGATACTACTTCCGATTTTAAATTATATTTTACTAATATTTCCGTCAAGTGAATCAGGACCCAATCAAATTAAATAATCTTTACACCTCGGAATATGCTCAACAGTGTGATGCCCAAGATTCCTTGGCTCCATTTAGGGAGCGTTTTCATATTCCGAAAGATGATGAAGGTGAAGAGCTCGTTTATTTCTGCGGAAATTCTCTCGGACTACAACCCAAAATTACCGCACAATATATTTCTGAAGAATTGGATGACTGGGCGACTCTGGGTGTAGAAGGACATACCGAAGCCAAACACCCATGGATGCCCTACCACGAATTCTTGACCGAAAATATGGCAAAGTTGGTGGGTGCAAAACCTTCCGAAGTGGTCGTTATGAATGGCCTCACCGCCAACCTCCATCTAATGATGGTATCTTTTTATCAGCCTACACCCGAACGATATAAAATCATTATTGAAAAAGATGCTTTCCCAAGTGATAAATACGCGGTTGAGAGTCAGCTGAAGTTTCATGGCTTTGACCCTAATGACGGACTCATATTATGGTCTCCTCCACATGGAGAGGAAATCTGCCGCATGGAAGAGCTAGAAAAAATAATGAACGAACATGGAAATGAAGTCGCTCTAATCATGATTGGAACTACCAATTATTATAGCGGACAACATTTCCCCATGAAACAAATTGTCGATTTAGGCCACCATCATGGCAGCCTTGTTGGTTTCGATCTGGCTCATGGCGTAGGAAATATTCAACCCGATTTACATAAGGTAGGCGCCGACTTCGCTGTTTGGTGTACCTACAAATATCTCAATAGTGGACCCGGTAGTTTGGGTGGCTGTTTTGTCCACGAAAGACATGCTAATAAACCGGAGCTAAACCGATTCGCAGGCTGGTGGGGGCACAATAAAAAGACGCGATTCAACATGCGTCACGAATTTGATGTTCTGCCCGGTGCCGAAGGTTGGCAGCTTAGTAATCCTCCCATATTATCCATGGCAGCTATTCGAGCGTCCTTAGACATTTTCAATGATGCTGGCTTTGAAAAACTAAGAGAAAAGTCGATAAAATTAACCGGCTATCTAGAAAAGCTTGTCAATCAACTGGACAATGAACGAATTAATATAATAACTCCTACAAACCCGAATGAGAGAGGTTGCCAATTGTCGATACAGGTTAAAGATGCCGATAAGTCATTGCACTCCCAATTAACAGATGCCGGAGTAATTAGTGATTGGCGTGAACCCGATGTAATTAGAGTGGCACCGGTTCCATTATACAATAGTTTCATGGATGTCTATAAGTTTGTGAAACGATTGGAAAAAGTATTGAACACTTAATTTTCTGAAAAGATTAAATGCAAAAACAAGAAAACATATTGATTATCGGTGCCGGACTCTGTGGGAGCCTTCTGGCTTTGAGAATGGCGCAAAGAGGATACAATATTACCCTCATTGAAAAGCGACCCGATTTGCGAAAGGTGAGTCAGGATGCCGGAAGGTCAATCAACCTGGCCTTAAGTGATCGAGGTCTCAAAGGACTGCGTTTAGCGGGTGTGGAAGAGGCTGCTAGAAAGTTGTGCATACCTATGCAAGGTCGAATGATTCACGATAAAGATGGAAATACATTTTTAAGTAAATACAGTGGTAGAGAAAATGAACACATCAACTCTATTTCGAGACCCGGACTAAATATGCTACTCTTAAATGAAGTTGAAAAAATGCCCAACGTGAATCTGCATTTCAATCTTGGATGCAAAAGTGTCGATCTTGAAAATGCGGCGGCAACCTTCAGGAATTACGAAACGGGAGAAACACAAACTTTTACCGGAGATGTCTTATTTGGTACGGATGGAGCAGGATCTGTTGTACGCAAAAGCATGTTTGAAGATAAAAGGTTCCTTTTTAGCTTTTCCCAACAATGGTTGACTCACGGTTATAAAGAATTGGAAATTCCTGCTACCGAGAACGGCGGATATCGAATCGATAAGGATGCATTGCACATTTGGCCACGTGGAGCAGATATGCTCATCGCTTTGCCCAATTTGGATGGTAGCTTTACGGTGACACTTTTCGCGCCTTATGAAGACAGTGATTATTGTTTTAATAATCTCACTACGGAAGAAAAAGTTCTGGAATATTTCAACAACGAGTTTGCCGATATCGTTCCACTAATCCCCGATCTCACTAATGAGTTTTTTGAAAACCCCACAGCTCCATTAGGAACTATTAAATGTTCTCCTTGGAATAGTTATGGAAAATCCATTTTGTTGGGAGATGCCGCCCATGCCATCGTACCTTTCTACGGACAAGGGATGAATGCTTCGTTTGAAGACGTGGTTGTATTTGACGAAATTTTGGAAAAACATCAAGGTAACTGGGATACTGTTTTTTCGGAATATGAAAAGAGCAGAAAGAAAGATACCGATGCCATTGCCGATTTGGCCGTGGATAATTTCCATGAAATGAAGGAACATACGGCTAGTCCGCTCTTTCAGAAAAAACGAAAATTGGAAACTGCCTTTGAAGCCGAATTTCCCGATAAGTATTACAGCAAATATTCATTGGTTACCTTTAATGAAAATATTCCTTATAGTGAAGCCATGAAACGAGGACGTGCTCAAGACAAGGCAATTTTAAATTTAATTGACGACGGAATTATCAAGGAGGAAATGAGTCTGACTGAAAAGCTGAATTTAGTAAACAAAGAAACCGAAGAAATTCTGCATGACGATGCGGTGATCAAAAATTTATAAATATGAAAAGTAGATTGGTGGAAGGCAAAGCGAGCCCAAGAGGGGCTTATCCCCATGTAAAACGTGCCGGAGATTTTATCTTTGTAAGTGGAACCAGTTCGCGCTTACCCGATAATTCTTTTGCGGGAGTACATCAAGTTGATGAAATGGGAACCATGCGACTGGACGTGCGTGAACAAACCAGAGCGGTTTTAGAGAACATTAAAGATTACCTAGCCACTGAAGGAGCTACTATGGCCGATGTGGTGGATGTAACTTCCTTCCTCGTCAATATGAACGACTTTGCAGGCTACAACGAAGTCTATGCAGAGTTTTTTGATAAAGAAACAGGCCCGGCCAGAACTACCGTTGCAGTGCACCAATTACCGCATCCACATTTGGTGGTTGAAATAAAAGCTATGGCCTATAAGCCTTTATTATAAAGTGAAAATTCAAAACTATATCAACGGCGAATATTGTGATCCGGTTAATGGAAACTGGATGGACAATTATGAGCCTGCCAATGGGAAAGTTTATAGCCAGATTGCTAATTCCGATTCTACTGATATTGAAAATGCTTATGAATCTGCCAAAGCGGCATTTTCATCCTGGTCAAACACTACCATCGAGGAACGAAGTAGGATACTGCTTAAAGTTTCTGAATTGATCGAAGCCAATCTCGATCGCTTGGCTCAAGCCGAAAGCAAAGACAATGGAAAACCACTCAGTCTAGCCAAAAAGGTGGATATCCCGAGAGCTTCCGCCAATTTCCGATTTTTTGCCAACGCTATCACGCAGTTTTCTTCGGAAGCACATGAAAGTGTAGGTTTAAACAGCATGAATTTCACTTTGCGACAACCTATTGGGGTCGTAGGCTGTATTTCCCCATGGAATTTACCGCTTTACTTATTTACCTGGAAGGTGGCTCCGGCTATAGCAGCCGGGAATACGGTGGTTGCCAAACCGAGCGAGGTAACCCCGATGACAGCCTATTTGTTAGGTGAAATCCTCACCGAGGCGGGACTGCCTCCAGGAGTATTAAATATTGTTCATGGAGAAGGCCCGTTGGCCGGGCAAGCCATTGTGGAACATCCCGGAATTAAGGCGATTTCATTTACAGGAGGCACCAAAACGGGAGAACATTTGGCCAGAACGGCAGCTCCCATGTTTAAAAAGTTATCCCTCGAATTGGGTGGCAAAAATCCGAACCTCATCTTCGCCGATTGCAATTATGAAGAAATGCTGAAAGTAACCGTTCGATCTTCGTTTGCCAATCAAGGACAGATTTGTCTATGCGGAAGTCGAATTTTTGTGGAGGAATCCTTGTACCCGAAGTTTAAAAAAGATTTTGTTGAAAAAGTAAAGTCTCTTAAAGTGGGACATCCTTCAAAAGAAGTGAATTTAGGAGCGGTTGTTTCCCAACCACACTTGGAAAAGGTGTTGTCGTACATCCAATTAGGCGAAGAAGAAGGCGGTAAAATTCTTTGCGGTGGAAGCAGAACAATCGTAGAAGGATTTGAAGAAGGCTATTATTTGGAACCCACCGTTATCGAAGTTTTTGATGACCAATGTCGGGTGAATCAGGAGGAAATTTTTGGTCCGGTGGTCACTATCATGCCCTTCAAAGATGAAGCCGATGCCTTGGCTAAGGCCAATGGTGTTAAGTACGGCCTCTCCTCTACAATTTGGACCAAGGACATGGATCGCATTATGCGAATTTCAAAGTCTATTGAAGCAGGAATTGTTTGGGTGAACACCTGGCTTAATCGCGATCTTAGAACTCCTTTTGGAGGAGTTAAAGCAAGTGGCGTGGGACGTGAAGGTGGTTTTGAAGCCTTGCGATTTTTTACCGAAGCTAAAAATATTTGCATTAAATATGAGCATTAAACAAACATAATGAATACAGACCTAACAAATAAAAATGCCCTAGTTTGTGGTGCCAGTGCCGGAATTGGTAAAGCTAGTGCTATCGAACTTGCCTCTTTAGGAGCCACGGTCACCTTAGTGGCCAGAAACGAGGAAAAACTTAAAGGTGTGTTGTCTGAGCTTTCTTCCGAAAAGGGACAAACTCATGACTTTTTGGTAGCCGATTTCAACAATCCGGAGGACTTAAAAGAAAAGATGATAGTTACAACGCATCAGAAGAACTATCACATACTTATCAATAATACCGGAGGCCCAAAAGGAGGCCCCATCTTTTCGGCGGAAGTGAGTGAATTCACCAAAGCCTTTTCTCAACATTTGGTTTGTAACCAAATTCTCGTTCAGAATGTGGTTCCCGGGATGAAACAAGAGGGTTACGGCCGAATTATCAATATCATCTCAACCTCGGTGAAGCAACCTATCGACGGATTGGGAGTGAGCAATACCATACGTGGTGCTGTGGCCAATTGGAGTAAAACGCTCGCCAACGAATTGGGCAGTTTTGGCATAACGGTAAACAATGTTTTGCCCGGTTTTACAGCCACCGACCGATTGGATGATATAGTGGCGAATGCAGCCAGAAAATTCAATACTTCGGAAGAGGAGGCGGCACAAAGGATGCGGGGATTCGTTCCCGCCAAACGTTTTGCCAAACCTGAAGAAATCGCCTATGCAGTGGCTTTTTTAGCCAGTGAAGCTGCTTCTTACATCAACGGAATAAACGTTCCGGTTGATGGCGGAAGAACAAAATCTTTGTAACTTTATACGAGTTGCGTGAGGGGTTGCAGCGGCATCCCCACCGTGGCCATAGGCTATGGTGGGATACAGCGAAAGACCCGACGCTGTGGACATTGAGCTTGTCGAAATGCCACAGGGGCACGCCCAAAAAAACCATTCATGAAACGAAAATTGCGAATTAACGGTCATTCTCATTTACTTCCTTACCCGGAAGAAATTCCTCAATTTATGAAGGAAAGCGGCATTTTTTGGGTGGATGAGGATAGAAAATTCATGCTTCAGAAGAATTGGAGCCGGCCGGTAACCGATTCAAGTTTCTTTCTACAAGAGAAGTTGGAATGGATGGAAAAGTTTGAAATCGATCATGCGGTCGTTTTAAATCTGTCGCAACTTTACGGAAACGGTCTTCGATTGGAGGAGATGAAAAAAGCCCTGCGTTTTCAGAACGATTTCAATGCCAAGGTGCAGCATGAGAATCCGTCGAAATTTACTTGCGGATTTGTGGTGCATCCCGGTTTTGTGAATGGCGCCCTTTGGGAAATTGAGCGTTGTGTAGAAGAATTGGGATTGCAATTGTTGTGTTTGCCCACGCATTATATGGATACCATAGGAACTTGGCGTTGTATTTTTGACGAAGAAAATGAGCCTATTTTCGAATTGGCCAGTAAGTATAACCTCGCGGTGGAAATTCATCCTTACGATGGAGAAAAGTTTATCCTTTTGGAAAATACTTCCTGGCGTTTTCACCTAATCTGGATGTTGGCACAATGTGCGGATGCCTATCACTTTTTCACTTTGAACGGTTATGCCGATAAATTCCCGGGTATGCGAACTTGTTTTGCGCATGGCGGACAACTAGCACAAATCAATCTGGGTAGGCGAATTCAAGGATTTGATGGTCGTCCCGATTTATTTGAAGGCAAAGTACACCCACGGAAGTCGGTGGGACACAAAAACATCTTTTTCGATACTTTGGTTCACGATACCGGCTCCTTAAAATTGTTGGTCGAAAACCAAGGCTCCAAGCAAGTTTTGGTGGGATTAGATGATCCTTACCCCTTAGGTGAAATGGAAAGTGCACCGCAGTCTTCTTACCCAGGAAAGATTTTAGACTTGGCTCGCGAGCGTGACATTATTACCGATGAAGAAGCCGATGCGATGTGGGAGGACAATGTGCTTCAGTGGTTATGTGGTGACGACAAAGAAGCCCGTGAGAAATTGGTTAAAAGAATATTGAGTTAATGGATTTTCTTCCCGCAAAAATTGATGCCTACGCGGTGGCTCACTCACAAGCAGAGCCCGAATTACTTCAAGAACTGTCGAGAGAAACCTGGCGAAAGGTGTTGGCGCCTCGAATGCTGAGTGGTCATTTTCAAGGGAGAGTGCTTAGTATGTTATCTAAACTTATCCGACCGAAACACATACTTGAAATTGGTACTTACACTGGTTATTCGGCCCTGTGTTTAGCAGAAGGGATGCAAAAGGATGGAGAGCTTCACACTATTGATATCAATGAGGAGTTGCATGACTTCCAGCGAAAGTATTTTGATCGTTCGGGGTATGGGGAGAAGATATTTCAGCATACAGGAGATGCCTCTGAAATAATCCCAAAATTAAATTTTTCCTTTGATTTGGTATTCATCGATGCCGACAAACGAAATTATCCTACTTATTTAGAGCTGTTGTTACCCAAAATGAAATCGGGTGCAGTTATTTTGAGCGATAATGTATTATGGAGTGGAAAGGTAATCGAGAAAGTAGATGATGAGGATTTGGATACTCGTGCGATCATCGAGTACAATAAGCGATTAAACAATCACCCAAAACTGGAAACCGTTTTATTGCCCATTCGCGATGGACTTACTGTTTCACGCGTTATTTAAGGAACAAATATTTTGTTCTTGATCGCGTAAATTACCAATCCTGTTCTATTCCTAAGATTTAACTTTTCAAAGATTGCATTGCGATATCCTTCGACAGTTTTTGGGCTAAGAAACATGACGTCGGCGATTTCCTTGTAGGTCATTTCGGTACAAGCGTGTTTTATAAACTCCAATTCTCTTTCTTTTAAGATAGCCTGCGAATTTTCCTTTTCGGAAAGTGAATCCACCAACACTTTGGTAACGGTATTGGTATGGTGAAACCCTTTTTCAATCACTTCAAGAAGCGCTGTATACAGTTCAGATTTTTTTACGTCTTTCATAAGATACCCTTTGGCACCTGCTCTCAGCATTTTTAATATGGTGCCCTCATCTTCTTCTATGGAAAGTGCCAGTACTTTTACTTGGGGATAGTGTTCGTATAAGTGTGCTGTAGTTTCTATTCCATTAAGTATAGGCATATTAACGTCCATTAGAACGATATCTGGGATGTTTTTCGGATTCTTAAACTTCTCCAGAAGTTCTTGTCCGTTCTTGCAGGTATATAAGACCGTAAATTGTTCGAAGGCTTCCACTAACCCTCCGATGGCTTGCGAGAGCAAAATATGGTCATCTACCACGACTACTGAATACTTCATGATCAATCTTTTTTATAAGTTAGGTAAAATTGTGTTCCGTTTTTTTCTTTTGAGATTATTTCTGCATTGGCGTTAATAAGCGCCGCTCTACTTTTAATGTTTGTAAGACCAATACCCTTATGCTCGTTGATTTTTGAACTATCAAATCCTACTCCGTTGTCCTTGGCCTCAATCGATAACATATTTTTAGAATAATCAACATTCACAGTCAATTCGGTGGCTTTGGAATGTTTGATAGTATTGGTAAAAAACTCCTGTAACATTCTAAATATGATTACCTCTACTTTGTTATCGAGTTCAAAATTTTCTTCGGAAAAGGTAAGCGAGGCCGTTAGGTATTTCATTCTATTGAACCTTTCGATCTCCAATTTTAAAGCTTCCACCAAGGATAGATTCTTAAAAGTATCCGGATTAATAAGTTTTGACAGACTTCTCAACTCGGTGAGGCTTTGGGCAATAGTTTCACCGGCCTCCACTACACTGGGTGAGCAATCGTCGGCATTTTGTAATTGGATTTTTGCCAATGTAAGCATCTGTCCGATATTATCATGAAGCTCCCAGCTGATATTCCGTAGAGTTTCCTCACGAATTTCAACTTGAGTCTCTATAATTTCTTCCCTAAATCGATTCTCTGCTTCTTGTTGTTCTTTAACCAATTTGTTTTTGCGTTTCTGAAATATCGCAAACAACAAAATTACCGTTAATGCCAAGCAAAAGGCGATAATCGAAAAGATAATTAAAAACCATTGTACTTCTTTTTCGTCCATACAAATCCTATAATATAACAGCCATAGAGTATTAAATTAAGGCTTACGATTATAATTTTATAGCTTATTCCCGAGATATCCAGAAATTCGGTTAAAAACATTAACGGAATCATTCCCATATAAAACAAAAGCAGAGCGGTAGAGATCCAAAAACTCAACTTATACTTTACGATCAATACTTCATCACTGTTTAAGAGCTTATAAAAATGAAACACGGTAAGCACTAAAACGAATAGCGCCCCGGTGACAAACGTATATTTATGGTATTCGTTCCAGCTTTGGTAAAATAAACTGAATACAGCCACCGCAGAGAAAACGATTGTAAAAAATACCACCCATTTCCTAAACAAATGACTCTTTAGAATGGTGTAGTACCAATAAAAGTAAAAGAGTAAACTCGTTATGGTAAAAGCATTATAGAGCCAATAATTGTCCATCCCAAACATTGGCCTCAAAGAGGCTCCCAACAGATCTACAAAAAAGGTGTACCAAAGAAAAAATAGAAAGTATTTTTCACTGGAAAATATATATTTACTGTAATAAACCGTTGCCGTGATGGCAGCCGAGAATTCAAGGCAGTTTATAATGTACAGTAAATATTTGGTCTCCATGTCAACTTTTAAATATCGTTGGGCGGTTGACCTCCATGTCCATAATTTAACGCTTGAATACTATCAATATTTGTATTCGTAGGTGCTATAGGTAAAAAGCCTCTTTTTAATGTTGGATCGTCCTCCAAAGATGTGGGAACCATAAACACGGTAGCTCTACCCGGCTGTGGATATTCACTGTTTTCAGGATAAGCTGCAAAATATATTCTTATTCCCAGATTTTGTTTCCCCAACCTTGCAGCTTCCTGCTCCACATATTCGATGTATTGTTTTAAGGTATCTAGTGAAAACCAAAAGTCTCGAGTATCAGTAAATCCGAGAGAGTCGTTTAAAATTCCGGCTCTGGTTTCAATAAATTCATTTTGCAATTCTTCAGCTTCTTCGATTGGAATACTTTGCTGAGGTGGAGGTATGATTTCCTCACAGGAAGAAAAGCCAATCACACCAAGAACACTTAGTATGACGATTAAAAATTGAGACATTTTCAGTTTCATAATTGTTTGGTTTTAAGGTTCTTGTAAAATTATGTATAAATTAACGATTTACGGACCTCCATTTTCGTCCCATGAACCCACATTCTCAGTATTCTTTTGAATTTAAAGCGATTAAGAGCTTTCACTTTTTAAAAAAAGGTGAAAAACACTTATTTCAATAGGGGGTTTTCCCCTGTTATCTTCAAGGGTAAGTAGAAATGGAAATTACTTTTTTAGTGGCTAACTGAGAGTAAAAACCCTACGAACTTAGAATGAATATACTAATTGATTTTCAGCTATTTAGCTCTTGTGAGTAAACGACATTTATTACAAATTTGTAATGTACTACAACAACCAATCTGAGGTTCCCTTTCTGTGCTAATGAGGGTTTTGGTACATAGTAGATATATTAAAGTTTAATAGGGAGCCCACTTCAAGACGTTAGCATGCTTTGGGGTGGGTTTCTTCTTTTTAGAATAATTTATTCTGAATTAGTCAAGGCGAAGGATTGAGCAAATGCCCGATCCTTTTCCACTTTTAATCAAATCACAAATTGCGTAGCACTTTCGTGCAAAGCCAATAACCCGTGACCGCAAAAACGGAACCTACCAGAGCACCTACCAAAAGATCGCTGGGGTAATGAACACCTACGTAAATTCTACTTAGAACAAAGAGCAGTGGCCAAACAAAAGCAAGGTATATCCACTTAGAATATTTCCGAAGTACAAGTACTACAAACAAGGTAATCGAGAAGCTTGAAGAAGCATGCCCGGAGAAAAAACTAAAATCGGTTGGATTTTGTAGAACTCTAATTACATCCACGAGTAATGGATTATTACTAGGTCGAAATCGTGCTACACCTACCTTTGTTAAATGAGTGGCCAAAAAAGTGATTCCGAAAGTGAGAAGGACAAAAAGAAAGACTACCCCGCCTTTTTTAAATCCGTAGAATTTGAACAATAGGAAAGTGAATATTATAAATAGAAAGATCCAACTCTCTATTTTAGTAACAAACAGCCAGAACGAATCGAACTGCTCAATACCTAAACTATTCAGGTAAATAAACAATTCCCTATCCCATTCCTTGAGGGTTTCAAACATTTAGAAGTTTCGCTTTATGGGACCTGTGATATCGTCCACATCCTCTTTGACTTTATCAATTTCTTTTTTAACCTCTTGAGTAAGGTCAACATTGAGGCCTTGTTTTTCGGCACTCTTGGAAATTTCGGTTTTGATGTCGTTGGTAGCATCTTTTATTTGGCGCATTCCCTTTCCTAAACCTCTGGCAATTTCAGGCACTTTATCGGCCCCAAATACCATAAGTACGATAAAGAGGATAAAGGCGATTTCGGCACCGCTAATAAATAATGGGAGTGTTGTGGCTTCCATGTCACAAATATACGCAAGTTTCGATGTATTACTAAAAAAGCCCTGCATAAACAGGGCTTTTATTATTCTTAAGGACTCAATTGATTTATTGTCCTTTTACTTTGTCTTTAAACTTATTAAACTCTCCCAACTTCTTGCGTTTTGGCCAAGAGTTGTTTGAAGTGTCAATATCGGCAGTTTCCTCATCCGGATCCACCACGATTTTCGTAATCTCCTTATCGGATGCAATGACTTTTCCAACAGAAGCATCGTTCTTTCTCCAAATTTGTGCCGGATAAGTCTCACGTTTTGTACTGCCGTCGCTATAAGTATATTCGGCAATGATAGGCATTGGAATCCCTCCCGGCTTTTCGAAAGTAACTTCGTAGAAATACTTCGGACTTTTTAAATTAGCTCTTTCCGAAGGCTCCATATTGTCCATGATGTATTCCTGAAGGGTCGTAACATCGTTCAAGGTTGCAGTTTTCATACTTTCTTCAAAGTCTTCGCTACCCTCTTCAACTAAGTACACTAACGGAGGAAGATCACTTTCTTTCATACCACGGGCTTCCATCATCTGTCTTACCTCTTTATTCATCTTGGAGGTAACGTAAAATTTCTTAACCTCGGTAACACCAATGTCTGTATAATCGGTGGTGTAGAACCACGCTCTCCAGAACCAATCCAAATCCACGGCAGACGCATCTTCCATGGTGCGGAAGAAATCTTCAGGAGTAGGATGCTTGAACATCCATCTTTGAGAATAGGTTTTAAAAGCATAGTCGAACAATTCTCTACCCATAATGGTCTCACGAAGGATATTCAACCCAACGGCAGGCTTTGAATAAGCATTCGCACCGAAATTATAAGTATTCAATCCTTTGGTCATGATGGGAGCCATTCTCTCTTGATTGCCCGACATATAATCAACAATCGTTTTTGCCGGACCTCTTCGAGAAGGGTATTTTTTGTTAGGAGCAATCGCTTCCGGGTAAGCCTCTCCAAAATCTTGTTCGGCCACGTATTGTACAAAGGTATTGATCCCTTCATCCATCCATGTCCACTGTCGCTCATCACTATTCACAATCATTGGGTAATAGTTGTGCCCCACTTCGTGAATTACCACACCAAACATTCCGTATTTAGTTCTCTCGCTGTAGTTTCCATCCTTATCCGGACGACCATAGTTCCAGCAAATCATTGGATATTCCATCCCCTGATTCTTCGCATGCACCGAAATCGCCTTGTGATAAGGATAATCAAATGCCATTCTTGAATAAGTCTTCAACGTACTAGCAACTACTTTTGTGGACCAGGCATCCCATAACGGATTACCTTCAGGTGGATATACTGAAACAGCCATTACATCTCCCCGATCTAATTTCACGGCCATCATATCCCACATATATCTTCTAGAGGTTGCAATACCATAATCACGTACATTTTCGGCTCTGAACTTCCACGTCTTTTTGGTGGTTGCAAATCCTTTGGAAGCTTCTTCTGCTTCTGCTTCAGTTACAATTTGTACCGGTTCGGTATAACTCTTCTTAGCTTGGTTGTAACGCTTCATCATTTCTTTGGAGAAAACTTCCTTTCTATTTAGAAGTACTCCAGTCGCATCCAAAACATGGTCTGAAGGCACAGTGATACTCACATCGAAATTTCCGAAGGGCAATGCAAACTCATCACGTCCCCAGAACTGACTGTTCTGCCAACCTTCCACGTCATTGTAAACGGCCATTCTTGGATAGAACTGAGCGATCACATATCCTTTGTTTCCATCTTCGAAGGTTTCATATCCACTTCTGGCTCTGTCAACCGTATGCTCTGGAATGTTGTACCACCATTTTATGGAGAATACAAACTGCTCGCCTGTTTTAAGATTTTTTGGCATCTCCACTCGCATCATGGTTCTGTTCACCGTATGGGGCAATGGCTTACCATTTGCATCTTTTACGTAGTCGATTTTGAATCCGCCGTCAAAACCATCTCCCATATACTTTCCCACAAAGCTGCTCGCCATTTCGGCTGGGAACGCCCCACTAGGTTCTATGAGGGGAGATTTAGAATCTCTAGCTCTCACGTTTTGATCCAACTGTACCCAAAGGTATTCCAGCTCGTCCGGAGAATTGTTGGTATAGGTAATCGTTTCTTCCCCGTACAATCTTGAATTTTCATCGTCCAACTCCAAGCTCATTACGTAGTCTGCCTGCTGCTGATAATATTGAGGCCCTGGAGCCCCATTTCCAGAACGATATACATTGGGCGTAGAAAATTCCTCGTATAATTGTTTAAATCGGTTGTTGTTGTAATGTCCCGGAGCGCGTTCTTCTTCTTCCGTTTCTTGAGCAAATGCAGTACCTGCCATGAGAAAAAGGGCGATTAAGGATAGGTATTTAAAAATTTTCATAATTATGGTATTGATTGTTGATTATAAAAGCGCCTAAAAATAGTTTTTATTGAGTGTTTTTATGCTCTCTTTAATTGAAGTTTAACACTCCTTTAGGATTATCACGTTCCAATATTAAGCTTTTTCGTTTTTTATTCTTTTTAACATGAATGATATTCTGTTGATCATCGAACATTTCAGTTAAAATTTTATTCTCAACTTCAATTTTTTTCATTTCTGAAATATCCTTGGCTTCGATGTAAATTTTCACAATATCATTCTCGTATTCGTGTCCTAAAAGGTCTAGCTCGACGGTCTTCCCATCTACTTTGATTTGTAATTTCTGAAGGACATAGCGTTTTAAGAATTCGGCATCGGCAGGGGTCTCTTTTTCAGGATCAAGGGAAGCCGATTTGCTATATCGTTCTTGCAACACGGCCTCAACATCCTCTACAAAAAGTTTCGAAATAATTTGCAGGGCCTGCTCTTCTTCGACATATTCAATTTTGGTGATGCTCACATAGAATTTGTGAGCGGTAAAGGAAATACAAATGGGCAATATTAATATCAGTAGAGATATTCGGAGATATTTCATATTAATTTTAGGCATAAAATTATAAGACGATTATGTTCTGGAATCGTTACAATTATCATTCCTCTTTTTCATCGAGCCGTTCTTTATATACTTTTGCCTTTTCTTCCAAAATCGAAAGCACCAAAGCATAGGACTCTTTTTTAAAATGATTTTCTATTTCCGTAGTTTCCACACAAAACAAGGTAAAATCGAAAACTCTTTCTTTCGGAATCTCAAAAGCTTCCTCGTAGAATTCGGAACCATAATTGTGGATAATCATTGAAACAGCCACATTTTCGGCCTGCCATTTCCTTTGGAGTCTTAGTTTCTTGTAGTAACCACTTAAATGCTTGTACAACCCTTCAATATTTACTGAAAAAGGAGTGATCACCTGACCTATCATATTGGGTATCTTTTCTTCAGGAGTTCCCAAAAACCCCGGTATTCCCACATCGTCAAAATTGATTTGATCTTCCACCTTGATACGTTTTAAATCACGCTCTAAATCCCCCGTTAGCGCAGGTCCAATATAGACTTCATCAAGTTCATTCACCAACTCTTGCAATGTTACGGACAAAAATCCGGAATCGTAAATTTCCTTGCTCACCACCACTTGTTCAGGAATATAAGCAATGGAGGAAAACACTAAAGTGTCCAAAGGTGAAGCCGTGATAAAAAACTCCCCCGAAGCATTCGTAATGGAGTTAAAACGGGAAGAAGTATTTAAGATATGAATCCCTTCCACATCTTTAATATTCTCAATTTTCCCGACAAGTCTTTTTTGTTGACCGTAGCCAAGCGTACAGGATAGACATAAGAAGAACAAAAAGCATAAGTTCCGAATAGATTTAGACTTTAATAAAGGTGTCAAAAGCGGTGGTTAATTGTTCAGGAATAAAGATAAAGTTTGTTTTCTTAGTAAATTCTTAATGACGCGCACAAGGTTTTGTTAAATTTACGCTTAGTTACATTCCGAAGAAATTTGATATGAAAAACCTAATCGTCGCAAGTACTTCTACCGTTTATGGAGGAGAATATTTAAGTTATTTATTAGAGGTAATGGAGGATTTATTTTCACAAACCGAAGAAGTGCTATTCATACCCTATGCGCGACCGGGCGGAATTTCTCACGATTCATACACCCAAAAAGCATCTTCAGCCTTTAAAAAAATTGGCAAGAAACTCATTGGTATCCACACTTTCGAAG
>JABDKT010000269.1 GCA_013002065.1 Flavobacteriaceae bacterium
TCCTATGCCGATTTAGATAATGACGGCGATTTGGATTTAGTGACAAACAATGTAAATGAAAAGGCTTACATTATTGAAAACAGGTCTAACATAGCAGATTCCCTCAATTGGTTGCGCATTAGATTTAAAGGTACACGAGATAATGTAAACGGCATTGGAACAAAAGTGATACTATATCGAGATGGTGAAAAAATGATTAAAGAAAATTTTACCACCCGAGGGTATCTGTCGGCCGTTGCCCCGGAATTACATTTCGGACTTGGGACTGCCACTTTCATCGATTCCTTAAAAATAATTTGGCCTGATAAAACTTTTGAAACCTTGTTCGGTGTGGAGTACAATAAATTGCTCGAAGTCAATCAGGAAAATGCCGAGGGGAATTATTACACCTCTCTTTCAGAAGAAAACAATTCGCTATTGGAAAACGTTAACGCGCTCCTTGATTTCACCCACAAAGAAAACCCAACCATCGATTTCAATAGGAATCCGCTCCTTGCATTCGCCCAAAGCAACGAAGGTCCCAATGTTTCGGTAGCAGACATAAATAACGACGGATTACAGGATGTCTTTTTTTCCGGCGGAAAAGGTCAGGCCTCACAATTGTTCGTGCAACAGCAAGATGGCAATTTCCTAAAGGTGCAAGAAGAATTGTTCCAAGAATCTGCCATCAACGAAGATGTCTCACATCTTTTTCTTGACATTAATAATGACGATTACATCGATCTGTTTGTAGTAAGTGGCGGAAACGAATTCAAGTCGGGAAAGCCCTTGGAAGTAAGACTTTACTTAAATGAGAACGGAATATTTCGGTCTGCTAATCTTTCTGAATCCAACCTCGTGATTCATGCTTCTGAAATAAAGTCGGCGGATATAAATTCCGATGGTTCAAAAGAAATACTGATCGCTTCCAACCTTCCTGAAATTTCAAATAACCGAAGCCTTTCTACTTTGATTGTCGCGGACGGCAAACTTTCGTCACAAAATGATTTTAGCCTTAGTAAAGATCAAGTTAACGGCATTAATGATTTTGTTATCGCCGATTTGGATCAAAATGGAACCAATGAAATTATTTGTGTAGGTGACTGGAAACCTCTGTCCATCTTTTCTTTTGAAAATTACGGAATCTCCAAAATTGAAACAAAAGGATTAAATAAAACCAACGGATTTTGGAATGTAGTGAAGGCAGCCGATTTCGATAAGGACGGCGATATTGACTTGGTAGTTGGAAACTGGGGATTAAACTCTAGATTAAGGGCGACTCAGGAAAATCCCGTTCGGAAATACACCTACGATTTTGATAACAATGGCAGTGAGGAAACCCTTATCACTCATTACTATGGGAATATAGAAACTCCCTTTGCCTCGAAGGACGAATTAGCCAAACAAATGCCGGGAATAAATAAAGATTTCCTTTCGTATGGGGATTTCGCGAAGGCTTCTTTAACGGATATTTTTTCCGAAGAAAAACTTCAAAAAGCAAGGCAGGATGTAGTGTTTGAAATGGCGACATCCTATTTTGAGAATCAGGGAAATTTCAACTTTACACAAAAATCATTACCCTTTAGTGCGCAAGTATCAAGTGTCAATGATATTTACCCTTACGACTTCAATAATGACGGTTATTTGGACCTTCTTTTGGTAGGAAATAATTTTGAAATAAGCCCCCAATTAAGTAGTTTAGACGGCTCGCAAGGGGTGATTTTATTGAACGATAAACGAGGCTATTTTACCGAAGCTCCGCTCCAATATTTTAAGGTGTCAGGCGCAGCAAGAAAGATTGAAAAATTATCCTATAAAGATGATGACTATTTGGTCATCACAAGAAATAATGACCAACCTGTTTTTTTAAAAATTAATAAGTAAAGATCAATTAATGCATCTTAATAAACTCATATTACTATTTCTCTTTGCAACAATCGTAGTAAGTTGTAACAAGGAAAATTCCTCAGATTCGAATGAGTCTTCTGAGAAGTTATTCACTCAATTACCGGCTTCAGAAACAAACGTGGACTTCATTAACATTGTTCAGAACCAAAAGGACTTCAACATCTTTAAATATCGAAATTTCTACAATGGTGGCGGAGTGGCTATAGGTGACATCAATAACGATGGTCTTTCCGATATATACTTTACGGCCAATATGGGGGAAAATAAACTCTACCTAAATGAAGGAGATTTTAAATTCAAGGATATTTCGGTAAGCGCAGGAGTAACCGGCAATAAACCCTGGTCCACTGGAGTGGTAATGGTGGATGTAAACAATGATGGCCTTTTGGATATTTATGTGAGTAATGCCGGAAATATGGAAGGCGACAATCACAACAACGATTTATACATCAACAACGGTGATCTCACCTTTACAGAACAAGCCGAAGAATATGGCCTGGCCGAAACGGGTTTTACTACCCACGCCACTTTTTTTGATTATGACAAAGATGGTGACCTTGATGCCTACATTTTAAACAATAGCAATATTCCGGTAAGCACTTTAGGGTTTGCACATCAACGTGAAGTGAGAGCTCAGAATTGGGACGTTCCTAAAATCTTTCGAGGTGTGGGCGATATGTTACTTCGGAATGACAATGGGAAATTCGTCGAAGTAAGTGAAGAAGCGGGAATTTATGGAAGCCTTATTGGATTTGGATTGGGAGTAATGATAAGTGACGTAAACAACGACCTCTACCCCGATATTTATGTATCCAATGATTTTTACGAAAGGGACTACCTCTATATTAACAATCAGGATGGAACCTTTTCAGAAAAAATAAAAGACTATATGTCTCACCTATGTTTGTCGGCTATGGGAATCGATATGGCGGATATCAATAACGATGGAAACGCCGATATCTTTATAACAGATATGCTCCCCGATGGAGACCAACGGGTGAAGTCGGTCATGGAATTTGAAGGATACAATGTTTTTAAACTGAAACAGAGCAAGGATTTCTACCAGCAGTACATTCAAAATACATTGCAATTGAACAATGGGAATGGATCTTTTTCTGAAATAGCTTACTACAGCGGTATCTCAGCTACCGATTGGAGCTGGTCCGGTCTTTTATTCGACATGGACAACGACGGGTACCGAGACATCTTTGTGACAAATGGTGTGAATCACGATCTCACCGATTTGGACTTCGTGGATTTCTTCGCAAATGAAATCATACAAAACATGGCGCTAACCGGTAAAAAGGAGGCCATTGATTCCATCATTGCAAAGATGCCGGTGGTTCCACTTCCCAATTACGCTTACAAGAATAACCGCGATCTAACATTTACCGACGAAGCCCAAAATTGGGGCCTTGGTGAAGCCAGTCTGTCAAATGGTGCTGCCTACGGAGACCTAGATAATGATGGAGATCTCGATCTGGTTGTGAATAATGTGAATATGACTTCTTTCGTATATCGCAACAACACTGTTGAAACTACAAACAACAACTATATTAAGCTCATTTTTGAAGGTTCAGAAAAGAATAAGTTTGCCATTGGAACAACGGTGAAGTTATATTATGACGATCAGGTAGTGCTGCAGGAGTTAATACCTTCCCGCGGATTTCAGTCCTCCATGGAATATCCTATGACCATAGGTTTGGGCGAAACCCAACAAATCGATTCGCTTCGAGTAATTTGGCCAAACGACAAAACTACCCTGTTACAAAATATTGAAGCCAATAAGACGCTTAATTTGAAGCAGAGCGAAGCCACCGAAACTTACAAGATTCCAACTCCCAAGGATGTTAAAACCCTACTTAAAGAATTGCCCAATGAAAGACTCACCAAGCATGAAGAGAACAACTATAATGATTTCGACTATGAAGGGCTTATCTATAAAAAAGTTTCTGAAGAAGGACCTGCCATGGCTGTTGGGGACGTAAATGGCGACGGCAATGACGA
The DNA here is from genome assembly GCA_013002065.1 of Flavobacteriaceae bacterium. Lineage (GTDB taxonomy): Bacteria > Bacteroidota > Bacteroidia > Flavobacteriales > Flavobacteriaceae > Aureisphaera. The sequence continues at coordinate 3,895 of JABDKT010000269.1, forward strand.
TATTTTTATAGGTGGAGCCAAGGGTCAAGCTGGAGTATTAAATATGCATTCCGGAAACGGAAATCTTAAAGTTAAGACTTTTAGTGCCTTTGATGATGATGCGGAAATGGAAGATACCGCCGCCGAGTTCTTCGACGCCGACGGCGATGGAGACATAGACCTGATGGTCGCTTCGGGAGGAAATCAAGTAAATGCCACCATGACTGAAAGCATTCGATTGTATCTCAACGATGGCAATGGAAATTTCAGCAAATCTGACATGAAATTTCCTCCGGGAAGTAAAAATATCGCAGCTTTAGCGGTGGGTGACCCGGATGAAGATGGAGACATGGATGTGTTCGTCGCATCTAGAAGTATTATTGGCATTTACGGCGTAGATCCCGATCACGCTTATCTGGAAAACCAAGGCGATGGCAGATTTATAAATAAATTTCGAGAGACAGGCATAGAAACCAAGAAAAGCGGAATGATCACCGATGCTCAATTTATCAATGTAGATAAAGACGCGGGCTTAGAATTAGTGACCGTTTCCGACTGGGGCGCACCAAAGGTTTATAAATTCATGAATGGAAAATTTGTGCTTCAGGAATCCAATTTGAGTGACTTACAAGGGTGGTGGAACGTAATTCATCCGGAAGATATTGATAAAGATGGGGATGTGGATTTAATTCTTGGGAATCAGGGTGAAAATTTACATTATAAGCCCAGTAAGGAAAATGTAATGAAGATTTGGGTGAATGATTTTGACAACAATGGAACCATTGAGCAAATTGTGACGCAACAAATTAACGGTCGAGATATGCCGGTTCATCAAAAACAGGAGATTGTGTCTCAAATGGTATCACTTAAAAAACAGAACCTGAAAGCTTCAGAATATGCTAAGAAGTCAATCCAAGAGCTCTTTTCAGAAGATAAACTCAAAAAAGCTCAGCAAAAAGAAGTGAATATATCGGCTTCCGTAATTGCTATCAACGATGGTAATGGAAATTTCAGCATAGTGAAACTACCCCCGCAGACACAATTGTCCTGCGTATGTGGAATTACTTGTACCGACGTAAACCAGGACGGGAACCTCGATATCATTATGGGTGGAAATAATTTTGAATTCCGGCCTCAATATTCTCGTTTGGATGCTAACTACGGAAATGTGCTATTAAACGATGGTAATTTAAACTTCAAATGGTCCAACTACGATAGCAGCGGATTCTTTATTAGAGAAGAAATTAAACATATCTCCAAATTCAAGGATAAGGACGGAAATACCTTTGTAATGGTGGCAATCAATGATGAAAAACCGAAAGTTTTTGCGGTCAACAACTAAAATAGGATTTGCAGTATTATTGACATTCTTGCTCTTTGGGTGTAATAATGAAACTCGGCAATTCACTTTAATTTCCCCGACAGAATCAGGCATTGATTTTCAAAACACCATTACGGAGAATGATGATCTAAACATTCTCGACTATCTCTATTTCTACAACGGTGGCGGCGTGGCAATGGGTGATATTAATAACGACGGTTTGCCCGATCTTTACTTTTCGTCCAATCAAGGCCCGAACAAATTATATCTTAACCAAGGGGATTTTAAATTCAAGGATATTACAACCTCCTCCGGAACTCTCAGTAAAAGTAGCTGGAATACTGCTTCCATTATGGCCGACTTCAACGCCGATGGGTGGTTGGATATATATGTAGTTTCAGTGGTTGGAATCAATGATTTTGAAGGACATAACGAGCTTTTCATCAATAATCAAGACAACACCTTTACGGAGAAATCGGCTGAGTTTGGTTTAGACCTTCAAACTTATGGAACTACGGCAGCGGTTTTCGATTATGATTTAGACGGTGATTTAGACTTGTACTTGCTCAATCACGCCGTGCATACTGAGGAGTCCTTCGGAAAGGCACAATTGAGAGAAATACGGAACGAAAAAACTGGTGATCGACTCATGCGAAACGATGGCAACCGGTTTGTGGATGTAAGCGAGGAGGCCGGAATTTATGGAGGAATTAATGGCTATGGCCTGGGATTGGCCATTTCAGATTTTAATAAAGACGGGTTTCCGGATATATATGTAGGGAACGATTTTCATGAAGACGATTATTATTACTTAAACAATAGTGACGGTACTTTTTCTGAAAGTTTAAAGGATTTCTTCGGACATACATCAAGATTTTCCATGGGAAATGATGCTGCCGATATCAATAACGACGGTTGGCCAGATCTAATCTCTTTAGACATGTCTCCGGAAGATGAGACTGTTTTAAAATCTTCGGAAGGTGACGACACTTACCAAACCCTGAAAATGAGAACCGAACAATACGGATATCATTTTCAATTCACTCGGAATATGCTTTACCTCAATAATAAAGGAAAGCCTTATGCTGAAACAGCCATTCTCAGCGGAATTTCTGCTACCGATTGGAGTTGGAGTGCATTGTTTGGAGATTACGACCTCGATGGAAATCAGGACTTATTTGTTTCCAACGGAATTCCAAAGCGTCCCAACGATCTTGATTTTATTCGTTTTGTTTCCAGTGAGGAGATTAGAACTAAAATTAACGACACAAGATTAGTGGATCAAACCGCCCTTGAAATGATGCCAAGTGGCATTGTAAGCAACTATATTTATCAAGGTGATGGAACTGGAAGCTTTAACGATGTTTCAACAGATTGGATTTCTACTCAACCTACAGTTTCAGGAGCTACCGCTATTGGCGACTTGGACAACGACGGTGATTTAGACATCGTTACGAATAACATCAATGATTTTGCCGGTATTTATAGAAATAATTCTGCCTCCGGGAATTTTTTAAAACTGAAATTGAACTACTCGCAGTATAATCCCTTCGGAATTGGAACCAAGGCATACGTCTATACCGATAGCAACTCACAATTTCGGGAGTTATTTCCATGTAAAGGATGGCAAGCGTCAAGCGAACCCATGCTTCATTTCGGATTGGCAATGAATTCTAAAGTTGATTCGATTAAAATTGTATGGCCTAACAACACCTATCAGGTAGTTTTGAATCCGGAAATCAATCAAACACTTACCATTTCCGAAGAAAACACAATGCCATTTCGCCTAGAACACAAAAATATTGAACCTATATTCAAAAAGGTCGAAGGGAATCTGGGAATTACATACACACATCGTGAGGACAATCACACCGATTTTAATTATCAGAAATTAATTCCGTTTGAAGTTTCACAACGAGGCCCGGCACTTGCCATAGGCGACATTAATAGGGACGGATTGGACGATCTGTTTTTCGGAGGAGCGAGAAATCAGCCTAATGAAGTTTACCTTCAAACTAATGACAGATATGTAAAAACCCACTATCCCGAATTGGCGCGTGACTCTGTTTCAGAGGATATCGATGCACAATATTTGGGGTTTGATGATGGAAGACAATTTGTGATTCCTGTCACTACGGGTGGAAACAATATCAGTAATTCTGTGAATGCGCTAAAGGATAGAATCATCCATGAAGGTGTCGATTCCTTAATCGTTGAGACTAATGATTATCAACCATTAAACGGAGGTAAAATTGTGGTAATGGAACAAGACCACAATCCCGGAACTTCTATTTTCTTCGGAAATCACACCACTCCATTGGACTTCGGAAATATCCCCGACTCCTATTTCGTGGGTGAGTATAAGATGAGCAAGGGTTCAGAAAAAATTGGAATGGTGACCGATGCCATAGCTGAAGATTTTGACAATGATGGCCAGACCGATCTTATCATTGTAGGAGAATGGATGTCACCAAAGTTTTTCAGAAACAACAATGGCACTTTTGAGGAAGTATCCATATTGAACGAATCCTTAAACGGACTTTGGCAAAAGATTATTCCTTTTGATATCGATCAAGACGGAGATAACGATTACCTACTTGGAAATTGGGGATTAAACTCAAAGTTTAAAGCCACGAAGGAAGCTCCTATGAAAATGTACTATTCCGACTTTGACGGTAATGGCACTAACGAAACAGTAGTCGCGATTGAAAAAAACGGCAAGTATTATCCGCTGTTGGGCCTCAATGAACTCTCGGAGCAGCTGGTTTTTCTGCGGAAAAAGTTCAACAATTACAAAGACTTCGCCGGCAAAACAGTGGAAGAGATTTTTGGCATCGAACTTTTGCAAACGGCCACCGTATTTGAGGTGAATACTTTAAGCTCAGGCTTCTTGCGAAATAACGGCAATAGCTTTAAATTTGAGGCGTTTCCGTCAACAATGCAAATAGCGCCTATCAGGGCGTTTGAAAAGTATGATTTTGATGGAGATGGAATTAAAAGTGTACTCGCAGGTGGTAATTATTTTGGAGTAATTCCGTTCCATGGAAGATTCGATAGTTTTTCGGGAGCTTTAATTAATTCTGAAAACGAAATTATCCCGGGTAATCAATTGGGATTAGAAATGGAGCATAAGTCGGCGAGACACTTGAAAGTAATAAACCTAAACAACCAATCCCATTTATTAATAGTTTACAATAATGATGATGCACAGATTTATGAAATTGTTCAAAAGTAAATTTTCTTTCTTGGCTGTCGCTATTTCGATGTTCTTGATTAGCTGTAGCCAACCAAAACCCATTGAAGTTTCTGTCGAAACTTACCAAAACACGGTTGACAAGGTCACTGAAATTATGGTTCATGATATTTTTTCACCTCCGGTAGCAAGTAGGATTTATGCTTATCCCAATGTTGCTGCCTATGAAATTATGGCTCAGCAAAATGATAAATACCAATCCCTGGCTGGGCAACTTAATCAGTTAACCCCGGTGCCAAAGGCAAAGGACACTAGCCTCAACTTTTCGGTTGCAGCTTTGGTGGCTCATATGAACGTGAGTCGTGCATTGCTCTTTTCAGAAGATAAAATGGATAGTTATAGAGATAGTCTATATGGGGTTTGGGAAAAACAAAATCCCGAAGAATTTGAGAAGTCAAAAAGTTATGGTTTACAGGTAAGTGAGCATATTCTCCAATGGCTCGACACAGATTTTTATAAGCAAACCCGTACTATGCCAAAATTTACGGTCGATATTGAAGACCCTTCTCGATGGCAGCCCACCCCTCCTGCCTATATGGATGGAATCGAACCTCATTGGAACAAAATACGACCTATGGTGCTCGATTCGGCTGCACAATTCAAACCCACTCCTCCTCCTCCATTTTCTATGGATAAAGAAAGTGATTTTTACAAAGAGCTCGTTGAAGTTTATGAAGTGAGCGAGGCAATTACAGAAAAAGGAGATGAATCTGAAGAGGTCAAAATAGCACAGTTTTGGGATTGTAATCCGTATGTTTCGGTCACCAGAGGGCATTTGATGTTTGCCACCAAGAAGATTACACCGGGTGCTCATTGGATGGGAATAACCGAAATCGCGTGCCGGAAAGCAAATTTTGGATTCGATGATACCGTATTTGCTTACACTAAAAGCTCTGTGGCTATGTTCGATGCTTTTATTAGCTGCTGGGACGAAAAGTATCGCAGTAATTTGATTCGACCGGAAACCTTGATCAATCAGAACATCGATGAAAATTGGGAGCCTATTTTGCAAACTCCACCCTTTCCAGAATATGTAAGCGGGCACTCTGTTGTTTCGGGTGCTGCAGCAACCGTGCTTACCGAAATTTTTGGTGATGATTTTAGCTTTTTGGACGACACTGAATTACCCTACGGACTTCCGGTTCGCTCTTTCTCCTCTTTTAACGCAGCCGCCCAAGAGGCAGCGGTAAGTCGACTTTACGGTGGAATTCACTATCGAGCTGCCATCGATGAAGGACTAGACCAGGGAATCAATATCGGTAATTTAGTGATTGAAAGATTGGAAATGAAGTTATAAGATGGGACGATTTCTTAAAGTTCTACTGGGAATAATCGTTCTAATTACGGGAGTGTGGTACTTCCTCATCAAAGACGAACACTATCAAATAACTTTCTCCAGCAAACAACCCCCGGGCGTTATTTACAACCACATAATGGGCTGGAATAAATATGCTACACGGGATATTGATTCGGTTTCGATTAAAAGCCTTAATCCCTATGCCGAAATCGAACAGGAGGTTCATATTGGAGATTCTCTCTTCTCTTATCGCTGGGAATTTGAAAAGAACGCTTCGGGGAATACTGAAGTTTCAGTAGGAATAAAAGATCTCAATAATGGTATAGTTCAGAAGCTACAGGCTCCCTTTTCTTCCAATGATTTTGTGAAACGAAGTATTAAAAGCGTTAAAGACGTTGGAAGCGAGTTAAATATTCTCACGAAAAAATTCAAAGTTCATTCCATTAAAGACACCTTAATTGTCGGTGATTTCTGCGCATATATTCCCTTGGAATCAAATGCCAACATGAAAGCTCGAACCATGTTGTACAATATAACCACCATCATGGGGTATATTAACGAAAACGAAATCACCCTCAAGGGCGACCCCTTTCTGGAAGTAACTAATTGGAACCGAGAAACCAATACAATTAAATACAACTTTTGTTTTCCTATCGAAAAAAAGGAAAACCTTCCTTATTCTTCAGAAATAAAATTTAAAACCACCGAAAGTTTCAAGGGACTCAAGGCCGAGTTTAACGGTAATTATAGCATCTCCAATAATGCTTGGTTCTATCTAATGGATTATGCGAACAGCAACGGATTAAATGTTAAAAAAGAGCCTGTCGAATTTTATTTAGACGACCCACATATAGGTGGAGATCCCATTCTATGGAAAGCACTTATTTTATTACCTTTAGAAGACTAAAATCACTATATGAAATCAGTAAAATTTTTAGCGGTCATCTTGTTTATAGTTATGGTTATTTCTTCGTGTTCTAAAAAAGAATCCGTCACCTCCATCACCTCTCCAAATGGTAATATCGAAGTTGATTTTATACTTTCAAACAACGGAGAACCCGGTTATGTAGTGCGTCATAAAGGCGATATTATCGTTGACTCTTCTTATTTTGGTTTCGATTTTAAAGACCAATCATCTTTAAAGAATAATTTCAAATTGATTTCTTCGGAAACATCTGAAACGAAGGAAGAATGGGAAATGCCGTGGGGAGAACAACGCATGGTAACCAATCATCACAATACGTTGAAAATAAATCTTGAGGAAAGTGTAGAAG
>JABDKT010000023.1 GCA_013002065.1 Flavobacteriaceae bacterium
GCAGTACGCTTGTTGAGAAAATATGGTCTTCCCAGATTTCACAACCGATTGCAGGAAATGAACTTCAGAAAAATAAACAAACCGGCTAATTATTATGGTCTCTCTCTAATTCTAGGTGGTGCTGAAAGTTCTTTATTGGAAATCACCAATGCTTATGCAGGATTAGCTTCAACGCTTAACTTCTTTAATCGTTCCTCCAGTGAATACCGTTCGAACGAATTCGACAAACCTCAATTCGTTCTAGAGCAGGCCTTTAATCATGGTGAGAAGCAAACAAATCCTGAGGTCATAGATGCCGGAGCCATATACAAAACCTTCGAAGCACTTAGAGAAGTGAATCGTCCTATAGGGGAACAAAATTGGAATTACTTTAGTAGTTCACAACCCATAGCCTGGAAGACCGGAACAAGTTTCGGATTTAAAGACGCCTGGGCGATTGGAGTCACTTCAAAATACGCGATTGGAGTTTGGGTAGGAAACGCCGATGGTGAAGGCAGGCCAGGTCTGACAGGTGTGGAAGCCGCTGCCCCTATTTTATTCGAAGTGCTGGACATTTTACCTAAATCGGATTGGTTTGCCACACCCTATGACGAATTAATGGAAGCCGAAATATGTGGGAAATCGGGGCATTTAGCAAGTCTTTATTGTGAAGAAGTGGCTACGGAATTTATTCCGAAAAATGGAATGATTACACAACCTTGTTCTTATCATCAACAAGTGTTTCTCACTCAAAATGAAATGGAGAGAGTGAATTCTTCTTGCTATCCGTTGGCCTCCATGAAACAAAAGAATTGGTTTGTATTACCACCGGTTCAGGAATATTATTATTCCAACTCGCACCCGGAGTATCGCCCCCTTCCCCCTTTCAAGCAAGATTGTTTGAAAGATGGTGAAGAGTTGATGGATTTTATATTTCCGAAGAAAAACGAAACCATCCTATTGGCAAACGATTTTAATTCGAATTCTTCCGAAGTGATTTTTAAGTTGGCTCATCGAACTCCAGAAACTAAAGTCTATTGGTATCTAGACGAGAGCTTTATTGGAATTACAAGCACCTTCCACGAATTAGCTTATGAGCCGCTCCCTGGCCAATACACCTTAACGGCTGTGGATCAAAACGGAAATGAAACCCGACAAACTATTGAAATAAGTCGTGCCTCGTTATAAATTCATAATTTAGGGAAATCAATCTCCCAACATGAAAAGATTTGCACTTTTTGGAACAGCAGCCTACATATTAATGACGCTGTTCTCTTGTCAAAATTCTGAAAGTTCCCCCACCGAAATTCTTCCATTAATCCCCAAGCCAAATAAGTTAGTCATGGGCGACGGTTCGTTTAAATTGAATTCGGACACGAGAGTTTTTGCAGAAGCAGAATTTGAAATTGCTGAGAATTTTCTTCGGAAATATCTTCAAAATGGAGCAGGAATTTCTCTAGGGACGACCGTGCGAGACGAAGCTGAAATAGTATTTACTCGAGACAGTTTGTTACTAGATGAGGCTTATGAATTGAGAATTTCAGAAGAAAAAATTGAAATTCAATCGGCTGGAAAAGCAGGTGCCTTTTATGCTGTTCAAAGTTTGAGGCAATTAATGGATCCGCAATTGGAAGTGGCAAATTCGGCTTGGAATAAAGAAATAAGCATCCCGGCTCTCACAATTACCGACGCCCCAAAATTTAGATATCGAGGAATGCATCTAGACGTGGGGCGACATTTCTTTCCGAAGGAATTTATTAAGGAATACATTTCTAATTTAGCCATGTTGAAGATGAACTATTTTCACTGGCATCTCACCGAGGATCAAGGCTGGCGCATTGAGATAAAACAGTTCCCGAGATTAACCGAGCACGCTGCTTTTAGGGAAGAAACACTCGTTGGTCACTACAATGATACTCCTCAACAATTCGATGGAAAACGTTACGGCGGATTTTACACTCAAGACGACATAAAGGAGATCGTGGATTTTGCAACAGAGCATAATATTACCATCATTCCCGAAATTGAAATGCCAGGACATGCTCAAGCCGCCATTAGTGCTTATCCCGAATTAGGTTGCCCCGGCGATCCTGTTTCCGTAGCTACCAAATGGGGAGTATTTGAAACTATCTATTGTCCGAACCAAAAAACCTTTGCTTTCCTTCGAGGGGTGTTAGATGAAGTATGTGAATTATTTCCGGGAGAGTATATACATATTGGAGGAGATGAGGCTCCCAAAGCCAATTGGGAAAAGTGCCATCACTGCCAAAAATTGATAGCTCAGCATGATTTAGGAGATGAAAATGGCCTACAAAGTTGGTTTATTGAAGAGATAGAATCCTATCTCAATTCGAAAGGGAAAAAAATTATAGGTTGGGATGAAATTTTGGAAGGCGGACTCGCTCCAAATGCAACGGTTATGTCCTGGCGAGGAACACAAGGAGCTGTGGAAGCAGCGAAGGAAGGTCATGATGTGATCTTGACCCCTACCTCGCATGCTTATTTCGACTATTACCAATCTGAAGATGAAGACGAACCTCTTGCCATTGGCGGATTTCTACCATTAAAAAAAGTTTATAGTTTCAATCCAATACCTCATGAAATGTCTGAGGAAGACACCAAATTTGTTTTAGGCGCACAAGGTAATGTATGGACCGAATATATGAAGACCACAGACCAAGTGGAGTATATGGTATTTCCAAGGATATTTGCCATGAGTGAAGTAGTTTGGAATGGGCCAAGTATAGATTTAGAAACGGACTATGAAGATTTCCTTTCAAGGGTAGAAACTTTTATGGATCGACTGAAAATAAAAGATGTCAATGCAGCCAACCATCTTTACACTATCGATACTCGAGTGATTAAACAAAATGACAGCGTTTATTTTAAGCTTAACACTCCTACCCCGAACAAAGAAATTTATTATTCAATCAACAATGGAGGCATTTTAAAATATAAGAAGCCTTTCCCAATTACAGAAAATTCCTTGATATTCTCTGAGGTTACAAAAAATGGTGGCCCTCTTAAGCATGGCAGAACTCGAATAGATTCTATCCATTACCACAAAGGCATTTTAGCCAGCATTGAAATCGACAAAAAACCACATCCCTCCTATGCTGCCGGTGGAAAAGAAGCTTTGATCAATGGAATAAAGGGAAGCAACACCCGATATGGTGATTCGGAATGGTTGGGCTTTTGGGGAGAAGACATTAAAATTACTCTGGATTTACCCTCCAACAAAAGAATTTCTAGGGTTTCAACTCGTTTTTATCACGGTCCCGGTCAATGGATCTATGCTCCCAAAATTGCCTCGATCGAATATAAAACCAACGATGGGAATACCGTACTTAAGACGGCAAAAATAAGCATTGATGACGATCGTAATATGGCCACACTCGAATATGATCTTGGAGGAGAAATCGAAACTTCAACTGTTGTTCTTCGGGTTTTGAATTACGGAACCATCCCCCAGGGAAGTCAAGGCGCGGGTAACAAAGCTTGGACATTTATAGACGAAATCATTATTGAATGATAGTAGAAATCTGTGCCAATAGTTTTGAAAGTGCTCAAAATGCCAAATTGGGTGGAGCGCATCGCATTGAACTTTGTGAAAATCTTTCGGTGGGGGGAGTCACACCTTCACGGGAACTCATTAAAATGGTTATTGCTGAAATTGGCATTGAAACGCATGTGCTTATACGTCCCAGAGGTGGAGATTTTGTTTATTCTGAAAAAGAACTACTTCAAATGCTGGAGGATATACAGTTCTGCAAAGATGTTGGATGTAAAGGCGTGGTAAGCGGTGTCCTAACTGTTGAAAAGCATATCGATGTTTTGAATACAGATCGGCTTATACAAGTGGCCCGTGGAATGGAATTTACTTTTCATCGAGCTATTGATGTTGTCGTCGATCCTACTTCGGAAATAGAAAAACTCAAAGAATTGGGTGTAAATCGCTTGCTAAGCTCTGGGGGAGAATTGAGCGCTAAAGACGGATTAGAAAACTTAATTCAATTCAAGAATATTTCCGAAGGAAAAATGGAAATCATGCCCGGAGGAGGAATCAATTCGGGAAATGTAGAGACTTTTAAATTGGCAGGATTTACATCGGTACATTTATCGGCCATTCCTAAAAGTGAAAGTCCGACGAGCCTCTTCGATCAAAAGGTCGATGGAGTTTCTAATTTGGATGAGATTAAAAAAGTTGTTCAATTGTTAGCGTAAATGAAATCCTTTGGCGGCCCACCAAGGATGAATTTCGATCTCCAATCTTCCCGCTTTCACCATTGGGTCTGAATTCGCGAGACTATCTGCCATTTGCAAATTGGGGACATTATAAATTGTGATACCACGTATATCGCCATCATCTCCAAACGGCCCGGAAATATCTGCATAACCCAGCTTGTACATCTTACCCAAGTGCTCCAAATGGAGATTTTGTAAACTATCGGCTTCCTCTTTTGACTGAGACCTATTTTGCCCTCTTTTTAAAAATGCGATAAAATATTGCTGCATCACTACTGTATCGCCAGAGTCCGGATCGATATAATCGAAAATCTCAAAACCTTTCTCCGTGAGCTCCTTTTTTAATTCGGCCACCGATTGCTTTTTATTATCAAAATGGTTCCCATCATCATCTTCAAAATGTAACTCTTCATGCAAGTCATCGTCATGGTGTCCGTTCTGTTCGTGTTCTTTACATGCCGAATAAAAGAAGATTAGAACGAGTAGTATTAGA
>JABDKT010000035.1 GCA_013002065.1 Flavobacteriaceae bacterium
GAAACTGCTGTAGAGACCGACCTTACTCTTATCGATTACTTCGATAACCAGTGTGTGCCTCAAGTAGATGCTTCTGTACCAGTAGTTGCCGGACAGGCTTACTACGTATATGTAGCAAATACCGATGCCATTACCGACATCGTTATCGATGGTACTTTCTTCTTAGGTGCGAATGATAATCTAATCAACGGATTTACTTATCATCCAAACCCAGCTTCTACAACAGTTACTTTAAACTCTGTAGAGGTGATAGAAAGAGTATCTGTATTCAACATATTAGGACAGCAAGTAATTGATCAAGAGATCAATGCTATCTCGACCGATATCAATGTTGCCGACCTAGCTGTAGGTGCTTACATTATGAAAGTATCTGTAAACGGTCAAATTGGAACTTACAAAATAATCAAGCAGTAGTGGTTACTGCTTGATTTTAATTATTTAAAACTTTAATACTTAAAATTAGAATCATGAAACAGATTTATTATTTATTCGCAATGTTGCTCGCTTTACCATTTTTAGGAGCAGCTCAAAACACAGTGGAAGTTGACGCGAGCGCGACTTACATTGGATACGCCAATGTATTCGAATTACCTGCAAACGGAGGTGATTTCGTATTTGGAGATTTCTGGGGAGTTCCAGATCTAAAAACAGTTGTAGACGCCGGAGCAGGTACCATAACCCTACAGCCCAACTATAATACTTGGGGTGATGGAACCGATCCTTTTTGGGTGGACCAGACTACAATGACCGGAAACAAAACTTTCGAGGGAAATACGTTCCTGGAAGATCCGGCTTTAGCAGGAAGTGAATTAACTTTCAACGGTGCTACAATGAGTAACACTATCGATGCTGGATATGATGTAGTGGCCTTTATCAAGGTTTTTAACTCAGATTTTTCAGTTTTGAAGGAAGAAACTTCGCCACTAGTTGCAGGTCAAAATTTCTCTGTGGTTTACACCAATGTTGAGGCTGCAGATGCTGTAGTTCAGTATGGTTTTAAAGTAACAGGTCCTAATGCCAATCCAGCCGATGAGGCTGCTTTAGGAAGTGTTGTTGTTACTGCACCGACTTTAGGAATTGGAGATGTGGATGCTTTAAAGGTGTCTGTGTATCCTAACCCGTCGAATCAAGTATGGAACATAAGCACAGCAGATCAAAATATTAAGACCGTTGTGATTTATGACGTTCTTGGAAAAGCAGTTTCAACCATTGAAGGAAATTCAAACTTAGTTTCAATAAACAATGAAACTTTGTCGAGAGGAATTTACATGGCGCAAATTAGCACAGATCAAGGTGAAAAAACAGTGAAGCTTATCAAGAACTAATATTTGTTTTCATAATTTATAATAGATTGTATAAGCGATTAGGCTCCATTAATTTGGAGCCTTTTTTTATGGGTTATTGTAAAGTAAATTTGACTAACTTGATCTCAAAGCTGTTCAATATGAATAAACCAATTTCGATTATAATAATCATGCTGTTTTTCAGTCTAAGTACAATTGGGCAGGAAAAAGACAGTAAGTTCATAGAAAAGGTGCGTACTCTCGACAGTACCATCACAACCTTATACGATGTTATTTCTGGTGAAAAAGGAGAGCCACGAAACTGGGAACTGTTTAAATTCCTCTTTAAGCCCGAGGCAAAGCTCATTCCTTCTGGCAAAAGAAAGGACGGAACAATAGGTCTACGGTATATGTCACCCACAGATTATATAGCGTCCTCTGGACAATGGCTGGTTGAAAATGGATTTTTTGAAGTGGAACTCAATCGTGAAATCGATACTTTTGGCAATATCACCCAAGTTTTTAGCACCTATGAGTCCTTCCGAAGTAAAAAGGATAAAGAACCGTTTATGAGGGGAATAAACAGCATTCAATTGTTGTATGATGGCGAAAGATGGTGGATCATTAATATCTATTGGACCCAAGAAACTGTTGAAAACCCTATTCCGGAAGCCTACTTGCCGGTAAAAAACTAAAGATTATTTTATTGATGCGATTGTTATTGATTTGTCCTGAAAAGTTCCGGTTTCATTTACTTTTTTTCCCAACAATGCCTGTCCTACTGGAGAGTTAGGCGCAACGCAGTAAATAGTTTTTCCTTCTATTTCTGCCGCCCCCATGGAAATGCTAATGAAATATACCCCAAGATTCGTTTCGACCAAACTACCCAAATGCACGGCTTCCGAAGCAATGTCAAAATCGATTTTATGCAATCTAGCTTCAACTCTTTCAATTTCTAATAAGTGTGCTCCCAAACTTTCTCGCTCATTTTGTAAACGGGCTCTATTGGTATGGTGTTTGTCCCCAACCGTTGTTTTTGATTCATCAAAAAGTGATTCTTTTATATCATTCAGAGCCTTCAATACCTTGGCTTTGCGATCGGAAATAAATTCCTCGCAAGCCTGCAATAAACTGTTTTTTAGCTCATTAACTTCCATGATAAAATTACTTTTCCGCCAAAGAAAGCTCTCCAAAGTTATTCATTTGTTTTAAAACCCATTGTTTTCTCCTTTCAAGATAGGGAGTGCGAACCGCAGGATTATATTTCCTAGGATTTGGGAGTATCACCGCCAATGCCGCCGATTCATGCCTATTTAATTGTTTGGCATTCTTTTGAAACCAATACTGAGCGGCCGATTCCACACCAAACACGCCCTCTCCCATTTCTATACTGTTTAAATACACTTCTAATATCCGCTCTTTGCTCCATAAATTCTCGATTAAGAAAGTAAAATAGGTTTCCATCCCTTTTCTAATCCAGCTTCTTTTGGGCCATAAAAAGACATTTTTTGCGGTTTGCTGTGAGATTGTACTGCCACCTTTGAGATTTTTGCCCGATTTATTGTCCTTATATGCCTTTTCAATGGCTTTTAAGTCAAATCCGTTGTGCTGTATAAAGTTTTGATCCTCAGCACAAATAACAGCGAGTTTTATTTCTTCGGAAATATCTTCTAAATCGGTCCATGTATGCCTTATTTCATAAGAATCTTGAGCCTGAAAAGATCGAATACCCATCAAAGGAGTGAATGGTACGTCTATAAAGCGATAGAGTAACACCCAAAGCACGGACAGTAAGACAAACCAAATAGAAGTCTTTACAACAAATCTAAAAAGCCTTTTTAACATTAAGATTCAACAAGGTTAGCAAGCTGTTTACCAATGGAACTGCCTATGGCTACTCCCATGCCTCCCAATCTTATACCGCAATATACATTTGGAGCGATTTGCTTTACAATAGGCTTCTTTTGATCTCCAACACCCATTATTCCACTCCATCGAGAGTCTATTTTAAACGTTTTACCCGGCAATATTGTTGTATGAAGCAACTCTTCTAATTTGCTCTGCACTAGTGTGGTGAGTCCCATTTCCTGTGTATTCTCACCCTGGAAATCTAAATTTCTACCTCCTCCGAGAAGGATTCGGTTGTGAATATTTCTGAAGTAATAATAGCCTTTATCAAGATGAAAAGTTCCTTTGATGTCTAAATTAGCAATCGGTTCTGTAATCAAAACTTGTGCGCGAGCGGGTTCCAAGTTGGCATCTACGAATTGCTTTGCGAAGCCATTATTGGCAATAATTAGATTTTTTACTTTAAAATCATCAAAATTTGACGTTTTTAGCAATATTTGATCATTTTCTGTCAAAAAAGAATCAATTTTGACATTATTAATAAGCAAAATACCATTTTTGGATGTTTTTTGAATAAGGGCATTCATCATCTTACCAGTATCCAATTGACCTTCAAACTGATTAAAAATGAGCTTATTTTGGACATTTTTAAACGAAAATGGGTCTTTTTTGACCAAAAAGACGTCGTTTTTGCCTAAAATTGAAGATTTATTGAAAAATATGCCTCCTAAGAGATCATTCACATAATTTAATTTTGAAATGCATGTTTCAAAAAGCTCTTCATCTTCTAAATTAAATAATTCGTAGCCTCCATTTATTTGAAAGTCAATCGCCTCATCTCCCAAATTTTCTCTTAGAAGCTCCAGGCCCTCCACTCTGCTTTTTACCAAGGCAATCACTTCTTCTTCCGAATGAGTCTTTAGATCTTCGATGATTTCTGAAATACTTCCAAAACAAGCAAAACCAGCATTTTTTGTGCTAGCGCCTTGAGGTAATACTCCCTTTTCAAACACGACAATCTTAGCCTCAGGATATAACTTTCTCAATTCTAATGCACAACTTAGCCCAACAATTCCACTTCCAATTATGGCGTAATCAATATTAGAAAGCCAGGTAGTTTGTTCCCAATAGCTAAGATTGTTCATTGAATAGTTTTTGAAAATATAACCAATTCAAAATAAAAGCACCTTAGTCCGGAAAATAAAATTTCAGAAATAAGGTGCTGGAATATTAGTTTGAAAACGGTTTTATTCGTCGTTGGGTTCTTTCATTTCCCAGTCATTCATAAAGGCTGTGGTGTAATTACCATCTACGTAAGCCGGATCGTCCATTAATTGGCGATGGAACGGAATGGTAGTCTTAATTCCTTCGATAACGAATTCATCCAAAGCACGTCTCATTTTGCTTATGGCTTCTTCGCGTGTTTGTGCTGTCACAATTAGCTTTGCGATCATTGAATCGTAATTAGGTGGAATTACATAACCCGCATACACATGTGTATCCAAGCGAACTCCATGTCCGCCCGGGGCATGCAAAGTAGTGATTCTACCCGGTGAGGGCCGAAAATCGTTATAAGGATCCTCTGCATTGATACGACATTCGATGGAATGAAGTTGAGGATAGTAATTTTTCCCTGAGATTGGTACGCCAGCGGCCACCAAAATTTGTTCTCTTATCAAATCGTGGTCCACCACCTGCTCGGTAATTGGATGCTCCACCTGAATTCGAGTATTCATTTCCATAAAATAGAAATTACGGTGCTTATCAACTAAGAACTCTACGGTACCGGCTCCTTCGTATTTGATATACTCTGCAGCTTTAACGGCGGCTTTCCCCATATCTTCACGAAGTTGCTTCGTCATAAATGGGCTAGGTGTTTCCTCGGTTAGTTTTTGATGACGTCTTTGAACCGAACAATCCCTTTCACTTAAATGACAGGCCTTTCCGCTACTATCTCCCACCACCTGAATTTCGATATGTCTAGGCTCTTCAATGAGCTTTTCCATATACATATCGTCATTTCCGAAGGCGGCCTTACTTTCTTGTCTGGCCGACTCCCAAGCATCCTGCAATTCTTCCTCTTTCCAAACAGCTCTCATTCCTTTACCACCGCCTCCGGCGCTCGCCTTTAACATCACGGGATAGCCTGTTTCTTTCGCTAGTTTTTTACAAGTATCAAAATCGGGAATTACCCCTTCACTTCCGGGTACACAGGGTACTCCGGCTGCTATCATGGTTGACTTGGCCGAAGCCTTGTCTCCCATTCTTTCAATCATTTCGGCTGAGGCGCCAATAAATTTAATTCCGTGCTCTTCGCAGATTTTAGAAAATTTGGCATTTTCCGATAAGAACCCGTAACCCGGGTGGATGGCATCGGCATTTGTAATTTCTGCCGCGGCTATGATGTTGGCAATTTTTAGGTAGCTTTCATTGCTGGGAGGGGGGCCAATACATACGGCTTCGTCAGCAAAACGAACATGCAAACTTTCTTCATCTGCTGTGGAATATACCGCAACGGTTTTGATTCCCATTTCCTTACAAGTTCGAATAACTCTGAGCGCTATTTCTCCCCTATTGGCAATTAATATCTTTTTAAACATAATTTTCTAGAATTTCACAACTCAAATTCCAATTTAGTCGAAACTGAATTTTGGGTGGTAAGGTTCGAATTTAAGATGGATCTACTAAAAATAGCGGTTGGTCAAATTCAACGGGGGAAGAGTCGTCAACTAATACCTTCACAATTTTCCCTGAAACTTCACTTTCTATCTCATTGAATAACTTCATCGCTTCGATAACGCAAAGTACGTCTCCAACCGCAACAGAATCTCCAACTTCTTTAAAAGCTGGTTTGTCCGGTGAAGGTTTTCTATAAAAAGTTCCAATAATTGGAGACTTAATCGTGATATAGTTTGAATCTTCAGTCGCTGCTGGCGGAGCGGCCTCGGTGGCAGCAGGCGCTGCTGCTTCTACAGGCGCCGGAGTTGCTGGGGCAGCAGGAGCTGCAGCAGCTATCGTGGGAACTTGTTGGATGTATGTAGTTTCACCTTTTGTTCCTTCTTTACCGGTTCGAATGGTGATCTTTACATCTTCCATCTCAAGTTTAACTTCACTTGCGCCCGACTTGGCCACAAACTTAATTAGATTTTGAATGTCTTTTAATTCCATAGTGTTGAATATTCGTGTTGATTGGTCTGTTAATTTGAATTATAGGCCCATTTAAGATAAATAGCTCCCCAGGTAAAACCTCCTCCAAAAGAAGCAAAAACCAAATTATCTCCTTTTTTAAGTTGTTTTTCGTAATCGTTTAAGCACAAAGGCAGTGTTGCCGAGGTTGTATTTCCGTATTTATGAATGTTCATCATTACCTTCTCTTCTGGTAGGTTCATTCGTTTCGCTGTTGCGTCGATTATTCTTTTATTGGCTTGATGTGGGACTAGCCAGTGAACATCTTCACCTGTAAGTCCGTTTCGATTCATAATCTTTTCACTTACATCTGCCATATTGGATACGGCAAATTTGAAGACCGTTTTACCATCCTGAAACACAAAGTGTTGTTTATTGGCAACGGTTTCCTCGTTGGCGGGTAAGATAGAACCCCCGGCATCAATTTTTAGGCTTTGCCTACCAATGCCGTCGCTTCGCAATATTTCATCTTGTAGCCCTAGGCCATCGTCGCTGGGCTCGAAAAGCACAGCACCTCCTCCATCTCCAAAAATGATGCATGTTGTTCTGTCTTCATAATCAATAATTGAAGACATTTTATCGGCTCCTATAAGCAAAACTTTTTTATATCGTCCGGATTCTATATAGCGTGCAGCCGTTGACATTCCGTAAAGGAAACTAGAACAGGCGGCAACCAAATCGTAAGAAAACGCATTAACCGCACCAATTTGGGAAGCAACATAAACACCTGTCGCCGCAACGGGCATATCGGGTGTAGCAGTTGCCATAATAACCATATCTATGTCTTCAGGATTGGTATTGCTTTTAGAAAGAAGGTCTTTTGCGGCCTGAATAGCCAAATATGAAGTGCCTTGACCTGGTTCTTTTAAAATTCGTCGCTCTTTGATACCGGTACGAGTGGTAATCCATTCGTCGTTAGTGTCCACCATCGTTTCCAGAATTTGGTTAGTGAGAACGTACTCCGGAACATAGCCCCCTACAGCTGTAATTGCTGCTGTGATTTTACTCATATAATTGAATTAAAATTCACTAAAATTGGTCAAAAACCTCTAAAAAGGAGTGAAAAATACTAATTTATTATCAATAACAGCCAATTTTTGGTCTGTTTTTGCCTTTTTGGTTTAAAAAACAAAAACCCTCAACAACCTCGGTTTTCGAGCTGTGAGAGTTCTGATGAAAAAGGTCTTATAAATTAGGCTTCTACTTCTTCCGTAGCATCAATTACAACCTGTCCTCGATAGTATAATTTACCTTCGTGCCAGTGAGCTCTGTGATAAAGGTGAGCTTCTCCAGTCGTAGGATCTGTTGCAATTTGTGGCGTAGTCGCTTTGTAATGAGTTCTTCTTTTATCTCTTCTTGTTTTTGAGATTTTTCTTTTAGGATGTGCCATTACTAAATATTATTTATCCGTTAATAGTTTCTTTAATTGGTCCCACCTTGGATCTGTTGAATCATTTTCAGATTCTTTATCCAAATTAGGCTTTAATTCTTCAAGTTTTTCGAGTATTTCGCTTTTAAGAGTTCCATCTTCTACACCCGGGTGTATTCTTTTTTGTGGAATCGACAAGACAATGGATTCGTAAATGGACTGCTGAATATTAACTTCATGACTCCCATGAGGAAGTATTATCAAGTCCTCATTCTCGTCGTTGTATTCATCTCCAAACTTTACTACAAAGTGATAATTACCCGCTACTCCTTGATTAAAAGGCTCGTTCGTGATGTCACAATTCACATTTACATGTCCGTCGAAGTCCAAATAAAACTCCAATAGTGTAGTTTTCTTATCTAATAACACCTTGAAATTTATTGAGGCGTCATTAAACTCTTCATACTCATAATGCTCAAAGAACTTTTTTTCTATTTTAAAATTGAAGGTGTGTTCTCCAAGTTTCAATCCTATAAAAGGAATGGTAAATTCTTTCATTTCCTCCATAATCACACCAGAAATTAAACTAGCACCTTACTTTGAAGGCGGCTGCAAAGATAATAAATAAATTGAATCGTCTATTTGTTTTAGGAATTCTTTTTAATTACAGGTTTCTTCCTATTTGTTTGTAGCGGATTCCCTGCATATTCCTTGTAATCCATCCTTTTTTTAAAGATCTGAATCGCTTGAAAAACCGCCTCTTTAAAAGAGTCTGGGTTTGCAATATTCTTACCGGCTACATCATAGGCCGTTCCGTGGTCCGGAGAGGTTCTAACCTTGCTCAGTCCCGCTGTATAGTTTACCCCATTCCCAAATGCCAATGTTTTAAAAGGTATGAGGCCCTGATCATGATAGGACGCTATTACCACATCGAAACTCTTATAATTACCCGACCCGAAGAAACTATCGGCAGCGTAAGGCCCCATCACAATTTTCCCATTATTTCGAATATTGTCTAATGCCGGCCTCAATACCGTGTCATCCTCGTTGCCTATTACGCCATTATCCCCGGTATGAGGGTTTATGCCTAAAACAGCTATTTTAGGCCTAATAATTCCAAAATCTTCAACCAAACTTTTGTGAATGATATTGATCTTCTTTTCGATAAGCTCTCTTGTGATGGTTCCGGGAACGTCTTTTACCGCAACATGATCTGTTAGAAGTCCTACTTTTAACTCATCCGAAATCATAAGCATCAAACTATCTCCCTCCAATTCCTTCGCCAAATAATCGGTATGCCCCGGAAATTTAAAACTCTCAGATTGCACGTTACTCTTATTAATAGGAGCAGTTACCAATACATCGATCTTTGATTCTTTTAACGATTTCACCGCAGCTTCCAGAGATTTTACTGCATAGGCACCTATCTCGGTATCCTCTTTGCCAAATTCAATGTTTACAGGCTCCTTCCAAACATTGACAACATTGATTTTCTTATGAACCAATGCATCTACATTGTCTATGCCATGGAACTTTAAATCCAAATCATAAGACTTATTAAAAAAAGACATGAGTTTTACTGAAGCAAAAATTACCGGTGTGCAAAACTCGAGCATTCTATTATCCTGGAAAGTTTTTAATACCACTTCGCTCCCAATCCCATTGAGGTCTCCGATAGATATTCCCACTACAATTTTTTCGTTCTTGGTCATTAATTATTCCTTAGTAATAAGTGTTATTTTTGCATTGCAAATGTAACTAAATGAATTTATGTTCACAGGTATTATAGAGAGTATTGGGGAAATTGTTGAGCTCAAGGAAGAAGGCGAGAATTTACATATTAGAGTAAAGAGCGAGTTATCTCCAGAATTAAAAGTTGATCAAAGTGTTTCCCATAATGGAGTGTGCTTAACGGTTGTGGAGGTTAATGAAGATAATTACGTAGTTACGGCAATTTCAGAAACATTAGACAAATCGAATCTTGGTAAACTTCGACTACATTCCAAAGTGAATTTAGAACGAGCCATGAAATTAGGGGATCGTCTGGACGGACATATTGTTCAAGGTCATGTAGATCAAACGGGTGTATGTTCCGAGATAGAAAATAAAGATGGAAGTTGGATTTTTACATTTAATTATTCCAATAGCTTCGGAAATATAACTATCGAAAAAGGATCCATTACCGTAAATGGAGTGAGTTTGACCGTGGTAAACTCGAAATCGGAATCATTCAGCGTTGCCATAATTCCCTATACTTACGACAATACAAATTTCCATTCTCTGAAAAAGGGGGATACGGTTAATTTAGAATTTGATGTTGTGGGAAAATATCTGAAAAGACTTAGTCAAGGATATTTTTAGCCCTGTTTTTTCTCAATAAAACATAGCCTCCATAGAGTAATCCGGCCAAAACCAGAATAAAAATCGACTGATCGATAAACATTTCCGGAGGTGTTCTTTGGGGTGGGGGGGGTGGGCTTGAATCAGATAAGGTAGACTGACCAAGCAAAGAAGCGCCATTAATTAGAAACAGCGCAAAGGTTAATATTGTTACGATTTGGGGTCGCATATAATGGGCTAAAGTAATAATTTTTTTTAAACGACAAAGAAAAAATATAGTTATCGCGAGTTTATTAACTCAAAATTAAACTAAACATTGTCTTAATTCCGTTAAATTTTGTGGTCCCACTTGGGCTCACTTCGACTTCGCTCAGTAATAACTTCTCGCCCATTTCAACAATGTCTTTTCAAAATGGACCAGGAACATCCCGAGTGTTGTCATTTTCAATTTGTGGTCCCACTTGGGCTCGAACCAAGGACCCCCTGATTATGAGTCAGGTGCTCTAACCAGCTGAGCTATGTGACCAAAAACAGTTTGCAAATGTAAAACACTTTGGATTTACTGCAAAACTATTTGTCATTATTATTAATCTCCTCACAAAGCTCGACAAGCACTCCGTTCGCCGACTTCGGGTGCAGAAAGACGACCCATTTGTTATCGGCTCCTCTTTTTGGCTCTTCATTTAATATTCTGAATCCCTCCTTTTTAAGACGAATTACTTCCTCCTTAATATTATCGACAGCAAAGGCAATATGATGTATTCCTTCTCCCCTTTTGTCTATAAACTTCGCTATAGGGCTTTCATCATTATCGGCTTCCAACAATTCTATTTTACTATCTCCTGTTTTAAAAAACATCGTCGTAACACCCTCGCTTTCTACTGTTTCTGTTTTGTAGGGCTCGTATCCAAGAAGTTGTGTGTAAACTTTTGAAGCTTCGGAAAGGTCCTTTACCGCTATTCCAATATGTTCGATTTTGTTCATCCTTAAAAATGCCTTTGAACTTTATATTTTCTCTTGGATCAAAGGTACTAAAACTAGGCACTTAGAGATTAACTCCAATCGTTTTAATTGTCCTATTTTTGCAGAATGATAGAAAGTAATAGACAGAAGAAAATTGCTGGAGTGCTTCAGAAAGATTTAGCCGCTGTGCTTCAATCAATGTTGCGAGATGCCGGTCAATTAGGGATTATTATCTCTGTTTCCAAAGTGGCTGTAACGGTCGATCTTTCCATAGCGAAAGTTTATGTTAGCATATTTCCGGCGAAACAAGCCGAAGCAATTGTGGGTGAACTTAACCTAATGAAGCCAAAAATCAAGCATCAAATCGCTATGCTAACCAAAGACCAATTGCGCAAAATGCCGGACCTTTCCTTTTACAACGACGATTCTCTGGAATACATTAATAATATTGAAGAGGCGGTTAAAGGCGAAGAAGACCCCATAAAGGACCCCGATTTATTGGCGAAACGAAAAAAGAAATAGCCCTGTCGTGTGAAATATCCGTTGTACATCGCTAAGCGGTATTTGTTCTCAAAAAGCAATAAAAATGCTGTAAATATTATTTCCCGCATTGCCGTCATTGCTGTGATTATAGGATCGATGGCGCTGTTTATCGTATTATCGGGTTTTTCGGGACTTAAGGATTTCGCTTTGGAGTTTACAAACATTTTCGATAGCGATCTTAAAGTGACACCGCAAACAGGTAAGGTGATTACTTTTTCCGAAGCACAAAAAGAACGAATTAAAAACCTCTCGGGCGTTATTGCATTTTCTGAAGTGCTAGAGGAGCGTGTTTTTCTTCAATATCAAGGGAAAAACCATATTGCTTTTATAAAAGGTGTTGATTCCAATTACGATAAAATTACCCCTGTAGACAGTCTTCTTTTCGTGGGAGATTGGTTTGAGCGCGGACAGGACGAGGTAGTGGCCGGATACGGTATTTCCAACAAACTATCCTTGCCAGCGAGAGATTACGGCAATCTTATTGAAATTTACGTGCCTAAACCCGGTACTGGTCAAATTAATGTGTTAGATCCTACTTCGGCGTTTAATAATATAAAGGTAGTAGCCTCCGGAATTTACGAAATCAACGAGGAACTGAACATGAAGTATGTTTTCTCCGACATTGAACTGGCTAGAGAATTACTAAGTCTTGACAGCACTCAGGTCTCGTCTATTGAGTTTAAGCTAGACCCTGACGCAGAGGAAGCGAATCTAAAGTCTTCGATCCAAGAAATATTTGGAAATAAGGTGATTGTAAAGAATAGAATTCAGCAAAATGATGCCTTGTACAAAATGTTGAATTCTGAAAATCTATTCACCTATTTATTCGTGAGTCTGATTGCTGCTATTGCCATTTTCAATATTGCAGGAACTATAATTATGGTTATTCTGGAAAAACGCAGAAATATAAGAACACTATACTTTCTCGGTCTCACCATTAAGGAAATTCGTAGAATCTTTTTTTACAATGGCCTTTTGATGACGTTAATTGGGGTGATCGTTGGTCTAAGTTTAGGAGCGATCGCTGTATTGTTACAGCTACAATTTGGGTGGGTTCCAATTACGCCCAATCTTCCTTATCCGGTAAAGTTTAATTTATTCAATCTAGCAATCGTGTTTTTTACAATTTGCCTTTTGGGTGGAATCGCCTCAAAAATTGCTTCCTTGAGAGTAACTCCCAAATTGCTCTCTTAAACGAATTGATGGTCGCCAAACTTTTCTAAAACTTCATCAAAAGCGGCGAATACCGAAGCTGAATCGTCACTGGTTACCATTTTCATTCGATAGGTCTTAAAATCGGGAATCCCTTTAAAATAATTGGTGTAATGTCTTCTAGTTTCAAAAACCCCGAGCTTTTCTCCTTTCCAGTCGATAGACATTTGAAGGTGTCGGCGTGCTGCATTTACTCTCTCCTCCATAGTAGGTGGAGCCAGATGTTGTCCTGTTTCAAAATAGTGTTTCACCTCCCTAAAAAACCACGGATAACCAATACTAGCTCTTCCAATCATAGCGCCATCCAGGCCAAACTTATCACGCATCTCCTTAGCGCGTTCAGGACTATTAACATCTCCGTTTCCAAATACAGGAATGTGCATTCGCGGATTGTTTTTTACTTCGGAAATAGGCACCCAATCGGCATCGCCTTTGTACATTTGAGCCCGTGTCCTTCCGTGAATGGAAATCGCTTTACAGCCTACGTCTTGTAACCTTTCGGCCACTTCCACAATTTTTATGGAGTCGTGATCCCAGCCCAAACGGGTTTTTACGGTAACCGGTAATTTGGTATGCTTCACCATGGCTTCGGTTAAAGAAACCATCAAATCGATGTCTTTTAATATTCCGGCACCAGCTCCTTTGCTCACAACTTTTTTAACCGGACACCCAAAGTTGATATCAATAATATCGGGGCCACTGGCTTCAACAATTTCGACACTTCTAAGCATAGATTCCAACACCGCACCAAAAATTTGAATCCCAACGGGACGCTCTTTTTCGTAAATATCCAGTTTCATGACACTTTTTGCTGCATCGCGAATAAGCCCTTCCGAAGAAATAAATTCGGTATATACCACATCGGCCCCCTGTTCTTTGCACAGAGCACGAAAGGGCGGGTCGCTAACATCCTCCATGGGGGCTAACAACAATGGAAAATCTCCTACGTCTATGTCACCAATTTTTGCCATACGCTGCAAAATTAGGAAATTAATTTTCGGTGTTAAAGTTGAAATGATTAGTCCAGTCGTTCCGCCTCCTTAATGGTTCGGTTTCGGCGGCGGTCGTTTAATCTGGTATTTCCGAAGTTATACTTAAAAGTAAATCGAAATAGCCTGGATTCCGGCTTTGGAAAGTATGAATTATCCTGATTATAGTACTTAGAGACCACAATTATATTATTAGTGTTAAAGATATCATCCACGCCCACACTAACGTTCGCCTGATTGTCCCAAAAAGACTTTCGCAGGCCGATCGACAAAGAATAGCGTTCCCCCATATCGTAAGAACCATAAATATAATTGGAGAAATATACCGAAGTGAGGTCGGCGGAAAGCGTTCGGTCTTTTGATAATTTTAAATTGGAATACAATTGATGATACAGGCCCCAAGTTTTATTTTGATAAATTTCTCTAACGCTTTCCTCGGCAAAGAATTCATTTTGCAGATAAAACAAAGAGTTATAAGTGCTAAAATACCACCAACTGGTAATAGACTCGGAATACACCATGTCCAAACTGTATTGTAAATCTTCGATTAAATTAGATTCGATGTTCCTAATATTCTTGTTTACATTGTCCTGAAACGAAAGTGTACTCAGCGTATTTTTCTGTTTTTCATAGTAGAGTTCAAAAAATATCTTATTGGCAATGGTGTAACTAAAAGTCACACGATTGTTGATCCCCGGAACTAAATTTGGGTTACCGCCATTAAAATTAAAATCATTCAGGAAATATTTAAATGGGTTTAAGCTTTGATATCTTGGACGGGTAATTCGACGAACAAAACTCAATCCAACACTATTTCCGTCTTCCAAAGTATGTTCGAATGAGGCTGTGGGAAACCATTCCATATATTCTTGAGTATTCACTTGACCCAGCGAGCGAGACGTTCCTTTTACATCGGTGTATTCTCCTCTCAGTCCCAGCACCATCTTCCATTTCGACCATTGTTTTGAAAAGTTTACATAAGCTGCATAAATGCTTTCCTGATAAAGGAAGGAATCTGATAAATCTTCAATAAAAACACCTTGATTTTGATTCGTGCTGAAATAGTCCAGCCCACTATCAGTTTCTATATTAGAATACTTAACTCCTGAAGTAAAACTTCCGGCCTCAATGGGATGTGCAAAATCCAACTCCCCAATAAGAATATCCGTATTCTGTAAGGATAAGGTTTGAAATGCATTATTTCTAATAAAGTCACCATTCGGAAGAAAGTAATCGGTAGAGACGTTTTGGTCCTGGTCCTGCATGTACGAAATATAGCTTCCCGCAGCGGTTAAAACAGAATTATTCTCGTTTAGAGTTGCTTTGTATTCTCCCCTAAAAGTGAGATTGTGTTGTTGGTTGCTCAAATCACTTTGTGTTCTAAAGGTGGAATCCAACTGGGAAGCGCTATTAAAAATTTCGGTTCTCGAATGATTGTCAAACTCCTTGTTTGGAACGTAGAATAAATTTGCAGAAAGATTAATGGCTTCTTTCTTTGAAAGTTTTATTTCTGAAATGATATTGGCTTGGTGACTATAAAATCTCGTGTCGCGATTAAAGTCGGTAATCCAAACATCATCCACAACCCCGCGATCAAAAAATTGAATACGATCGTCCTGGTTTTTGTATTCCAGTCGTCGATTAACCGTATAATTTCCGTAGAAATCCAACCAATCATTCTTGTAAAACTGTGTGGTGCCAAGGCTGTATTTCGGTTTTATCCCAATTTGATACCCTCCATTCACACTGGCTTTATATCCTACTGAAATGGGCTTTACAGTGATTATATTTAAAACCGAACCTCCTTCGGCATCGTATTGTGCAGGGGGGTTGGTAATCACCTCAACCGATTTAACCAGCGAGGCATCCATGTTTGTCAAAAATGACATTACCTGAGACGGGGACAAATACAGTCTCCGATTATTTATGTAAACCGTTGTGGAGCGATTTCTAATTTTAATATCGTCGATGACGACAACCCCAGGGGTTTTGAGCAATAAATTAGTGACACTCCCTGAAGCCAATGAGGTATTCTGAACATTAAATATCAATTTTCCGGCCGATTTTTCGATGGTGGGTTTTTCGGCGGTGACGGTTGTCTCTGCCAATTCTTCAACTGCAGTTTGCAGCTTTAATTCTCCTAAGTTTTTATTTGATGAAAGCTGAAAAACTGAAACAGACGTACCATATCCAACCATACTCACCGATAAGCGATAGGTTGCGTCCGACAAATTTTCAAAAGAAAAATGGCCAAAGTCATCTGTCGATGTGCCGGCTATGGCCTCCGAGCCTTCTTCGTTAAAAAGTAAGGCTGTAACAAACGAAATAGGAGCGCCTTTGTCATCTACAACGCGTCCAGTTACCT
>JABDKT010000059.1 GCA_013002065.1 Flavobacteriaceae bacterium
TAAAAATACAAAGTTTAAGAAGTTAGCGCTTAATTTTTTATTACTTTTGAAAGAATCTGAAAAAAACTAATATTTTTTATTATTTAAAGCTATGAAAATTAGATTATTACTCGCCGCCGCAATTCTGTTTGTGGTTAATTCGGTACGTGCACAGGAGTATTTACAAATGATCGATGAAGGCACTTATTCTGTGGCCGAAATTGTTGAAAATGCAGAGAACTATTTTGCCGATAAGGACAAAGGACGTGGTTCCGGTTACAAACAATTTAAACGTTGGGAATACATGGCCAATCGTCTCATGAACGAAGACGGTTACCTTGTCTCATTTAGTGAAAGATTGAATGAACTTGAAAACTTTAATGCGTATTTAAATGAAACATCAAGTGAACGTGCCAGTCTCAATGACAATTGGGTAGAACTTGGCCCCACCAGTTGGAACGCAACAACGCACTGGAGTCCCGGAGTAGGAAGGATAACCGGTATAGCCGTTGACGCTACCAATAACGATCATATCATTGTTGGCGCAAATACTGGAGGTGTGTGGAAAACTACCGATGGCGGTCAAAACTGGACGCCACTGGGAGATTATTTCTCCAACTTATACGTCTATTCTGTTGCCATTGATCCAACCGATTCTGATACTTATTTCTTTGGATCGAGCAGTGGGCTTATATATAAGTCAATAGATGCAGGAGCAACATGGAATGAGATTGCCGATATAAGTAACTCATTGATCAATAAAATTTTAATCAACCCGGACAATACCGATATCATTTTCGCCTCTTCTCAAAATGCTGGGGTTTATCGTTCTACCGATGGTGGTTCGACTTGGGTAGAGCCGGTTCCAAGTGATATAAGAGCTTACGATATAGAATTCAAACCGGGCGACACAAACACTGTTTATATTTCGGGATTAGGATTTCATAAATCAACCGACGGTGGTGCAACTTTTACTACCATCACTGGATTTGCCAATGACGCTAAAATGATTGGTGTGTCTCCCGATAATCCGGATGTGGTGTACGTAGTAGAAGCAAATGGAGGATCCTTTGGTGGATTCTATACCTCCACCGATAGTGGTTCGACTTTTACTGAATTAGATCATACGGGCAGAAATTATTTTGGATATGACACCGCAGGGTTTCAGTCTGGCGGACAAGCACCTCGAGATATGGACATCACTGTGAACCCGAATGATGTAAACGAAGTTTTCATTGCCGGAATATTAGTGTGGAGATCAAGCGATGGTGGAGCCAATTTTGACATTACCGCAGATTGGATCCCGGGCGATGCTGCCAACGCAGGAATTGGCTATCATCATGCCGACGTTGACATTTTGGAATATGTAAACACGAACCTTTTTGTAGGTTCCGATGGAGGGATTTTCAAAGCAGCCAATACTTCAACCGTGAATGCAGACTATTATGAAGACTTAACCGACGGCATTGGAATTCGACAATGGTATAAAATAGGTGTTTCCCAAACACCCGAAGTAGTTGTTACAGGAGGATCACAGGATAATGGTTCTTCGTTTTATTCAGCAGCTACCGGCGAATGGATAGATTTTGTCGGTGCCGATGGAATGGAAGGATTTGTTGATAAGGATGATACCAATGTAGTTTATGCGATGATTCAAAACGGAAGAATGTATCGTACCGATAATGGGGGAGTTACCTTACTAAATTTACCGGAACCACCTCCCGGATCCGGAAATTGGGTAACACCTTTTGAACAGGATCCGGTAATTACAAATACTATTTACTGCGGCTATAGAAACGTATATGTATCGGCAAATAAAGGGGGTAACTGGGCTCCAATTTCTCAAGACTTTGGTGGCTCGTTAGATGAGTTAAAAATTGCGCAATCCAATAATTTGGTTATGTATGCTTCCAGAGGGGGTATTATGTAAAGAACAGAAGATGGTGGGGCTATAGATTGGGCACAGGTGACATCCCCGGGTGGAGTGATCAACAATTTTGCGATTCACCCTAACGATCCTAATAAAGTTGCTGCTGCTACAACGAGTTCGAATAAAGTACTAATCACAGAAGATGGAGGACAAACATGGACACCGTGGTTGTTAAATCTACCTAGTTTCTCATCTTTAGCCGTGGTTTGGGATAGCAGTGATGTCAACGGACTTTATCTAGGTATGGATTACGGTGTTTATTATATCGATGATACCTTTAGTGAGTGGCAAATTTATAACAACAACCTTCCAAATGTAATTATCAACGAGTTAGAGATCAATAATTTTGATGGGATGATTTATGCCGGTTCTTATGGTAGAGGATTATGGGCTTCACCTGTGGTGAATCTAATTCTGAGTGCCGAAGACTTTTTAGACGGTTCTCAAGTTGCGATCTACCCGAATCCGGCTCATGATGAATTGAAAATTGTTCTCGAAGAGAGTCTCGAAGCCGATATAAGAGTCTTTGATATGTCCGGAAAATTGGTAATCAACAATTCGGATGTTATGATTGAAAATCATCATAGTGTAAATATTTCGACCTTGACGAAAGGAATTTATTTTATCAGAATAAATTCTAATAAAGGAGCTGTTACCAAGAAATTTATCAAACAATAACCAGTTTAAAATAATGGGAAATGCTTCGGAAAATGTAAATATTTTCTGAAGCATTTTTTTTATCTTGCCCCCTTATGGACTTCTCTTCAAAACTTCTTGAAAACGCTGTTAATGAGGTTTCTCAGTTGCCTGGCATTGGTAAAAGAACCGCCTTGAGGCTGGTCTTACATATGCTGAAAAGACCTGAAGAGCAAACCCTTACCTTAGCTCAAAGTTTAACCGAGCTTAGATCTCAAATAAAGTTTTGTAGTAATTGTCATAATATTTCCGATGTGGCGATTTGTGAAATATGCGCAAATCCTAACCGAGACGCATCGATAGTCTGTGTGGTTGAAGACATTCGTGATGTGATGGCAATAGAAAATACGAGTCAGTTTCGCGGACATTACCATGTACTAGGAGGTAAAATTTCACCTATGGACGGAGTGGGCCCCGGAGAATTAAATATTTCCAGTTTGGTTGAAAAGGTTAAGGGCGGTAAAATTTCAGAATTAATATTTGCGCTTAGTTCGACCATGGAAGGCGATACCACCAATTTCTATATCTTCAAACAAATAGAAGAAGATGAGGTAACCATTTCTACCATTGCAAGAGGAATATCTGTGGGTGATGAATTGGAATACGCAGACGAAGTAACTCTTGGCCGAAGCATACTAAATAGAATTCCGTTCGAATCCTCCCTAAAAAGCAGCTAATATTTTGAAGCTCTCCATAGTCATTTTAAATTACAATGTTCGATACTTTTTGGAACAATGCATCATTAGTGTGGAGCGAGCCATAAAAGGAATCAATGCTGAAATTATTATTGTTGACAATAATTCCAGTGACGATAGTTGTGATATGGTTAAAGAGAAGTTTCCCCATCTCCAACTCATTCAGAATTCGGAGAATGTCGGTTTTAGCAAAGCTAACAATCAAGCGGTTGCATTGGCTAAAGGAGAATACGTTTGTATTTTAAATCCAGATACGGCCGTGGCTGAAGATACTTTTGTGGCTGCACTCAAATTTGCAGAAAGCAAAATAAATCTCGGGGCCATGGGCATTCATATGATGGATGGAACAGGTAATTTTCTTCCGGAGAGTAAAAGAAATTTACCTACTCCAAAAAGATCCCTTCTAAAAATGATGGGATTTACCAAAGGAAAAAATGGTTATTACGCGAGAAATTTAAATGAAGAAGATGAAGGTGTGGTAGAAATTTTAGCTGGCGCTTTTATGTTGCTGAAAAGAGATCGTTATAAACAAGTGGACGGATTTGACGAGGACTATTTCATGTATGGAGAAGATATTGATTTATCTTACAAATTGATGAAATCAGACTTCCAAAATTATTATGCCGGACAACTTTCGATGTTGCATTACAAAGGAGAAAGCACTAAAAAAGATGCTGACTTTCTCAAACGATTTTACGGCGCTATGAAAATCTTTTATCGCAAGCACTTTAATAAGAATGTGATTTTGAATTTTGCGGTTTCGCTGGGAGTTGTATTTGCCAAATTACTTCGGAAATTTAAAGAGCAAAATTATGGTGGCACACGGTTTCATACCGACGAAGTACTTGTGATCACCGAAGATTTCAGCATGTTAAAAAGAATTTCCAAGGTGTTTGATATTTCAGTAAGAACATTAAGGAAATCACACTTGGAAGAAGAGGAATTTGATAATAAAATGTTCATTTTTGATGTGAACTACATTTCGTACCGACAAATCTTTGCTGTGATGAAATTGCTAAAAAATAGAGGCAATACCTTCCGAATTATCCCGCCCGGTTGCGCTTTTATGTTGGGCAGCGATCACAGTGACCAAAAAGGGGAAGTAACTCCTCTTTAATTGCAGTATTCTCAATAGATTAGTTTTTATGTGCAAAGGATTTGATAAATATGAAACAAATACGTTGAAATTTAATTAATTTTGCACCGTAATTTGAAAGCGTACCGTTAAACTATGGCAAGATTTGAATTGAAACTTCCGAAAATGGGGGAGAGTGTTGCAGAAGCGACCGTTACCAATTGGCTCAAAAATGTGGGTGACACCATCGAGGCAGATGAGGCGGTGCTGGAAATTGCTACCGATAAAGTCGATAGTGAGGTTCCCAGTGAAGTGGACGGCGTTTTGGTGGAACAATTGTTTCAAGTGGATGATGTTGTGCAAGTAGGGCAAATCTTAGCCATCATAGAAACCGAAGGTGAAGAGACTGAATCAAACGCTGAACCTGAAGCTGAAGAAAGTCCGAAAGTCGAGCCCGAAACAGTGGAAGCCGTTGAAAAGACTGTGGAAGTCGCCAAAGAAACCACTCAACCAACCGTGTCAAGCTCTGGAGATCGCTTTTATTCACCTCTTGTAAAAAATATTGCTGCTGCCGAGGGTATTTCTCAATCCGAATTAGATGCCATTATTGGAAGCGGTAAAGACGGTCGAGTCACCAAAAATGATATTCTTGCTTATTTAGAAAACCGTGGCGCAACACCACCAGCATCTCAACCTTCGCAGGCTCCAGCATCTCCAACCGCAGCTCCAACCAAACCAGTTGTTCCGGTTCCGGTAAGCGGAGAAGATGAGATCATTGAAATGACGCGTATGGGCAAACTCATTGCGCATCACATGGTAGAAAGTGTTCAAACTTCCGCCCATGTTCAATCTTTTGTGGAATGTGACGTGACGAATATTTGGAATTGGAGAAACAAAGTAAAGAACGACTATCAAAAAAGAGAAGGCGAAAAGCTTACGTTTACCCCTATATTTATGGAGGCGGTAGCGAAAGCCTTAAAAGATTATCCGATGATGAATATTTCCGTAGAGGGTGATAAGATCGTTAAGCGTCGAAATATTAACCTAGGTATGGCAGCTGCTTTACCCGATGGGAATTTAATTGTTCCTGTTATCAAAAATGCAGACCAACTCAACCTAGTAGGTATGAGTAAGGCCGTAAATGACCTTGCGAATCGTGCTAGAACCAATGGTCTAAAACCCGATGAAGTTCAAGGCGGAACCTATACAGTTACAAATGTAGGTACCTTCGGAAGTATCATGGGTACTCCGATAATCAATCAGCCGCAGGTAGGAATCCTCGCCTTAGGTGCCATCCGTAAAGTTCCAGCAGTGATTGAAACGCCTGAAGGCGATTTCATTGGTATTCGATACAAAATGTTTATGTCGCATAGTTATGATCACCGCGTGGTGAACGGGGCACTGGGCGGACAATTTGTAAAAGCCGTAGCCGATTATCTCGAGGCTTGGGATGTGAATAGGGAGATATAAACTGTTAAAATTCTATAGTTTAGCAAGTACTTCGGAAAGTTCATTATACCCAAAAAGGGTGTGAGTCTTATTCCAAATCACAGGAAACTGAATACGCACTTCAGAGGTGAGTTCCTTTTCAATAAACTTCATGAATTGTTTATAAAGAGCCGGAT
>JABDKT010000066.1 GCA_013002065.1 Flavobacteriaceae bacterium
CTTTAAAAATCTCAAGTAACCATGCAGACACTAACTACAATTTGGCGCTTTTATTCCTCGCAAAAGCAGACAAGGAGAAAAGTTTGATTTATGCAAAAAAGCTTTCCGATTCAGAGCCAAGGAAAACAAGCTTATTGGAATTGATCGAAAATAAATAAGAATAGAGTCAACAAAAAATCCCTCCAAAAAAGGAGGGATCATTTATTTCACAAAAACTCAATTATGGTAAAAAACACTTTGTAATTTGGGCATCAAAGGTTTAATTATCTTCCATAAGTAGGTGGTGTAAATATACCGCATTCATTTCAAAAATGCTTTAGCAAACACCCGTCATAATTAGGGTTTTCGTTAATCGGTTTCTGAAAATCGCTCACCTACAAGCTTTAATTATTTCTTCAAAAAAGACCACATAACATGGTCTTTAAAATATCTGAAGCGGTTAAGTTGAATTGTTTCTTAAAAATCGTAAACCATGAACATAAATTCGAGGTCGATATCTTTTTTCCCTGAGTTTCCGTTATCACTGTCTCCTATGTTTACATAAAATTCATTTTTCGTCTGACCGTAATAACCTATTCCCGGGTCATCATAAGAGCCATTTCCATCGCAAGCTCCACCGCAATCTATCATATTTAGCATAACGATATAATTGGCATCTGCCATTTCGGTGGCAAAAGTAATTTTATAATCTCCTTTATCCACTCGTGTAACAGTCGCTCCTGAAATTTTAATAGCTGTACCATCTGAGGCTACTTTTCCTAAGGAAAATAATTTTGGGCCAACAGTTACATTACCATTGGCATCACTTACTAAGGTTCCCGATCCAAGGTCGCGAACACGAATGGAACCGTTAATGTCCAAGTCGGTAGTGGGACTGGTGGTTCCAATTCCGACCTGAGCAAAAAGACCATAAGTAGTTAAAAATAGTAGGGCAAAAAAAGTATATTTCTTCATCATGTTATTGATTCTGAGGCAAATATATAATGTAAGAATTGGACTTCAAAAAAATGTAGGAATATGGAAAACGGTTTTCGACAGCTACACCATTTTGTCGATGAAATACACTTATTTTAGGTTAATTGCGATATAAATTTCGCATAATCCATAAAAAAACGCCTCTTTTCAGAAGCGTTTTATCAAAATAGAAAGTATCGTTTATTGCTTGGTATAAACAAAAGTAATGTCTTCTGTGGCTACTGCTGTCCCACCACCTTCTTCTACTTCCAAAAACAACCCATCAGGAATCGTAAATGTCATTGTAGTAGCTGTAAAAGTGGCATCGTACATAAATCCTGCACCCGTGATCGTGATTGTATTTCCATTTTCGGTCCATACAAAAGCAGTTTCTTCCAACTCGTCTACACATTCAACCGAATATTCATATTCTGTTGAAGAACCAGTGACTAAATTTAAGGTAATATCGGCATACGATCTGCTGGTTACCGTCCCTGAACCATCGGAATTAAAGTCAATGGTTTCATTTTCATAACATGCCGTTTCTATAAGAATGTTGTTACTGGCTGAACCATCTTCATTGATGTCGTAATTGTTTTCTGAAGTAAAACTGGTGAGTTTCCAGTTACCTTCTATGTTGATTTCAGTATTTCCTTCATCATCGCTAGAGCAACTCATTATAAAAGTTCCAACAAGCAGTGCAAGTATAATTTTTTTCATTCCTTTATTTGGGTTTAATTAATAAAGTGCAAATCAACACAATATTCCATTAAATTCCGCACGAAATAAAAGAAATCGCGCTTACAACACGAAGCGGTAAGTCGCCTTAATTAGAAATGTATTTTGTGGTTTTTGACTAAGCAACTGATTATCAATGATTTTGCCAAAATCGTTGTCCACATCACCCAATCCTGTGATCCCTTGAGACCATACCAGAAATATTTCAGATCCGGGAATATATTCCCAACGAACTACCAAATTCGATCGAAACTGAACAAAAGCAAAATCCGGATCCCTGAAAGAATAATCGGCTTGATCATCGCCATCCTCATCGACGATATATGCCCCATCTTCAAAGGAGATTTGATCGTTGTTATACCAGGTAACTCTTTCATTTAAATCTTCGGCAATAGGATTATTTACATAATTAAAGTTGGAGAATTTAGCTTTAAAAATAAAGGGCTGACCATAATACTGAATAGTCAAGTTGGGGTTAATGTTATAATTAACTCGAAGGGTCGTACTAAGCGATTCGTTGTCGATTTCACCTAAAATGTATCGAGGCGTTCCGTTAAAACTTGACTCTGTGACATATTGTGTTTTGTTCGGGTTTACTTGATACTCATTAATAAGGGACAAACTCAAAGTATTTAAAGGTTGATAGAAGAATCGCAACACATAACGCTGAAATGCAAAGTTGTTCTGCTCGGCCCATGAATTGACATATCCGGCATGCATCGACAACTTTTTCCTACTATCGGTTCCGGAAAAAAGAAAAAAGAAATTTTCATCGCTCCATCTCCATCGCGGGCCACCTCTTAAAACAGTGTTGGAAAATATTCTCGGTTTATGTGCGGCACCTGCCTCAGTCCACCAATTATTCTTCCAGTTCACATAACCGTTAATTTCGTATTGAATTCTATTGTAATTCCCTTCAAAATCATATTGAGTGAATTGATTCATTCCTACGTTTGCCTGTCTGAACCAAGTAGAGGGCTTGTTCCATAATCTTCGCACGTTGGCATATTGGGTAAATTGATCTGCCTGTCGCAAGAAGCCAATATCGTTTAGTTCTAATTCCGGAGACCTCCAATTCCCGCCGAAATTATATCGCCAATTTCCACCACCACCTTTTCCAATTTCAAAACTACCTCCGGTTCCGGTTAAGGATGTCTTTGTTGGATCAACATCTACATGTGTTGCATCGACTCTTTGAAATAGATGCGTTAGAGAAGTTTGAGTCAACTCGATTGATTCTTCACTACCTTTTACATTACTGAAAGTGAACTTTCCAAAAGCATAGTATTTTCTTTCTTTCCAATTGTGATTGAAATCGATACCTCCGGTAAAAGCAGACTCTCTAAGAAAGTCCAGATTATCCTCCAATTTCCGTTTGGTGAAAGTCGCTATCCCACCTATATAGCTATTATTTTCGTTAAAATCTTGCTGCAGTCGTGTCACTGTATAACTGGTAAATGGCTCCACCAACTCTTCTCTCGGCTCACCGACATCTTCCAAATCGTTCAACACATCGGGGCGAGTATCCAGGTCGATTTCTGCAAATTCCTTGGCGGTAATACTTTGAAGTGCCCCTATGGATAATCCATTTTTTGTTTTCCCACTGAATTTTGCCGCTCCGAGAATTGTGGTGTTGATTGGGAAATCCTCATATTCTCCTAAGGAACCATTTGCCGAAGTAAAGCCTTGAGGAGTTCTTCCAATTCGCCGTGAAAAGAATAAATTATCGGCTCCACCTCCCACTCGAAAATCAAAAACATTTTTATTCTCCACAAAAAAGGGCCTGCGTTCCTGAAAGAATATTTCGAATCCATCGAGCGCAATGGCTCCGGGATCGGCATCTACTTGTCCGAAATCGGGATTTACTGTTAAGTCCAAGGTAAGATCGTTGGTAATTCCAATCTTTGCATCCAATCCCGCCGTGAAGAAGGTATCGCTTCCATCTCGAAACGGATTTCCATCTTGAGCTTCGTAGGTATCCAATTGCGCCAAGCCATAAGG
>JABDKT010000078.1 GCA_013002065.1 Flavobacteriaceae bacterium
CGCATGGACAATAATCCTAAGAAAGCCGGGAAAGGCTGTTTTAGTTGAATAACGAAAGTCGTATCGGTCGTGGCTTTAAAGTAATCGACGTTCTGTAACACCCAACTTCCGGGCGAAGCTACATCCGGATCTAGTAAACGGTTGAAACTATATTCGAAATCGGACGCCACTACAGTTCTCGTCGAATCTTCTCCAAACACGGAATTCTTGTGATAATAAACATCCTTTCTTAGGTTGAAAGTATAAGTGAATGTACTGTCGTTAATCTCCCACGATTTGGCAATATCAGGCTGAATATTTAGTGAATCGTCCAGTTGTACTAATCCGTTGAACAATTGATTGGTGGGCCATATATTCTGCGGATTTCTGGCGAAAGCGGGATCCAGGGAACTTATGTTGCTGTGTTCGTTGTAGCGGAAGACCTGGCTGGAGTTGGTATCATTGTTATTATTGGAGTCACACGAGAAAAGCAGGCTGGACAACAAAAAACCGACGAATGCAGGAAGCATGATGCTCGATGCACGATGTAGATATCGCAATAGCATTATATTTTATTTTTAAATGCGATCATCATATTCATTAGTCGGTAGGAGTTTCGATACAATTCTTCAAATTCGGAAATGGATATATAATTTCGATTTTTAGTTTTATGTAAGCACGTAACGACTTCCGCCAATGATCTTATTGCATATCCCATAAATCTTCTAAATTCTGGTTTAGATTACCCAATTGATCCCTCCGATATATTTAAAGCAATGGAATCGACTGCCCTCATTATTTGGGACTTTAAATTGAAACGTTCTGATTCTGGAAATTTGTTAGAAAGGAAATGAATTTCTTCTCCTAAGCTCATCGCATGTTGCCAGATAATTAATTCTTCAAACTTAAACCTCATACTTATCAATTATTTTGTAGGAGGTACATTTCAAATTTAAAATAAAGAATTCAATTGCAAGTGAATTAAACATAATTCTTATTCAATTATTGAGTATTAAGTCAACTTCATGCATCGTGCATCGTACTTCAAACCCATGTCCTTTTTTGACTCCAAAGAATTAATGACAATGTTTCATTGTTGTATATTTGCAACTCAAAATTATTTATGTTTTCTTCAAAAAAAGCCGCCTTTTACACCTTGGGATGTAAGCTAAATTTTAGCGAGACATCGACTATTGCGCGGGATTTTTCTTCGGAAGGATATAAAAGGGTTGACTTTTCTGAAGAGGCAGATATCTACGTGATCAACACCTGTAGTGTTACCGAAAATGCCGACAAGCGATTCAAAACGATTGTGAAGCAGGCGCAAAAGTCGAATCCGGATGCTTTTATCGCAGCCATTGGCTGTTACGCACAACTAAAGCCACAGGAATTGGCAGATGTCAATGGAGTGGATTTGGTTCTTGGTGCGACCGAGAAATTTAAGATCACTTCTTATATCAACGATCTGTTGGACAATCCCGATAGAAGTAAGGAAGGTGGAGAGGTACATGCTTGTGAAATTGAAGATGCCGATTTTTATGTAGGTTCTTATTCTATTGGAGATCGAACCAGAGCATTTCTAAAAGTTCAGGATGGGTGTGATTATAAATGTACCTATTGCACCATTCCTTTGGCACGTGGAATTTCCCGAAGTGATACTTTGGACAATGTGTTGCATAATGCTTCGGAAATATCGGCTCAAGGAATTAAAGAGATCGTATTGACCGGGGTGAACATTGGAGACTACGGAAAAGGAGAATTTGGAAATAAGAAACACGAGCATACTTTCTTCGAACTTTGTGAAGCTTTGGATAAGGTTCCTGGTATAGAGCGATTGCGAATTTCATCTATAGA
Organism: Flavobacteriaceae bacterium; assembly: GCA_013002065.1. Lineage (GTDB taxonomy): Bacteria > Bacteroidota > Bacteroidia > Flavobacteriales > Flavobacteriaceae > Aureisphaera. Next base: position 1,834 of record JABDKT010000078.1, read on the forward strand.
ACCTAATTTACTGAAAAATGAGACCATAGAATTTGTGGCTGCGTCCCGAACTTTTGTGCCTCATTTTCATATTCCATTGCAAAGTGGAAGCAACGATTTACTGAAACTCATGCGCCGTCGATATATGAGCGAGCTTTATGTGGAACGAGTTCAAAAGATAAAAGAAGTTATGCCACATGCTTGTATAGGCGTGGATGTAATCGTCGGATTTCCGGGGGAAACGGAAGAACGCTTTTTGGAAACCTATCATTTTTTAAATGAATTGGATATTTCCTATTTACATGTTTTTACCTATTCTGAAAGGGACAATACACCGGCTGCTGAAATGGAAGGAGTGGTGCCAAAAAACATTCGGCATAAGCGAAGTAAGATGTTACGCGGACTTTCCGCCAAAAAACGACGCGCTTTTTATGAGAGTCAGTTAGGCAGTCGGAGAACCGTTTTGTTTGAAGGCGAAAACAAGGAGGGGTATATTCACGGATTTACTGAAAACTATGTGAAGGTTAAATATCCTTGGAATCCGGAATTGGTGAATACACTACAAGAGGTGGAATTGACAAAGATTGATGAGGATGGGCTGGTGCGATTCGAATTTGTTACTGCCGAAGTCTTGCGCTAGGGGTTGAAGCGGCATCTTTTTGCTGTCCTTAAAACCCTTCGACTCGCCGCCAGGGTGACAGCAAAAAATACAGCGGAAAACCCGACCCTCTGAAGCTTTTCGGCCTTCGTAGCCGAGGACACTTCGGCGAAGGAGGCAAGGGAAAGAGGGAAGCGCCCAAATATTAAATACTAATAC
>JABDKT010000096.1 GCA_013002065.1 Flavobacteriaceae bacterium
ACCCTCCAATAATGTTCAGGATATTGCAATCGACGAATTAAACGGACACGTCTATTTTGCCACCATAAATGGCTTGGTCGCTTTTGATGGCACTTCAACCGCGCCACGTGATAACTTAGAAAATGTGTATGCATTTCCTAATCCGGTACGTCCCGGTTTTACCGGCAATGTGACCATCGACGGACTCACAGCCAATGCAAATGTCAAAATTACCGATATAGAAGGCAATCTTGTTTTTGAAACTACCAGTGAAGGTGGAAGTGTGCTCTGGGACACGACCGCTTTTGGTAATTATAGAGTTGCATCAGGCGTTTATATGGTTATGATTACAACAGACGACGCGCTGGAGACCAAGGTCTCTAAAATCATGATAGTTCGATAAGATGCAAGTCTCTACACGTGCACTCGTTTTTTCTTCTATCAAATACGCAGAAGCCGACCTAATTGTAAGTTGTTTTACAGAGGACTTCGGACTCAAGAGCTACCTTCTTCGAGGTGTAATGAAGTCGAAAAAGGGAAAACTTCGACCTTCACTATTTCAGCCATTAACATTGTTGCAGTTGGAGGCGGTGCACAAAGATAAAGGCAGCTTAGAAAATATTAGAGAAGCAAAACTTTTGCATCCTTATAAAACATTGCACACCGAAATTGTAAAATCATCTTTGGTGCTTTTTTTGGCTGAAATGTTAAAAAATTCCATTCAAGAGGAAGAACCGAATGAAGAATTATTTAAATACTTGGAACAAAGTGTTTTTTGGCTGGACCATCATGAGAATGTGTCGAACTTCCACTTGCTTTTTCTACTCAATCTCACCGTTTATTTAGGCTTTTATCCCGATACGTCGAATTTGGAGGCTCCCTTTTTAAATTTGATGGAAGGAAATTTTCAAAAAGAAGCCTTCGGAGATTATTGTGAAGCAGGAGATAATGTAGAGGTTTTAAAACAGTTCTTCGGCATAGATTTTGATGCTTTAGAGAACATAAAAACCACCAAAAAACAACGATTAGGGGTCCTTAATTTGTTATTGTTGTATTATCAATTACATTTGCAGGGCTATAAAAAACCGAAGTCGCTTTTGGTGTTAAACCAACTATTTAGCTAAGCATGCGAATCCTCCTTTATCTCCTATGTTTCATAGGATTTTCTATATATACCTACGCTCAAAATATACAGGTTCTTAGCGAGGATAATTTGGTGCCAATTTCCGGGGTCGCAGTGTATAATAATGATAAATCGAAAAATGGAATTACCGACTTCGACGGTTATGTGAATATTTCAGCATTTGAAAATGATGAAACTATTAATTTTCAGCATCTTGGACACCTCACTTTTACCATTCTGAAATCGGAAATTTTACAAAACAAAGTAACACTTCAAATTAACGCCAGTACTTTAGACGAGATCGTACTTTCCGTAGCAAAGTTTGGACAGAAGAAAAAAGATATTCCTCAACAAATTGTGAGCGTGACTAGTGAGGATGTGGTTTTCAGAAATCCGCAAACTGCCGCCGATTTATTAGAAAGTAGTGGGCAGGTTTACGTGCAGAAGAGTCAGTTAGGCGGAGGAAGCCCTTTAATTCGTGGGTTTTCTACGAATCGTCTTTTAATTACTGTCGATGGAGTAAGATTTAATACCGCCATATTCAGAGGTGGAAATGTTCAAAACGTCATTTCCATCGATCCGTTTTCTGTAGATCGAACCGAAGTTATATTGGGCCCCGGCTCTGTGGTATACGGAAGTGACGCCGTGGGAGGCGTCATGAATTTTTATACTAAAAAACCTCGATTTTCATTCGAAAAAGGCTTGGATTTCTCCGGAAATGTGCTAGGCCGTTATGCCTCGGCGAATAACGAAAAAACCGGCCACTTCGACTTAAATTTCGGAATGAAGGAATGGGCATTTTTAACTAGTGTTTCATTTAGTGATTTCGACGATCTGAAAATGGGAAGTAATGGTCCGGATGATTATTTAAGAAATGAATATGTTGAAACCATAAACGGAATCGATACGGTAGTCGCAAATGAAGATCCCATGTTACAGCGTTTTACAGGCTACAACCAACTCAATTTTATGCAGAAGGTACGATATGCACCGTCTAAACAATGGGATTTCAACCTTGGATTGTTTTACACAACCACCAGTGATTATCCCAGGTATGATAGGCTAATTCGAGAGCTAGATGGCGAACTTCGTTCGGCAGAATGGTATTATGGCCCCCAAGAATGGATGAGTGGAAATCTACAGATTTCACACCAGCAGGATGGGGTTGCGATGTTTGACGACAGTAAATTTACCATAAGCTACCAGCAATTTAAGGAGAGCAGAAACGATCGCGATTTTGGGGATTCGATTTTGTTCGAATCAGATGAAAAAGTAACGGCTTACAGCGGTGGGTTGGATTTTACCAAAAAGTTGGGGAAGAGTAATCTTTTTTATGGCGCCGAATATGTCTTCAATAAAGTAGGAAGTGAAGGACGCCAAACCAACATTAATACCTCTGTTTCAGAACCGGATGCGTCCAGGTATCCCGACGGTGCGACATGGCAATCTATGGCGGTATATGCAAGCTTGCAGAGTAAACTTTCTGACGTAGTTTCATTTCAAGGTGGGTTGAGGTACAACCATATTTTAGTGGATGCCGATTTTACCGAGAACAACAATTATTTCGATCTGCCCTTTTCCGAAGCAAACGTAAATACCGGCGCTCTCACTGGAAGTGCGGGAATCACCTGGCAACCTAGCAAAGTACTAAGTTGGCGACTCAATTTTGGAACTGCTTTTAGAGCTCCTAATGTGGATGATGTTGGAAAAATATTCGATAGTGAACCGGGGAGTGTTGTAGTGCCTAACCCCGATGTAGAAGCAGAATATGCTTATAACGGTGAATTAGGGGTCGCCTTAAATTTTGACGAAGTTTTGAAATTAGATTTTGCCACCTATTATACTTTTCTGAAAGATGCCTTGGTAAGACGGGATTTTAGTTTAAACGGTCAGACCGTAATTGACTATCAAGGCGAACCAAGTAATGTACAGGCTATTCAAAATGCGGGACGTGCAGAGGTGTATGGTTTTGAAGCAGGGTTGGAACTAAATTTCAGCAAAGAATTACAATTGCGATCGCAGTTTAATATCACCGATGGTTTTACCTTGGAAGAGGATGACAGTGAAGTTCCTATTCGACATGCGGCACCTCCCTTTGGAAACACTCATTTATTGTTTCAAAAAGAAAAATGGAAATTGGACGCATTCGTGGATTACAATGGGAAATTCGATTTCGAGGACTTAGCTCCAAGTCAGCAAAATAATGCATTCCTCTACGCATTAGATGCTGAAGGAAATCCGTATTCACCATCGTGGTACACACTCAATTTTGCGGCACAATATCAAATCACCGATGAATTACGACTAACGACAACCCTCGAAAACATAACCGATCAAAGGTACCGGCCATATTCAAGCGGAATAGCAGCACCTGGTAGAAATTTAATTATTTCGGCGGGGTATAAGTTTTAAGCCGAATTGCGACTCGCATTAATATTTCCGAAGAGAGAACGCGTCACCATCTTTTCATAAGTTTCAATCAATTTTGGATCACCGTTTTCATTCCTTAATTTTTGAATCTCTTTTAAAGCATACTGCTGAATTGTCAATAGTGGCAACACAATTTTCTCCCTCACTTCAATAGATGCTCGCATCGCCCGCGAATCTTGCATTAATCTTTCGTATCCGGTGAGTTTTAAAAGTAGAGCCTTGGTACGCTCGTATTCCTCATAGATCTGCGACCAAAATTCACCAAATTCAGGATCGTCCCTCATATAGGCGGTGAGGGCAAAGAAAGATTTGGTCAAACTCATCATGCTATTCTCCAACAAGGTTTTAAAGAAGGTAGAATTTTTGTACAAAGAAATCACTTTCTCAAACTCTCCTTTTTTCTCAAATTCGGAAATGGCAAATCCTACTCCATAAAACCCGGGAACATTTTGTTTTAACTGACTCCAACTGCCCACGAAAGGAATAGCTCTGAGATCACTAAATACTAATTCGGTACTTTTTCCTCTCTTGGAAGGTCTACTTCCAATATTGGTTTTAGCATAAAACCTTAAGGTGCTCATTTTTTCCAAATAGGGTAGGAACTTTGGATGACTTTTAAATTCCTTATAAGCCTCATAACTCATTTCGGCCAATTGATTCATTGTATTTCTGTCTTCTTCACTCAACACAGCTTCCTCGTCACTAAAGACTGCATTTTCAATACCAGAACTAAGCAATTGCTCCAAATTATATTGACAACTTTCCGGGGTTCCAAAGTTGGAACTTATGGTTTGCCCCTGAATGGTTAATTGAACTTCTTCATGCTCAATAGTGTTCCCCAACGAAGCATAAAACTGATGGGTTTTACCACCGCCTCGTGCTGGCGGACCACCTCGCCCATCAAAGAAAATAGCCGTGATTCCATACTTTCGAGAGATCTCGGTAAGCCTTTCCTTGGCTGTAAATATGCTCCAATTTGCCATTAAGTATCCTCCATCTTTTGTTCCGTCACTAAATCCAAGCATTATGGATTGGCGCATTCCTCTTCTTTCGAGATGTTGTCCATAAGACGGATTACTATACAGCGTCTCCATAACTTGATCGGCAACCAATAAATCATCCACGGTTTCAAACAATGGGATCACATCGACAGTGGGTTCTTTCCAATCGCAGAGACGGATCATGGCAAAGGCCTCTAAAACATTTACAACACTTCCATTATTACTAATGATATAACGATTACAGCCTTGTTCTCCATTGGTTTTCTGAATTTCTTTCATCGCATAGATGGATTCCAGCGTATTTTGAGAGATTTCTGAGGTCAATTTCGAGGTATCAACCTTACCGTAAAGATTACTTAGAAATTCAATTTTTTCCGAATCGCTCATGTCGGAATAATTCGCGGGGAACAGTTTTGGATGATCGGCTGCAATTCCCTCAATGGCAGTTGTATGAACTCTTGAATCTTGCCGAATGTCTAAGGCTGCGAAAAACAATCCGAAGAGCTGTACTTTGTGAATTAAATCCTCCACCTTATCCACAAATAAACTTTGGTGTTTTTCTTCCAAAAGACGCTTAATTTCTTCAAGTGTTTTCAATATTTTTTCTGAAGAAATAGTCACTTCCTTACCATCGGTAAAGGCATGATCGTATATCTCTTTTTCCAGAGCAGCGCTAATTTCAACTACACCATCGAAGGTGATACGGCGCCGAAGTTTTCGTAAATCCCGGAAATAATTTTTAAGAACAGTTTTTCGAAGCCTATCGGCAACTTTCAGAGTAATTTCGGTAGTTACAAAAGGGTTTCCGTCTCTATCGCCTCCCGGCCAAAATCCCAATTGTAAAATCTGATTTTCCATTGGGGATTCTTCGAATATATTGTTTTGAATATAGCTGTAGATTGTACTCGCCGCATGATAAAACACATTCTCCAAATACCAGATAAGACTCACAGCTTCGTTGTATGGAGTTGGTTTTTGCTTCTTGAAAAAAGGAGTTTTACCAAGCTGCGCTAGCAATAGTTTTATTTGATCTAACTGGTTGTCTTCAATCGCTTTTGCCAGGTCGGTAATGATCCCTAAAACCGCACCAGGATAAAACTGAGTAGGATGTGCTGTTAAAACAGGTCGAACCTTAAAGCGCTGCAAATACTCTCTTAAGGCTTCCGATTTATTTTTAGCTTCGGCTTCTTCTTTTACCTGTCGCATGGTGCCATGCCCATCCATATTGTTTATTTGAGTAAATGCCGCATCCTCGATGGCGTCGAACAACACTACCTGTCTTTCGATATATTGGATAAAACGGAAAAGTAAATTGATTTGGCGCTTTGGAGTCCTATGTTCCTGATATTTACTAAAAAATTCCTGAACGATTTCCGTCGGATTTTTATTTTCAGAAAAACCCTTATCACATACATTTTGAAACAACGGAAGCAATACTCCTGTATTCGAAATCGCATCGAAGGGTAAGGTCATAAAAATACTGTTGTAAATTTGGTATTTAGACAGCACATGCTGTTCAAAACGTTCTTTTTTAGTATGACGCATTATTTCGAAATTGAAAGATTAAAGGTACGCAAAAATATACGTATTGTTAGTGTTTACAAGGGATGAACTACGAAAACGTTTGCGTAAAATTAACGGTCTTTCGAAAGTTTGAACAATGAGTAAGTTTTTAAATATGGTGAATCAAAGCCTGTTATAAAGGATTCCATTACTTAAACAATTTGTGTAGCTTTGACGCCGTGCATACGTATTCAATATTCAAACGACTTGCGTTCATAGTGGGGCCATTGGTCTGCATCCTCTTTTTATTGATTCCCGGCCATGTATTTTCGGAAACTCTGGATCCCGTGATAGCCGTTGCATTTTGGATGATCATTTGGTGGATCAGTGAAGCAGTGTCAATATCGGTAACCGCTTTACTTCCTCTAGCTCTGTTTCCGCTGTTGGGCGTGATGGATATCAAAGATGTGTCAGGGAATTACGCCAATCCCATTGTGTTCTTATTTTTTGGCGGATTCGTAATTGCACTCGCCCTTGAGAAGGTGAATTTACATAAACGAATCGCCTTGTCCATTTTGAAGCTCACCGGCACAAAAGCAAATGGGATCATCTTTGGTTTTATGTTGTCAACAGCCCTTATGAGCATGTGGATTTCCAATACGGCATCAACAGTTGTAATGCTTCCAATTGCGGTTTCTGTTATCAGGTTGCTAATGAACGATGAGGACGGATTCACCAAAAACGACCGAAATTTTGCCCTTTCAATTATGCTTGGAATCGCATTTGGTGCCAATATTGGCGGAATGGCGACTTTAATTGGCACCCCTCCAAATTCGGTGATGCTGGCATTTCTAAACGAAAATTACCAGATCGATATCGGATTTTTTCAATGGATGAAACTGGGAGTACCCTTAGCTGCTATTATGTTGACGATCACATACTTTTTAATCACCAGGGTTTTTTATAGAAATGGATTAGGAAATATAGCAGCCTCCGGAAACATCATCGATAACGAACTAAAGAAACTAGGCCCGTTATCCAAAGGAGAAAAAGTAGTCCTCGTTGTATTTTTGCTAACCGCCCTTGCGTGGGTGTTGAGAGGCAGCCTCAATACGTGGTTTCCCAATCTCGGCCTTACAGATACTACCATAAGTATGATCGCTGCATTGGCTATGTTTATTGTCCCACTGAATTTTAAATTGGGCCGTTTTCCTTTACGATGGCAGGATACCGAGATTCTTCCATGGGGGATATTGATATTATTTGGAGGAGGACTTGCTCTGGCTTCCGGGCTTACTCAGGCCGGATTTATAGATGCAATTGGGGATTTTATTTCACAACAAAAAGACTGGAGTGTGTGGGTGATAACCGCAGTACTTATTGTCCTCATGCTATTTATGACCGAGCTAATGAGCAATGTGGCATTGGTTACCATATTGGTTCCATTGGTGGTAGGAATAGCCATTGGTCTGGATTCTCCAATTCTGCAAATGGTTATTCCCGTAACCTTGGCCGCAAGTTGTGCTTTCATGCTACCTATGGCCACACCACCCAATGCTATAGTATTTGCTAGCGGACATGTAAAAGTCCATCAAATGGCCAGAATAGGAGTTGTCTTAAATATCATATCCATATTACTCCTAATTACTGTGGCTTACTACATGGTTCCGCTACTTTTTTAGAAAATTGTAGTGCTGCGTTTATAGATTCAAGGGAGATCGATCATAAAGCATTTTCCATAATTTCCTGTACTACATCGGGATTCAATAAAGTACTTGTGTCACCCAAATTTGAAGTGTCCTTTCCGGCAATTTTCCGCAAGATTCTTCTCATAATTTTTCCACTACGGGTTTTGGGTAAGCCGGAAGTAAATTGAATTTTATCCAACTTTGCAATAGGGCCAATGCGTTCGGTTATCAACTGATTGATCTCCTTACTTAGGTTGTCTTGATCACGACCTTCCCCAGCCTCTTTCAGAATTACATATCCGTAAAGGGCATTTCCTTTTACCTCATGCGGGAATCCTACAATAGCACTTTCCGCTACTGCCGGATGTTCGTTTATAGCGTCCTCAATGGGCGCAGTTCCCAGATTGTGTCCGGAAACAATGATAACATCATCAACACGACCGGTAATTCGATAATAACCGGTGGCATCTCTCAAGGCACCGTCTCCCGTAAAATATTTGTCTTTGAAAGTGGAGAAATAGGTTTCTTTATATCGTTGATGATTCCCCCAAATGGTTCTAGCCATTGACGGCCAAGGAAATTTCACGCAGAGCCGGCCGTTGGTTTGGTTCCCAGTAATTTCATCACCATTCTCATCCATTAGACAAGGCTGGATTCCCGGAAGTGGTAAGGTAGCAAAAGTGGGTATGGTAGGCGTCGAAAATGGGATAGGTGAGATCATTATGCCCCCGGTTTCGGTCTGCCACCATGTATCTACTATAGGGCTTTTCTTTTTTCCAATATTGTCGTTGTACCAATGCCAGGCTTCCTCGTTAATAGGTTCTCCAACCGTACCTAACACTTTCAAACTCGACAAATCATACTTTTCTACAAAACTCAAATTTTCTTTTGCGAGAGCACGAATTGCTGTAGGTGCGGTATAAAACTGGTTGATTTTATGCTTTTCAACAATCTCCCAAAATCTTCCCCAATCGGGATAATTGGGAACTCCTTCGAACATAACCGTCGTGGCGCCGTTTGCCAACGGTCCGTAAACGATATAACTGTGGCCCGTAATCCAACCTATATCGGCCGTACACCAATACACATCGTTTTCCGAATATTGAAATACATTTTTAAAGGTATAAGCACTGTAAACCATATATCCGGCAGTAGTATGCACCATTCCTTTTGGCATACCGGTTGAGCCTGAGGTATATAAAATAAAGAGAGGATCTTCAGCATTCATAATTTCGGCATTGCAATCTTTATAAGCAGCTTCGAGCAAGGGTGCTAACCAAAAATCACGGCCCTTTTTCATAACAATTTCAGAATTGATTCTTTTGGCGACCAGAACCGTTTCTACACAAGAACAACTTTCCAGAGCTTTATCAACAATGCCCTTTAAATCTATAGTTTTATTTCCGCGGAAGGAACCGTCGCTGGTAATCACTATTTTACAATCACTATCGTTGATTCGAGTCGCTAATGCCGCCGCCGAAAAACCTGCAAATACGACAGAATGAATCGCTCCAATGCGAGCGCAAGCTAATACTGAAATAGCCAATTCCGGGATCATGGGTAGATAAATACATACCCGATCTCCTTTCTGGATGCCCTGATCTTTTAGCACATTTGCCATTTCACAAACGCGTTCGTGAAGTTCCTTATAGGTGATGTGTTCGGGCTCCTCGTTGGGGTCGTTCGGTTCAAATAGAATGGCTGTTTTATCCCCTCGAACATGAAGATGTCTGTCGAGGCAGTTTTCAGTAATATTCAATTTTGCTCCTTCAAACCATTTAAGTTCTGGTTTGCTGAAATCCCACGATAAAACGTTGTCCCACTTCTTTCGCCATACAAAATTTTCTTCGGCGATTTCTTCCCAAAACAGTTCAGGATGTTGCACCGATTTCCGATACACTTGAAAATATTCTTCCAGATTTTTGATGTGATATTGACTCATGGTATTACTGCTGAAATTCTAGTGGAACTAAGGTAAGCAAGTTTCCGCATTTGTGGTCACTTTTGAATGATTCGGAGCGCTTCTTTTCTACTTAGCGGTTGAAGATTAGTTTTATTGGCATATTGTAGAACCCATCCCGGATTGGTTTTGCTGTATTCCCTTAGCACCCAACCAATAGCTTTATTGATAAAGAATACGGATGAGCCTAACAAGGGTTCAATGGTGCGTTCGAGTAAGTCGGTATCGAGTTCATCTTTGTATTTCAATTGAAATAATAAAGCCGAACGTTGCAACCAAAAATTTCCGGAGGCCAACCATTTTTTCACGTAACCTTCCCTAAGATTCGGATATTTCAGAAAGTAAGAACCCATAAGATGTGAAGCAATAAAATCGACCGTGTCCCACCAAGAATTCTGAGTTACCATATATTCAAAAAGTTGAATGTCTTCTTCGGAAAAGTGACGGGTGTATTTCTTGGCGAGATCCATGGCGAAGTATTGAAACTCCCGTTGAGGTTTATCCCAAAATGCCTTTATTATAGCATGCAGATCTTCTTTATCCGGAAGCGCAGTTTTCACTAATAGTTTCTTCTGAAGGCCCTTTCTAACAGGAGATTTTAATCCATAAAACTCGAATTTATTCCGCATATAAGCTTTTTGTCCTTCAGCAATATGAGCATTTGCGTGAGATGAAAAGACTTCTTCCAACCATTCCACATACTCATTCATGACCCGGAAGTGCTTTTTTTAGGTAGTATCCGGTTACGATTAAAATAAAACCAAGGAGAGGGATGAGCATGGTGATTATAAAGGTGGTGAGAAAAAAGTTTCCTCCTCTGAAATTGTAAAAGTATAGCATCCATAAACCGATGACTACAACTAGAAATCCGCCAAATATATGTCGTTTGCAAGCGATTAATGAAAGAACGAACAGAGCGATCCAAGGTAAAGCATTGGGGCTGTTTTTCACCAGAGCTGAAAGTCCATTACCATAAGCCTCGGCACCTGAAAACAAGGAAAACACTAACAAAACGAGACTCACAACACACAAAGTGTATCGTGCAAAATTCATAGCCCATCGGACATATCGTAGCGATTCATTTTGCTCCATTTTAACCGGAATTCATTACTATATGCTCTAATAAATCCCCCACGAAATAGGATACCAGAGCGGCGATCGCACCCAGTGCTAAGGTCTCTAGAATCCCCTTCCATAGACTGGTTTCGGTGACGTAGGTTTTAAGGAATCCAACGATGATAAAGCCTATGGCGGTGAGTATGGAAGCGATTAAGAATAAATTGCCCTCAATAGGATTTATATAGTCCCAAACGTAGGTCATAAGCGGGATGAGTCCAATAAGGAGAAACGAAATATAAGTAACTAAACCCATATAAAACGGAGACTTTGTCTCTTCCATCATTTGAAGTTCTTCCTTCATCATTACGTCCACCCATCGATCTTTGTCGGAAGTAATGACATCTACCACTTGTTCCAATAATTCGCCTTCAAAGCCTTTGGCTCGATAGATATCACGAATTTCTTCCGTTTCGACCTCGGGGAGATTATCGACTTCCCAATATTCTACCTGTTTGTGCTTTTCGTAATTGTCTTTTTCCGATTTGGAGGAAAGATAAGCCCCCACCGACATGGCGAAGCCGTCGGCCAAGAGGTTTGCGAATCCGAGTACAATTATAATGGCGCTGTCTAGTCCGGCACCCACGGCACCTGCTACCACAGCGAAGGTAGTTACACAGCCATCAATTCCTCCATAAACGAATTCTCCTAAATAGGCCTCATATTTCTGAAAAAAGCCTTTGCTGCCATGAAGGGAGTCTTCATGATGTGAATGATTGTTTTGCATATTCAGGTTTTATCGGAATCTAAGAATTCGTCGGTAAAGTGTGCTTTGTGTTTTTCTGCTGAAAATTTCTCGGCATTATACGCTTTGGATTGATTTTTCGGAATGGATAAGCTCTTCCAATCGGCACCTTTCATCATTCTGCCGAGATAGACGATTTGCCCTATGTGATAAGCATAATGCGCCAGTTGACGGTTCACTGCTTCGATGATGGTGTGTCCTTGGTTACGGATGTAAATGGTGGTGCTGAAATTTTCCGGAGTGATACTTTGTAAGGCTGAAAAAACCGTTTGCCAACCCTCTTCCCATTTCCGAAGTAATTCGTCTCGGGAGTGAATGACATCTTCGAACTCTTTATCACGTTCGCGCCACTCTTTTTCTCCATCGGAAGTGAGAAAATTGGTCCAGCGAGACCTCATATTTCCCCAAAGGTGATTTACAGTTATGGCGACCGAGTTGCTTTCTTCATTGTATTGCCAGAAAAGGTCTTGCTCATCCAATTGCTCAAAAGTGCGTTCACCAAGAAGCTTATAATATTGAAATTGCTTGGTCACACTATCGATAAAATTGGAAGTCATAGGAATTTGCAAAGAGGAAAACACTAATTTACGAATAAATTGTCAGGAAAATATAAATACCTAATAATCTAAAAAACAAGTTCTTATGAATTGATTAATCATTTGTAAACACTTACAAACGACTATAAACGAAAGTAAATAAGTAACAACCGAATCTTTTTTGGAAGCTGCTTCATATTTGCACTGTCGAACCGAAAGACGGTGAGATAGTCTTAACTGTTAAACCCGTCTGTCCAGCCGGGCAGGCTATTAAAAATTTAAATTATGAACGCACTTAGAAACAAAGTACAGTTGATTGGTAGATTAGGGCAAGACCCTGAAATTGTAAACTTCGATGATGGTAACAAAATGGCGAAATTCTCCATGGCGACCGACGATAGTTACAAAGACAAAAAAGGACAAAAAGTAGAACGCACTCACTGGCACAATGTGGTGGTACGTGGAGGTCTGGTAAACGTAGTTGAAAACTATGTAGCCAAAGGACAGGAAATTGCCGTAGAAGGTAAATTGACCAATCGTTCCTGGGACGATAAGGAAGGCAATAAGCGTTACATCACCGAGATTGTTTGTAATGAATTACTATTGCTAGGGAGCAAATAGAATATCATTCCACCTAGAAGAAAACAGGGGCCTTGGCCCCTGTCTTTTTTTCTAATCTAATGCCTTATGTCGTAAGAAGTACAATTTTAATGAGTCATTAATCTTTATAGTAGATTCAACATCAGATTCCGAATTTTTCCAATGACCATAAAGTGTAACCATGAAATTGTTATTGTTTAACAAAACAACTTGCATTGATTTATCACTATCAATCTCATAATACGAATTAGGTTCTTTCCATCGCTTACTAATATCATCGCTTACTTTCTGTTTTGAAATTTCATTTCGTTTGGACAAACCATAAAATCTCTCAATGTCTGGCGAAATTAAATTCATGATACTGTCTTTTTCTCTCGCATTCCAATACTTCACGTAATTTGAAACCAATGTTTTTACTTCGTTATATCCGGTTCTTCTATTTACAATTACTTCAGGTACGGGAGAAGTACTTGCCTCCAAAATTTTGGATAAGGTGTCGTTTTCAAATTTTAATTTTTCGACGGTTCTACTTAGATCTGAATTGGTATTTGCTAAAACTTCGTTTTCACCTTTCAACTCTTCCTTAAGTTCTGTTACTTGTTCGACTTCAGTTACTAATTCCTCCTGGTTGTTGACAAACCAATAAATTGAAAAGATGATAATTAGTAACCCGATGATCGTTAAAATGTTAATCCATTTTGACGACTTTTTGTATTTTTCTATTTCAGACATCCTTAGCTAAATCAGTTTTAAACAATATTTTGATAACGTCGTTCCACATCTTCATCATTCGCATCATCGCGACGCCTACGACCCCTCCCGAGGCAAAAGCGCCCCAAACGAAATGACCGTTTTCACTGGAATCATCAATAACAACTTTGATAGCAAGGATAATAATGGCAATGCAAGCCAAGGAGCTAATGGCGAGATATGCATATCGCTCCGGTTTAAACAAATGTACAAGCCGCTCTACTTTATTGATATCGGCATCTTTATCTTTCATAAGGGTTAGTTTAGTTACCTAAAGCTAAGGTTTTTAAGATTGAAATCATTCCTTTTCCGAATATTTCTCGCAAAATTTATTACATCAATCAATAATTTTCCATGGAGAATAATTATTAAAAAAACTTTAAGAATCGAAATGAGTTAATTGAATTATCTTAGGAAGATAGATTTTAAAAGTAAATAATCTCTAATTAGCCAACATGAAAAAACCAACCGCGATTGCCCAATTCGATGAACTCGAAGACAAAGTTCCCACCCATGCGCTTATTAAAAATCTTGATCTCGTTATCATAAAATACGACGATTCTGTTTCCGTGCTTTACGGAAGATGTTTGCATCGAGGAGCGTTGATGGCCGATGGGCACATAGAAGGACATAATCTAATTTGCGGTCTTCATGGTTGGGACTACAGGTACGATACAGGCGTTTCAGAATACAATAATGAAGAAGTGCTTCATAAGTTTTCGACTAAAATTGAAAAAAATACATTGTTTGTTGATGAAGCGGAGATAGATGATTTTTTGGAGGAGAATCCGCAGCCATTTGATCGAGATCAATATCTGGGAGCTTACGCCGATACCCACCCGGAAGACACCGAACCTTATACAGATTATATTAAAGAATTGGCCAAAAATGGTCTAGACAATATTGGTCACCACGGGTTTTCAGCCGCTATGGGCGTAGACCGAAACACCTTGCCTCAATGGAATGACATTCAGTTTTTGCCGGCACAATTAGCTTTTAGACCCTTATTGGATGATGAGCAAGTTAAAACCAAAGTCGCGATAGGTCCAAAAGCTAAGAAACCTCTCGAATTGGATATTCCGTTGTTTGTAAGTGATATGAGTTTTGGCGCTTTATCCAAAGAGGCAAAAATTGCGCTTTCCAAAGGAGCCGAATTGGCCGGCACGGGGATATGTTCAGGAGAGGGAGGTATGTTGCCGGAAGAGCAAAAAAACAATTCCAAATACTTTTACGAATTGGCCTCGGCGAAATTTGGGTTTTCTTGGGACAAATTGGATAATGTTCAGGCCTTTCACTTTAAGGGCGGACAAGGAGCCAAGACTGGGACTGGAGGACATCTTCCCGGAAACAAAGTCACCGAAGAAATAGCGAAAGTTCGTGATTTGGAGGTTGGTGAAACTGCGATTTCGCCTGCAACTTTTCCCGATTTTCACGGAGTAGAAGATTTTAAAGCATTTGCTGAAAAAGTGCGAGATCGAACAGGAGGAATTCCCATCGGATTTAAAATCGCAGCTAGTCATATTGAAAAGGACATTCAGTTTGCCTTAGACGTTGGTGTCGATTATATCATCCTCGACGGAAGGGGTGGTGGAACAGGTTCGGCACCCAAAATTTTAAGAGATCACATAAATGTTCCCACGATTCCGGCATTAGCCAGAGCCCGAAAATATCTAGATAAAGTTGGAGCGAAGGATGTTACTTTAGTTATTACAGGTGGATTAAGGGTTGCTGAAGACTTTGCGAAAGCACTAATGCTGGGTGCCGATGCCATTGCTGTTTCGAATTCGGCATTACAAGCCATTGGATGTCTTGGAATGCGAGCCTGTGGCAGTAATAATTGCCCCGTGGGTATTGCGACTCAAAAAGAATCGCTTCGCAGCCGATTGATAATCGATTCGTCTGCCAAACAATTACACAATTTCTTCGATGCGACCAACCATCTCATTCAAGTAGTAGCCCGAGCTTGCGGGTACGACGACATTTCAAAATTTAATCATCAGGATTTGTCAACTTTTAGTTATGATATGCATCGATTAACCGGAATTAATTACGCAGGAACCCATGAATAAAATGGTAAAAATGATGCATTTGGCATCACAGTATTTGGCTACGGCAGGAAAGTGCTTTTTAGAAAAGAAAGACGACGACAGTCACACTAATTTGGGATTCGATATCGATTCGATGCGATTATCAACCCATCCCTTTAACGAAAATGGGGAAATTCTTTGTCTAAACTATCATCGCTTTAGCTTAGAATGGATGGATGATTCAGGAGTAGAGGAATTTTTACTGAATGAAATGCCTCATGCAGCAACAATAGATTGGTTGAAGCACATTTCCGAAGTAAAACTGAATAAACCCTATACATACGATCTTCATTATGACTTGCCGTATGAAATCGATGCCAACTTTACCTTCAAATTAACCTCTTCCGATGAATTGAAGAAATTAATAGATCTTCGCATCTTAGCCGAGAAGGTTTTAAAAGCTGTTGTAAATGAAGAAAAGATAGATTCGACAATTCGAATTTGGCCCCATCATTTCGATACGGGAGCTTATGGGCCACTTCCTGAAAATTCAAAGATATCTGTGGGTATGGGATTAGCTATTCCCGATTCGGTTTGCGACGATCACTACTTCTATGTCTCAGGCTATAAAGAGGGAGACTCCATTGATGTTTCCAAATTCAATAAATTGGAAATTGGAGATTGGAAATCCGACGGATTTAACGGAGGAGTACTTTCGGCAAAAAACACCCATTTGGAACAGGCGATTCAATTTTTTGAAACAGCCATTGCTCAATTTCGAAATTCTTAATCCAATTTAAATCGGTCGATCATTTGTCGTTCCAGATTTTCTCGATGATTTGGATGGGCGATAGAAATGAGTGCTTTTGCCCGTTGTTTTAAACTTTTTCCGAATAAATTTACAACTCCATATTCAGTAGCGACATAATGTACATGCGCCCTTGTGGTGGTTACTCCGGCGCCTGGTTGTAAAAACGGGACGATTTTTGACACCCCTTTTTTTGTAGTGGATGGCATCGCAATAATGGGTTTTCCTCCTTCTGAAAGTGATGCGGCTCGAATAAAGTCCATTTGCCCACCTACTCCGGAATATTGATATGTACCAATGGTATCGGCACAAATTTGTCCTGTAAAGTCGATCTCAATGGCACTATTGATAGCCGTGACCTTCGGATTCGCACGAATAATGGCCGTATCGTTCGTGTAGGCAGCTTCTTTAAAATGTATGGAAGGATTGTCGTCTATAAAATCGTATAGCCTTTGGGATCCGGCGGCAAAAGTGGTCACAATTTTATTGGTTTTAATTTCTTTCTCTTCGCCCGTTATGACTCCTTTTTCTATCAATGGTAATAGACCATCCGAAAACATTTCGGTGTGAACACCAAGTCGTTTGTGATTTGTTAAGTTATGCAGCACGGCATTGGGAATGGTTCCAATTCCCATTTGAAGTGTAGCACCGTCTTCAATAAGTTCAGCGACATTTTTACCTATCGCATTTTCAGTCTCTGTGGGAATACCAAACCCCACCTCGTGGATGGGATGGTCGATGTCTACAGCAAAATCGATTTGATTGATATGTATAATTCCATCACCATGTGTTCTGGGTACCTTCGGATTCACCAATGCGATGACCTTTTTTGCATTTTGAATCGCGGGAATGGTAATATCTACCGAAACTCCTAACGAACAATAACCGTGTCTATCGGGAGGAGAAACTTGAATAAATGCAGCATCCAAAGGCAAAATATTTTTCCTAAACAACCAATGGATTTCACTTAAAAAGATAGGAATGTAATCCCCTTTATTCGTATTTACTCCTTTCCGAACGTTGGAGCCCACAAAGCAACTAAATAAATTAAACGCATTGGAACAGGGAGGTTCCATATATGGCGCGTTCCCATCGGTGTGAATTTGTACAATCTCAACATCACTAAGTTCGTGGTGTCGTTCACACAGGGCATTGATTAATAGATTGGGTGTCATGGCAGCTCCCTGAAAAAAGACTCTGTCTCCCGATTTAATATGAGAAACTGCTTCGGAAACGGTGACTACATTTAAATTGTGCATGGCTGATCGATTTACCGAGCAAAGATGTCAATCTGAATGCAGGCAATGAATGATATTTGTCAGTTGTGCAAAATGAAAAGGAGCCGAAGCTCCCTTTTTTATTTTTGATCGATCACTGTTCCTTTGGTTTTCGGCTTACCCATTTTCACATTGTCGTAAGGATTGGATGACTTCTTCTTCTTAATCGTCACATTGTCGTACGGATTATTCGATTTTTTTGGCAGCATCTGAACATTGGTTGAGTTGCTTGTATTGGTATTACTCCCGGTATCGATTATAGCATCGATTCCACCATTTGTATTTACAACCGTTGTTGCCTTAGGAGGTGTACTAGTATCGGAACCTACAGTTATGGACGAATTTTGTGCGAAACTTATCGCTCCAAATAATAAAGCCGGGATTAGAATTAATTTTTTCATCATGTTGTAATTTTAAAGTTATACCACAATGATAAGCCGAGGCAAGCTATATTGAAATACCCATTGCCGGGGATATTTAGATAATTATTCAAAAATATCCTGAGCCAAACGAAAGGTATTCGCGTGGGCTTCAATAATGATTTTAATGTCGGGAGAATACCCGCCTCCCATACTCACTTGCACAGGTATGTTTAGTTCTTTACAAGTTTGTAGTACGAATCGATCGCGTTCTTTACAGCCTTCCGGAGTACAGGCGAGTCGGCCGAGCTTGTCCGTCGCGACAATATCGACTCCACTAAGGTAAAAGATGAAGTCGGGTTTTACTTCTGAAATGAGTTTTGGCAAAGTTTCTTTCAAAATATTGAGATATTCATCGTCCCCGGTTCCGTCCTTCAAAGCAATGTCGAGATTGCTTTTTTCTTTTCGGAAAGGATAATTCCCGGCACCGTGCATTGAAAAAGTGAAGACAGAAGGGTCGTCTTGGAAAATTTCAGCAGTGCCATTGCCTTGATGCACATCTAAATCCACCATTAGAATTTGACAGGCTAATTTTTTCTTCTGAAGCGTTCTTGCACCTACCGCTTGGTCGTTAAACAAACAAAAAGCTTCACCACGATCTGAATAGGCGTGATGCGTGCCTCCCGCAATGTTCATTGCAATTCCGTTTTTGAGGGCAAATTCACAACCTTTGATAGTTCCCTGTGTGATAATATGTTCCCTTTCTATTAATTTTTCTGAAAGAGGAAAACCGATTTTTCGTGCAGCCGATTTGTCCAAATCGAGTTTTCTAAGTTTCTCAATATATTCTGACGTGTGAACCAATTTTAAATCTTCATCATTGGGAAACCCTGGATCAAAAAAGTTTTCAGAAGAGCATGTTCCTTCTAATATCAATTGCTCATAAAGCAATTCGTACTTGGACATAGGGAATCGGTGCCCTAGAGGTAAATTGTGTTTAAATATGGGATGGTAAGCAATTTTCAGCATTAAAAATCAAACTTCACCATAAAGAATTCATCATTTTCCTTGACATAGTAAACAAGGTAGTAATCTCCCTGTCAATTAATTTATTGTGCTCCCGTTAACGATTCCTTCTTCATCCGGATTGACAAAGACGAGTTTGCCTTCGGCATTTTCGGTCATGAGAATCATTCCTTGACTTTCGACTCCGCGAAGCGCTCTAGGAGCTAAATTCACCAAAACGGTTACTTTTTTTCCCACGATTTCTTCTGGAGAAAAACTTTCGGCGATACCTGAGACGATTGTCCTTTCATCCAGGCCGGTGTCTACTTTGAGTACCATCAATTTTTTAGTTTTAGGCATTTTTTCGGCTTCAAGAATGGTACCCACTCTCATATCAAGCTTGGTGAAATCGTCAAATTGTATCATATCTTTTTGTGGTTCTACGGAAGCATTATTTGCTTCATTCTCCTTCTTACTGGCTTCTAGTTTGTCTCGCTGCTGCTGCATTTGAGCATCTTCAATTCTTGAAAAGAGTAATTCGCTTTTTTCAATGCGATGTTCTTCTTTCAACAGTGTCGAAGTTTCGGAAGCCTTACCCCAACTGAGTTCTTGACCAGAAGAGGCTTCCTTAAAGTTTAAAATTCTTTTTAGTTTTTCAGAAGTATGAGGGAGGAAAGGCTCGCTCAAAACAGCTAAGGCAGCGGCAATTTGCAAAGCCACATACATAACCGTTTTTGTTCGTTCTTCGTCCGTTTTGATGGTTTTCCAAGGTTCCTCGTCGGCCAAATATTTGTTACCTAATCGCGCTACATTCATCAATTCCATTTGCGCTTCGCGGAAACGATACCTTTCGATAGAACTGGCGATGACATTTGGGTAGGTCTTTAATTCATCAAGCGTTTTCTCGTCAACTTCGGAAAAGGTCGAAGGAGAGGGAATGACACCTTCATAATATTTATGGGTAAGCACAGCAACTCGGTTTATAAAATTTCCGAAGATAGCTACCAACTCACTATTATTTCGGGCTTGGAAATCGGCCCAGGTAAAATCGTTGTCTTTGGTCTCAGGCGCATTCGCCGTAAGCGTATATCTTAACACATCCTGTTGATCCGGAAAGTCTACCAAGTATTCGTGCAGCCAAACTGCCCAGTTTTTGCTTGTAGAAATTTTATTTCCTTCCAAATTGAGAAACTCATTGGCCGGAACATTATCGGGAAGTATGTAACTCCCTTCCGCCTTCAACATGGATGGAAATATGATACAATGAAAAACGATATTGTCCTTTCCTATGAAATGAAGCAACTTAGAGTGTTTGTCTTTCCAGTAGGGTTCCCATTCTTTATTATTCTCGTTGGCCCATTCTTTTGTAGCAGATATATAACCAATGGGCGCATCGAACCAAACGTAAAGCACTTTTCCTTCGCCACCTTCTACGGGCACAGGAATTCCCCAATCTAGGTCGCGAGTTACTGCTCTAGGTCGAAGTCCGTCGTCAATCCAAGACTTACATTGTCCATAGACATTGGTTTTCCAATCTTTTTTATGTCCTTTTATGATCCATTCTTTTAACCATGGCTCGTATTGATCCAGTGGTAAAAACCAGTGTTTGGTCTTTTTAGTTATGGGTGTAGAACCACTAATGGCACTTTTCGGATTTATAAGATCTGTAGCGTTGTGTGAGGTCCCGCAGTTTTCACATTGATCGCCGTAACTTTCTTCATAACCACATTTCGGACAGGTCCCAACGACGAACCTATCGGCTAGAAATTGCTGCGCCTCTTCGTCGAATAATTGCTCTGTAATCTCTTCCACAAATTTACCGTCATCATAAAGTTTCTGAAAAAATTCGGAAGCTGTTTCGTGATGAATTTTGGCAGAAGTACGAGAATAATTATCGAAAGTAATACCAAACTTTTCAAATGATTCCTTGATCATCGTATGGTATTTATCCACAATGTTTTGTGGTGAAACACCTTCTTTCTTTGCCTTCAAGGTAATGGGAACGCCGTGTTCATCACTTCCGCAGACGAAAAGGACGTCTTTACCTTGCAATCTTTGGAATCTGGCATATATGTCGGCTGGAACATAAACACCTGCCAAATGTCCAATATGAACTGGCCCGTTGGTATAAGGTAAGGCTGCAGTAATTGTATATCTTTTGGGATCTTCGATCATAGTTATTTCTGAAATCTGCTATACTTGATAAACAGCAGCAAAAATAACGATTTTATCTTCGGGAAGGGTATAAAAAAGAAATCCCCCGAAACGGGGGATTCTAAATTATTTTATCATTATCGATTTACTGTAATTCTGTCCTCCGGTGGTTATACGATAAATGTATTGACCAAAGCTCAATCGAGTATTGGCATTTGCAATAACATCGACCGAATGTTGACCCGGGAATAGCATTTCGTTTTTCAGAGTTGCTATTTCTTTCCCCATGATATCGTACAATTTGATATTCACATGGGCAGTCACCGGCATCTGCATTTCGATATAAGTCCTATCGTTCGAATAGGTAGGACGATGTACAAAGCGAGTTACATTTCCGAAGTCTATAGTATCCAACAACTCACAATCGAATCCGAGGTCAAGATTTTCATAGGATTGACCCAATAGAATAAGATCGAGAACGGCGGGATCCAAGCAGAACCAATTTGTCAACACCGAATTATAAACATCTCTAAAGTCGGTGGACGGGATTAAGTTGTCGTTATTATCCCAAATGTTGATGTCGGGATGGTCGCCAACAAATCCGCTGCCTTCCAACGCCGGACCAAATAGCATGACGGGCGACGCGGCACCGTGATCGGTACCAAACGAGCCATTTTCGTAGGGCCTTCTTCCAAATTCGGAAATGGTCATCGATAATACCTGAGTGTCCATTCCGGTGGTCGCAAGATCGTCGTAGAAATTCTTCATGGAATCTGCTAAATCCTCCAATAACGCTTGGTGAGCGCCAGCCTGTTCGGCATGGGTATCGAATCCATCCAAGGTCACCATATAAACTTTGGTACCAAGGCCACCTTTGATTAATCGCGCTACGATAGCCAATTGATCGGAAAGGGGTGCTTCTTCATATGGAGCATCGTTGGAGGCCGATAAATAAGCATCGTTAATAACGTTGGCGTAAATAAATGTGGTGTTTGTGGTAGATCGCATAAACAATAACTTGTCTCCATACACGCAGTCTGGAATATCCAATACGTCATGGATGGTACCATTTTCGGCCACATTGGCCAATTGTTCAGGATTGGCTACAGCAAAGGCATAATTGTTATCCACTCCTTCAAAAACCAAGTTTCCAATACTACCAATTTGAACGGCAGGTGGAATTTCTGGCGGATTGATTAGATAATCCGGATAAAGATCTTCGAAATAGCGACCCCACCAACCGGTGGCTTCAAAATTGATCGCATCTGCCGAAGCCCATATATCGGAGGAACGGAAGTGAGATAGATTTTGGCTCGGATAACCTACTCCATGAACTACTTTCATTTTACCGTCACCCCACATGGATTCCAGGTTGTTCATATAATTTGGAATTCCGAAGTCACTATTCAGCATAAGTAAATCATTTTGCTCATGGCGAATAGTGGGTCGTAAATTCGCATAACTAGCATAATCGTAAACAGGTACAATGGTATTAAGCCCGTCGTTTCCACCTTTAAGGCGAACGATTACAAGTATATTGTCGTTTTCACTCTGAGACAGGGCCACCGAAAGCGGTGAAGGTTTTGAAGCACTTACCGTGCTCGTGCCTCCCAGCATCATGCTACCTGCACCGGCTAAACCAAGTGCCTGGATAAATGAGCGGCGGTTCCACTTAATGTGTTCCTGATCGTGAACTGTCTTCTCGTCTTTCTTTGAAGTATTTTTTGGAATATGATGATGATTGTTACACATAGCTCATTTATTTAAGTTGAAATTCGGGCATTCTGGCTATATGAACCAGTAATAAGTAGCATTGATAAGGAGCTTCGGACCAACTAAGGTTCCAAGTTCCATCGTCGTAGTAGTTTTGGGGGATATCCCACTTAAATATGTCGGTAGCGATCACATAATCATTGGCAGAATGGAGCGGTTTGCTCACAAAATGATCTACCATAACTTGTGTGATGAATTCCGGATCGTTACTGTCGTTTGAAAGGTCCCGTGCAAGATCGGTAAGAGAAAATTCGAAACCGTTGTTGAACAGGTATCCTAAATAAATTTCCATCAATTGCCAACGCCCGGTAAGGGTGGAGGAATTGATCCATGTTTCGTCTCTTTGCCAACCTGAAACATCGGGCGGGTCATAAATTTCCTGACCCATAAGTCCGGCATAATATAAAAACGCATCCATGATATCGTCGTTGTAAAAGAACTGGGTGTCGTTTACAAACGAATTGATAACATCGAACGGGCTTTTGATAATCACTCCCAAGGCTCTTTCATCAAAGAAATGTTCACTTTTGAATAGCATTTTCAGCATAGGAACCAATTCAAAATTGCTATTGATTAATTCTTGTGCTAAAGGAGCGATGATTTCAGTTTCAATTAGGGCATCTACCGAAGGACTCACAAAGAACTTATAGAGTTTGGTCGTGATAAATGTCGCTATTTCATTGGCTCTTTCATTAAACAGAATGTCGATCACATCGTCATAACCCCAGGGACCTTCCTGACCAAAAATTATTTTGTCGGAATCGTCGAAAGTACTACTGTCAAAATAGATATCACCTCCGAATTCGTTCCAGTGATTGTAACCGGTAAGTGCCTTAGAGGTTGCGAGGATATCATCCTGGGTGTAGTTATTTCCTTCCCCCAGAGTAAATAGTTCGAATAATTCACGGGAGTAGTTTTCATTCGGATTATAATTTGTGTTTTGAAAACCGTTGAGGTAAAGCAACATGGCATTACTAACACCAATCTCACGAACAAACTCCTTGAAATTACCTAAAGCATAGGTTTGATTGAGATTGTAATACTGAAACATATAAGGAGAATAGAAATAAGTCTCCAATTCGGTAACGAAATGATTCATCCAAAAGAAAGTAAGTCTTCCTCTAAGTTTTTCAGAAATGATATCGTTCCCCGATTGCAATCGCCATGAAAACACATATTCATTGTTTTCTGTTTCAAAATCGGTAAAATCACTGTAAGCCCAATTTGCCCAGGGCGGGGCCGCAGTTGGGGGTAAATTAAATGCATCATCCACCAACGAATCGATGAAATCGGAGGGAGAAAGTGCTAAGGCATCATCTACTTCCATAATGCTAGCACCGAAGCCCAATCTTCGGTAAATATGTTTAATTTTGCTTGTATTCCAAGGGTTACTCCCGGAAGGAACATAAGGATCTAGCGTAGCTGCATTGCATGAAGGATTCGTAGCTATTTCCATAGGCTATGATAGTTTTGGGGTTAATAAATGTTTTTAAATATACTGAAAACAAGTGTTTTAACCATAATATGACTTTTTTTTAACTAATTGGTTTAATTTTATTCACCAATAGGACGCACATTTAACTTTTATGGTTACACCACCTTTTCTGAACGACGGAGACTGCATTGGAATTGTATCGACTGCCCGAAAAATAAGTACTGAAGAAATTTCTCCCTTGTTGGAATTAATCACGAGTTGGGGTTTGAATTACGAAATTGGAACTACGATTAACGCAGAGGATCATCAATTTGCAGGTAATGATAGCCTTAGGATTCAAGATTTTCAAAATATGCTGGATAATCCCGAAATCAAAGCTATTTGGTGTGCTCGCGGAGGATATGGTTCGGTGCGATTGATCGATGCCTTGGATTTTTCCGCATTCAGAAAAAATCCCAAATGGATTATTGGATATAGCGATGTTACCGTGTTTCACAGTCATATTCACCATATGGGAATAGAGACATTACATGCCAACATGGCCACCGATATTCGTACAAAAACCGATGCCACTCGAAATACGATTAAAGAGGCGCTCTTCGGAAATGGATACTCCATCGAATATGTTTCCAAAGAAAACCTCATACGATCTGGCGATTCTCAAGCCAGCCTCGTTGGGGGCAATCTTTCCATTTTGTATTCTCTCTGCGGAAGTAATACCGCTTTACAAACCGCCGGTAAGATATTATTCATTGAAGATCTCGACGAATATTTATACCATATCGATCGCATGCTAATGAATTTAAAACGCAATGGGATGCTGCAAGATGTAGCTGGGCTTATTGTGGGCGGCATGAACGATATGAACGACAATACCGTCCCTTTCGGCAAAACGGCCAACGAAATTGTTTGGGAACACGTCAAAGAATACGATTATCCAGTCTGTTTTGGGTTCCCTGCCGGACATATCCAAGATAACCGGGCCTTGATTCTGGGTCGCACTGTAAGACTCAAAGTTCAAGATAATTCCGTGAAATTGGATTTTACCGCTTGATAAACTTTTGTGTATGAACACTACCGTCTTCCCAGTAAACTTTCAGAAAATATAGTCCCGAAGTTTGGCTCGATACATCATGAGTGAGTAAATTCTCTAGTTGTTTGACTTGTCCTATGCTGTTGATCAACTCAATATTTTTAATTTCTTGTAAGTTTTCCGAAGTAATTATAAAACTGTCTTGAACTGGATTCGGAATGATACTAAAACTTCTAATATTCATATCTGAAATCGACAACAAGCAGGTTTCACTGTATTCGGCTGTGGTGTCTTTATTCCAATTAGACGCATTGGTAGAATAATCGATATCATCCACACAAATAAGTTCGAGATTGGGATTATCTCTGGCGTCCATAGTATGTATATTGGTGTTGTTACTGTTTCTCAAATCAAGAAAATTGAGGTTGTTATTTTCAAATCGCAACGTAGCCAAAATAGGAGCCAAAGTGAGATCTAAACTTTCCAACGCGTTATTATAACACCAGAATATTTCTAACAAGTTGGCACTACTGGGTAAAGTGATATTGGTTAAAGTATTATCATGACAAATAATTTGATACAAGTTACTATTCGAGTTAAGATTTAAAGAAGTGAGTTGATTATTTTGACAACTAAGATCACTAAGCGCAACATTATTGCTTAAGTCCAATGTGGGGAGTGCATTGTTTTGGCACGCTAGACTAATTAAGTTGTCATTTCCACTCAAATTTATAGAAGTAATTGCATTGTTTTGGCAGTCCAAGAATGAAAGTGCAAGATTGTTAATAAGGGTCAGCTCGGTTAAATTATTGTCTTGACAATCCAATATTTCGACGTCAACAAAAGCTTCAATTCCGGTTAGATCGGATATTCCGGAGTTAGAAACATTCAAATTGAGGACTCCTTCTGCGTCGCTATTGAGAATATCACCGGTCATCCCATTGGTGTCGATTCCTAAAGAAATTAGTTTGCTTTCAAAAGCCGGATCGGGAATGGCCGTGGCCTGTCCCATAACCGTAAAAGATATTAGTACGGTGCTAAATAGTATAATTGCTTGTTTCATGGTAATTGTATTTAAGTGTTGAATTCAAAAGTACATTCCCTTTATATGTGTTAGTATGAGTATCGTAACAGCTTATGGTAAATATGTATCATTCATGAATTCCGACCACAATATTTAGACGATAAGCATTGATCCTTTTAACTTGTATCCATGGCAGAGCATAATGATCTTGGTATTTTAGGGGAGGAAATGGCAGTGGATTATTTAATGAACAACGGATTCGAAATCCTAGAGCGTAACTTTAGATTCCAAAAGGCCGAAATAGATATAATCGCCCAAAAGGAAGAATTCGTGGTGGTGGTTGAAGTAAAGACACGCAATAGTGCCTATTTTGGCGACCCTCAAAGTTTTGTGAGCAAGAAAAAAATAAAGTTGCTGGTGATGGCTGCTAACGAATATTTGATTTCAAATCAACTTGAGAATGAAGTAAGGTTTGATATTGTAGCCATTTTGAAAAACTCAAAAGAAGAGAAAATCGAGCATTTCGAGAATGCTTTTTATCACTTCTGAAATTTCTGAAGCGCAGATAACGCGCTATCCACATCTTTTATGCCCTGGAACGTTAGTAATAGCCGAAGCCCATTCCTGGTCTGTTTTTCTTTCATTTTTACTTCGGAAGCATTTTGCTGAACAAACTGTAACACCTTTCCAAACGTATCACTCTGGTAAAATGGACTTTGCTGATCACTTAGAAAATAACCCACCATTCGATTTTTCTTCATAACCACACGCTCCAACCCCATAGAAATAGCCAACCATTTAATTCGTACGCTATTTAATAAATCCACGGCCGGATCGGGTAAGTCTCCAAATCTATCCACCAATTCCGACTCGAATTTTTGCAATTCTTCCTCGGTTTTAAGTTCGTTCAATTTCTGATAGAGATTTAGACGTTCTGTAATATTATTCACGTAATCATCCGGGAAGAGAAGTTCAAAATCGGTATCGATCACCGTCTCTTTTACAAATTCTTTCTTTTCGTGTTCGGTGCCGGCATAGAGGTCCTTGAATTCTTTTTCTTTTAATTCGTCTATAGCCTCCGCAAGAATTTTTTGGTAGGTTTCGAATCCAATTTCATTGATGAATCCACTTTGCTCACCTCCTAATAAGTCTCCAGCTCCACGAATTTCTAAATCCTTCATTGCAATGTTAAATCCGCTACCCAAGTCTGTAAATTGTTCCAGCGCGGTGATCCTTTTTCGGGCTTCTTCGGTCATTGCCGAGAAAGGTGGAGTGATAAAATAACAGAAGGCTTTCTTGTTCGAACGTCCCACTCTACCGCGCATTTGGTGAAGATCACTGAGCCCAAAATTATTCGCATTATTAATGAAGATAGTGTTCGCATTGGGTACATCAAGACCACTTTCAATAATTGTAGTAGAGACCAACACATCGAATTCATTATTCATAAAGGCGAGCATGAGTTGCTCCAGTTTTTTTCCTTCCATACGTCCATGACCGATTCCAATTTTCGCATCGGGTACCAATCGCTGTATCATGCCGGCAACCTCTTTTATATTCTCTATTCGGTTGTGAACAAAAAAGACTTGCCCTCTTCTTGAGATTTCATACCGAATGGCATCACGAATGGTTTCTTCGCTAAAACGAATTACATTGGTCTCCACTGGATAACGATTGGGAGGAGGTGTGGTAATTACGCTCAAATCACGAGCCGCCATTAAACTAAACTGAAGAGTTCTGGGAATAGGAGTCGCCGTGAGCGTAAGCGTATCGACGTTCTCCTTTAATGTCTTAAGCTTGTCCTTTACCGCCACACCAAACTTCTGTTCTTCGTCAATGATCAATAGTCCGAGATCTTTAAATTCCACTGCTTTACTCACCAATTGATGCGTTCCAATGACGATATCCAGTTTACCCGATTTCAAATTTTCCAAAACGCTTCGTCTTTGTTTTGTACTTCGGAAACGATTGAGATAATCAACATTGACCGGCATTTCTTCAAGCCGCTCGCTAAAAGTTTTAAAATGCTGAAAAGCTAGAATTGTAGTAGGAACCAGAATTGCGACTTGCTTTCCATTGTCAACGGCTTTAAATGCTGCTCGAACTGCAACTTCGGTTTTACCAAATCCAACATCACCACAAACCAGTCGGTCCATAGGGCGTTCACTTTCCATGTCACGTTTAATGTCTTCGGTACTTTTAGTTTGGTCTGGGGTGTCCTCGAACATAAAGGAAGACTCCAATTCATGCTGTAAGTAAGAATCCGGCGAGTACTGAAAACCTTTGCGCAATCTACGCTTGGCGTACAATTCTATGAGGTTGAAGGCAATTTCTTTTACCCTCTTCTTGGTTTTCTGTTTTAGTTTTTTCCAGGCGGCGCTCCCTAGTTTATAGATCTTAGGAGTGGTGCCGTCTTTCCCATTGTATTTAGAAATTTTGTGGAGAGAGTGAATACTGAGATACAAAATATCTCTTTCACCATAAATCAATTTAATCGCCTCTTGTTGCTTTCCTTCTACATCGATTTTTTGAAGTCCGCCAAATTTTCCAATTCCGTGATCGATATGGGTTACATAGTCACCTACTTCGAGATTAGTGAGTTCTTTGAGTGTAATGGCTTGTTTTTTGGCGTAGCCATTTTTAAGCTGAAACTTATGATAACGCTCAAAGATTTGATGATCGGTATAGCAGGCATTTTTTTGTGACTGATCGATAAATCCTCTGTATAGAGGGAACACAATGGTCTCGTATTCATTTACCTTTTGTTCGGCGTCGTCAAAAATATCATGGAATCGTTTCGATTGTTGTTCGCTACTACAAAAGATATAATTCTTATAACCGTTCTCAGTATTGCTATTCAAGTTCTCGATTAATAGCTCAAATTGCTTGTTAAAGGAAGGCTGTGGAATAGTTTTAAACGTAATATTGCTGTGATACGTTGAAGATATATTATTACTTAGATAAATCGACGTAAATTGTTCTAATTGAGATTTCAGTAAATTGGCATCACAGAACAATTCATTAGGCTTAAATTGCCGAACCTCTCCGTCTAGTTCATCAAAAGCTTCGATAGCCTTTCGGAATTGCTTCTCGATACTTCCACTTAGGATCTCTTCATTCTTGAGGACTACCACTGTTTTTGATGCGATGTACTTTAAGAAACTTTCCCGGCTTTCATCCATTAGTTTATTTTCAACATTTGGAATGATGGAAATCTTTTTTATCGGATCGTTCGACAGCTGTGTTTCCACATCGAAACTTCGTATGCTATCTACTTCATCACCAAAAAATTCGATTCGGTAGGGTTCATCATTACTGAAGCTAAACACATCTAAAATTCCCCCTCTTACCGAAAATTCTCCCGGTTCTGTAACAAAATCGACTCGCTTAAATTTATATTCGAACATGACTTCATTTACAAAATCAATACTCAATTCATCACCCACCGAAATCTTAAGTGTGTTCCGTTCCAATTCTTTGCGGGTTACCACTTTTTCGAACAAAGCTTCTGGATAAGTAACAATAAGTGCCGGTTTCTTTCGGGAGTTGATCCGATTTAACACTTCGCTCCTCAGTAATACACTGGCGTTATCGGTCTCTTCTATTTGATAGGGTCTACGATAACTTCCCGGATAAAAAAGGACATTCTTATCCCCCAATAAATTTTCAAGATCGTTGAGATGGTAAGCCGCTTCTTCCTTGTCATTAAGTATGATTAAGAAAGGCAATTCCGATTGTTTGAATATTTCAGAAATAACCAAAGAAACAGAGGACCCAACCAGACCGGATAAAAGTATCTTATTTTGAGGATGAGCAACAGAATCCCGCAGTTTTCGTATTTCCGAAGACTGTGAAAAAAGAGACGAAACCAAGGTTTTGCTCATAGAGCGGCAAAGATAAGTCAGGGAGATTTTAAATAAAACAAGAAACGAGTTTTTCTATTTCGACTTTTGTATTATACAGATGAGGTGAAATTCTCACCGCGTCACCACGATACGAAACCACAATGTTCTTCTCAGACAATCGATCTTTTAAAGCATCAATATCTTTATTTTTTGGTAAATAAACTCCGAACAGATGCTTGGCCCGTTGTTGATCCGATTCAACAAAGTATCCCTTGGAACTAAGCCTGTTGATTGCTTCATTGGTAATCGCGCCACAATATTCTTGAATGTTTGCAGGACCCCACTCAAGAATCTGTGAAATGCCTTCCGTAAGCATAGGAACCAGAATGAAATTGCTGGATTGACCTACATCAAATCTAACAGCTTTGGGCTTAAAGTTAGGATTGTAGTTCACTAAATTTTTAAAATCTTCGCTCTTTTCATGATTCATCCAGTTGTTATCTAAAGGCAAGCCGTTATCAAACTTTTCTCCATAGTATGCAACTCCAAGTCCGTAGGGGCCCATTAGCCATTTATAGCCACCACAGATCAAAGCATCGGGCTTAATTTGTGCTACTGAAAAAGGCAAGGCCCCAACACTTTGAGTGCCGTCAATAATGAGATAAGCACCTACGTCATCGCACTTCTTCCGAATGGCTATTAGGTCGAATATCGTTCCGTCGGCCCAATGAATATGGGGAATGGCAACTACTTTTGTATGAGAATTAATAGCGCTCAATACATCTTTATTCCACTGTTTCCCACGTTCAGAATTGATGGTTGGTGCAACAATGGTTCTTAACTTTATTTTATTTTCAGTTTCTAATTGTTTCCATGAATAGTAGTTGCTGGGAAATTGTTCTTCCAACACAACTACTTCATCGCCCTTTTCGAATTTTATGTTATGCAAGGCAGTAGCTATTCCGAAGGAAACCGAGGGGATTATTGCAATACGTTGTGAATCTTCGGCTGAAATTAATTGAGCAAACACCTTCCGAAGTTCTTCTTTGCCAGAGAAAAAGTGATCGGGTGTAATTTTATAGGGTTCCGACTTTCGCTTTAGGTGACGTATTCCAACATCTTCAACCGATTTCAACTGTGGGCTCATATAGGCACCGTTCAGGTAAATCGTATTGGGATCAAGCTGAAAAAGATGACGTTGGTTATCGATCATTATTACTGAAATATTCTTTTAATTTAAAAAATGGATTGGTTTTGTAGTTTAGGATTCCATGTACAGCTGCTGCCAGGAGTAAGAGAGCAGCCGCAACAAATGACACATTGGTAATGACATCGTGACTTTCCTTGTTTGCAATTCCGATAGCAATAAGCGCCCAAGCACCCACTGCTGCAAATTCTCTCATATTTCTTTTCCAAAGGATTAAGAGATTTAATGATGTGGCAACTCCTATCATCATTAAAGTCCAGCTCATTTCAGAAATTCCCCAACCACTCCATTCGATGCTGGTTAGGTAAGCCGCTACGTTTGCAATGCTCGCCACGGCAATCCAACCCGAATAAATGACAAAAGGCCACCAAACAAAGGCAATGATGGAAATAGGGGCATCCCATATTTCCATGTCGTTTCTCCAAACGATTTTTAGTAAGGCAAATAACAAGGTGAACATACAAATTAGGCTGAGTAGTAAATTGCCATAAAGCCAACAAAATACCCAAGCCGAATTGGCCACGCAGGATAATAGGAACCAACCTGAGGTGTCGTTTACCACCTTTACCGCTCGTTCTTTCTTCCACAAAGCACGAAATTGATAGACCACAAAACCAGCCAATAACAAATAAATAAGTCCCCAAATGGCGAATGCATATCCGGCAGGAGTAAAGAGGTTTCGGTATTCTCCTGAAACCTCACCAATGGTAGTATTATTTATGATACCCGTATTAGATAAATAATTGATGGTAATCACCAACAAAAACGCTAGGCCATTGAGATAAGGTAATTTATTTTTCATTTGGTATGATTTATCAAACGGTGCTTGAATTTTGTTAAGCGTAAACAGAATCTTTTGAATAAAATAGAATCGCTATTTTTTTTGAATTATTAAAGTTACTGTTTTGAAAAAGATTGTGTTCTGAATTAAGAAAAGTTTAGATGATTTTTGCCCCTTATGGCTTCAAAAAAGAATAACTAATTTTATATTTGCAGTATAAAAATAAACTATGTCTTTTACCGATTTATTTGAAAGTGGGGAACACAACAGAAATCTAAGTCATTTTGCCTCGATTGCGCGTATCGCATTTGTAGATGGAGAACTAAATGAGGATGAGGAAACGTTATTAAACCGCTTCGCACGTAAGCTCAATGTGAGCGAAATGGAATATCAGGACATACTTAAAAATCCGGAGAAATATCCTATACATCCACCCAACTCTGCAGACGTAAGATTGGAAAGAATGTTGGATCTATTTAAGATGATATTCGCCGATAATGAAATTGACGATGAAGAGCGTGCTTTATTGGAGCGATATGCAATTGGATTAGGTTATACCCAAGACTTGGCAAATAAGTTAATTAAAAGATCGATCGAAATTTTTAATGGTGGGCTCGACCTCGAAGATTATAGGTATCTGCTCAACAAAAAATAACTCACTAGCGAATTAATTTCTCGATATTTTTAAAAAGCTCCTTCTTCGAATATGGTTTCGGAAGGAAGGAAGTAGCTCCTGCTTCCAGAAACGCATGCTGTTCTTCCAGCATAGTACTTCCACTTGCGATTAGAATAGGAAGGTTAGAAATTTCTTCGGAAGAATGATTTCTTATCTTCTGAATGAGTTCAATACCATCCATATCGGGATAGGCCCTTTTCAGTAAAAGAAGATTATAATCCTTTTTTTCAATTAGTTCTAAAAAGTGAGTGGCATTGTTTGCTATCTCAATAACGTACCCTTTTTCATTGTTCAGAAAGGTTTTCATAAACAACATCTGATTGGCAGATTTCTCCTCTGCAATCAATATTCGCTTGCTAATAAGTATTCCCGATCCTTTGGCAACTGTTTTCTTTTCTCGTTTCGACTTGCGTAACTCAAAGGGAAGATTCAGCCGGAAAGTGGTTCCTTCTCCCGGCTTACTTGTCACCGAAATATCTCCTTCTAACAATTCGACTAAGTCCTTTACAATTTTTAGACCCAGACCTTCTCCTAGGGGTTTTACCTTGTCTAATTTGAGTTGGTAGTAGCTATCGAATATTTTATTTATTTCATCTTCTGAAATTCCAACACCTGTATCACTTACCTCAAATTGCATAATGGCCATGTTGTTGGGTTGTTTATTTGCCTTGATGCTAAGAGTTACAGTTCCTTTCTTGGTATTTCTGAAGGCATTCTCAAGCAGATTGAACAAAATTTGATTGAGACGCATGGGGTCTCCTTTAAACGTTTTCGGCAGATTATTTTCGCTGTTTATTTCCAACGAAACCTCACTACTTTGATATTTCAATTCAAAGTGATTTTGAAGATTTGCTAAAATAGATCCCAAATAGAAATTTACATGCTTTTTCGTCAACACACCGCGTTCGATCTTTGATATATCCAACATGTCGTCCATAAGCATTTTAATATGGGCTCCAGTTTTTTGAATGACTTTTAAAGTCTCATGTTGCTCATAATTAAGCTTGGTTTCAGAAAGTAATTCAATGAAACCTAACATATTATTTAATGGATTTCGGATCTCGTGATTTAGGTTGGCTAAAAAGCTATTCTTAAATTCGTCCTTGGCCTGTAATAGTTTTTGTTCGAAAGCCAATTTGTTTTTGGCAATTGAAGATTCATTTTTCTCCTGTACTAGGGGGTGAGAAGCTTCGTAATGCTCTGTGAAATCGAAAATTAATAAGAAGAATTTATTCTGAAATTGCAGCAGTTCGATGTCAACAATTTTGGAGGAACCTTCAATTTCAATATTGACACAGGGAAAGGTGATATTTTTAGAAAGGGAAGGAAGTAAATATTTTATTCCTTCGAAAAAAGGATGTAAGCTGGTTATGGACTCGCCTTTTTTAAAGGGATAAAGGGCATTGTCACTATTTATTACAATTCCATCTTCAGAAACTTCAACTTGTTGAATACGGTGATTTAGAATTTCTTCTTTGAGCATGATGCTTTCCATATTAAAGCATTTGTTTGGTGATATTCATAAAAACTTCGTTTACATTCTCACCGGTTTTGGCACTTGTAAAAAAGCAATTTTTAAAAGATTCACTGGAAAAGAAAGTTTCGTTAAAATCTTTGGTAAATAAATCGCATTTATTACCTACCAGACTTACAGGAACTTCAGCATGATTCTCAGATAAATAAGACATTTCAGAAGTAATATTTTCATAGGTCTCGGGTCGACCTACATCAAAAACATAGACAAATCCATGAGTTCCCAATAAATAGGAATTTCTCGCCTTGTCGATAGAGCTATTACCTTCGATATCCCAAATGATAAGAGAAACGGTTTGATCGCTCACCTCAATATCTTTTTTCTTTACGTGAACTCCTACCGTAACGATATAATCTTCGCTGAACGCCTCATCCACATATTGACGTATCAAACTTGTTTTACCGACACCAAAGTGTCCCAGAATTACTACTTTCTTAGAAAGGGGCATATTGAATTCGTATTAATTGTGCTAGTTAGGTTTACTTCAAATTTAATCAAAATCGAAATCTAATTCTTCTCTAATCTGATTTGCTTTTAACTGAAAATTTTCAAAACTAGACTCGATATCGCCCAATATACTTAGTTGTTCAGAATTTTCAGTAATATTTTTTAATTTTTCTAGGTTTTTTGCAATTTGATCTAATTCTGAAACTATATTTTCATCTATTCTTTTTCGCATAAATGTCAAATATTGCTTTTTCTCTTCTTCATGTTCGGCTTTTAGCTGAAATTCCCGCTCATTCAATAAAGCCGATTTCTTTTCCTGAGCGGCTTCGTGTAAATGGGCGTAGTGTTGGGTGTAGTCAAAAAGTAACACTGCGAGATAGCCGCGTTCCTTTTTTATGGTGATATCACAAATGGCTTCCTTCCCTTGGATATCTAATTGAACACAAGGAAATGCCAAGCTTTTATCAAAGTTAGTCTCAACTTCGAGTTCCACTTTTAAGCTTTCGAAAAAAGGGTGTAGGCTATACAAATTGTCTTTGGTTGTTACCTTAAAAATAGTATCACTACTCATTACAATGCCACCGTTAGGGGTAGCCTGTATTTCCTGTATTTTACTTGAAAAGTATGTTTTTTGTTCACTCATGGGACAAGCTTTTTAACCAATTGATTAAATAATTCATGAACTCCATCACCCGTTTTAGCACTCACGAATTCGTCTGTTGGAATATCTTTTAACTGCTGGGTATTCTCTAAATATTCTGGTTCAACCAAATCTTTTTTATTGCCTACAACCATCAAATGAACCTTGGGATAATTCTTCTCTATATATTTCAAATCTTCACTTATTCCAATGTAAGTAATTGGGCGGGTAATATCGAAGACGTAGATAAAGGCGTTCGAACCCAATAGATATGAAGTTCGTGTAGCAGAAACCGAATTAAATCCTTCCAAATCCCAAATGATCATGGAAAGCTCCTTGCCAGAAGGCAGAATTACTGTCTTCTTCTTAATTTGAACGCCTAAAGTAGGGAGATAATCAGTTTCAAAAATATCGAGTAAATATCTTCTGGTCAACGATGTTTTGCCCACTCCAAATTGGCCCAAAAGCACAATTTTTCTGGTCAATTCCATTCTTTAAAAAATTTTTCCAAAAACGAATCAATTTCCTCTCGAGTGAGAGTAGAAACTTTAGGGGAGAGTTTTTGTGATAGTTTTAGAAGCTTATTTTCGATCTTACTTTCAAAAGATCGTGTGTAATTTCCTGATACGACTATTGCAATATAATAACTAAAAAAGTTTTGGATGTGAATGTTGTACAATTCATATTCTATGGCCTCCAAATTTTGCGCACCCCCGGCAAACGCATCTTCAACAAAACTCTTAATTGCTGTAAGCATCCCAGATACCATATCCTTGTCAAGAGTTTCGGTTTTACTGTAATTTCCTAATAAGATTCCAGACCCTTTTTGAATTACAAATATCTCATTAATCACAGCCGGGTTCGCTTCAGACAAAATAATATCACTTTCCGAGACCCCCGTAAACGTGGATTGTAATTTTCGCTTTAGATTGACGAATGAAAAAGTATTATTTACCTTCTTATTGATGTTTTCTGAAAGACGCTTTATTTCATTTTGAACATAGCGCTTTATCATTTTCCCCATAATGGGATATAAAGCCTCAACTACTTGCTCTTTAGAATTTTCAATCTCCTGCTGTAGCGTTTGAGTAATTACAGGCCCCAGTTGAGTTGGGATATTTTGAACAAATTGATCAAGGCGTTCAGCCACTATGGGATCTACTTTCTTGGACAGTTTCTCTTTCTTTTCTATTGTTTCAGAAAGGGCATTGAGACGATCGTTAACAGCACGAGCTACTTCCCTGTCGTCCATTAACAGGATATCTCTTAAGAGCTGTAATTTGTCTTCCTGCTGAATCATGCCGCAATTTCAAAAGTGGGCTAGGCACCAATTTTTTCGCCTAAGCTAATGAGAAGTTTACCAAGCTTTCGCCGATCCATTTTATCATCGTCCAAAGCTTCGGCCTTAGCCTGAAGATTTTGTTCCAAATCGGTGATTCGAATATTTACATCGGTGCTCAGTGAATCAATCGACTGCATAAGTTCATTACGAGCCTCGTCGATATAATCTTGAAGAAGCTTTTTCTGTTTATCGATCTCCTTTTTGAG
Source organism: Flavobacteriaceae bacterium (assembly GCA_013002065.1). Taxonomy (GTDB): domain Bacteria; phylum Bacteroidota; class Bacteroidia; order Flavobacteriales; family Flavobacteriaceae; genus Aureisphaera. Next base: position 37,005 of record JABDKT010000096.1, read on the forward strand.
AGTGTCAAATTCACTATCGTATTGAACGATATTTTCCCCAAAAATTAAATTTTTAATCGCTTCAATTTTTGAACTAGAATCCATTGGATTCTCCTCGGCTGTAGCTTTCTTCTTTGCCATAAATTGGTTTTGATAGTTAGTTAAATATATTAAAAAATTGGGGAAAGTGTAATTTTCTTAAGATTTCGCAGCCTGCATAAAGGTTTCTGCTTTTTCCACCATTAATTTGCTTCCACAGAAAAATGGCACCCTTTCGTGCAATTTAGTCGGCTGAATATCCATAATTCTTTCAAATCCGTTACTCGCTTTACCACCTGCCTGTTCTACAATATACGCAATAGGATTGCATTCGTACAGCAATCTCAACTTTCCGTCAGGGTCTTTAGCTGTATTAGGATAGATATAAATACCTCCCTTGATCATATTTCTATGAATGTCACTTACCAAAGAGCCAATGTAACGTGAGGTGTAGGGTCTTTCCCCTTCTTCAGCCTGACAAAATTTAATATAATCCTTTACACCTTGTGGGAAATGAACATAGTTTCCCTCATTCACAGAATATATATTGCCCGATTCAGGAAACTGCATATTGGGATGCGATAAATAATAGGTTCCAATCGCCGGGTTTAATGTAAATCCGTTTACTCCATGTCCCGTCGTATATACAATCATGGTGGATGTTCCATAGATAATATATCCGGCTGCCACTTGATTTCTTCCCGGTTGTAAAAAGTCTTCCAAGGTTACAGGAGTGCCCTCGGGAGTAACTCTTCGGAAGATAGAAAATATCGTCCCTACAGATACGTTTACGTCAATATTGGAAGAACCATCCAGAGGATCAATCAATACCACATATTTATTGTCGTTTTTCTCGTTTCGGCCTCTAATAGTTATAAAATCATCTTCTTCTTCACTGGCAATACCACAAACAATTTCTCTATTGGTGAGTGTTTTGATGAATGCTTCATTGGCAAACACATCTAGTTTTTGTTGATCCTCTCCTTGTACATTTACATCTCCGGCAGCACCTAAAATATCTACAAGCCCGGCTTTATTCACTTCGTGATTTACTACTTTGGCGGCGAGTCGAATAGAATTAATTAATCTGGAAAGTTCCCCTGAAGAGTACTTAAATTCCCCTTGATTTTCAATAATGAATTCTCCAAGGGTCTTATTTTTTTGTGGCATTTGTAGTAGGTTGTTGTGAATTTGGCTCAAATATCGGGATTTTTAAGAAATTTGAACCGATATTTGCTAGCGAAAATTATCTGTGATGAACCCGTTGATACGAAAGGCTTCGGCCGAAGATATGCCTCAAGTACTAGAGTTAATTGAAGAATTGGCTGCTTTTGAGAATGAACCCGATGCTGTAAATGTTACTGTTGAGGTGCTTCAAAAAGAAGGATTTGGTGACTCACCTCTATTTACTTGTTTTGTTGCTGAAATGGATAGTGAAATTGTGGGAATGGCCTTGGTGTATTTTAGGTTTTCAACATGGAAAGGAAGAGCACTTCATCTTGAAGATTTGGTAGTTAAGGAAAGCATGAGAGGTAGCGGTATTGGTGAAGCGCTCTACGCTAGAGTAATGAAATACGCGAAGGACAACCATTGCAAAAGAGTGAATTGGGTGGTGTTGGACTGGAACGAAGGTGCCATTAAGTTTTACGAGAGAAGTGGCGCCCATATCGATAAAAGCTGGTGGCATGTTGGGATGAATGAAGAAGGGATTCGCAATTACTTAAAAGCAAAGGATAATTCAAATTGAACCAATGAAAGTATTCAAATTTGGAGGGGCATCGGTAAAGGATGCGGCAGGAGTTAAGAATTTAGTTGGTGTTCTCCGAACTACGAACGAATCTCCTTTGGTGATCGTGGTTTCTGCCATGGGTAAGATGACCAACGCCTTGGAAGAAGTGGTGAAGGATTATTTTTCGAACCAAAAAGAACTCAAGGCCTCCCTAAGCTATGTTTATGACTATCATCAAGAGATTTTAGAGCAACTTTTCCCAAATAAATCTCACGAAGCTTATAAAGAAGTGAACTTAAGATTTGAGGAACTAAAAGAGTTTCTGAAATCTAACAAATCGAAATATCACGCTTTTGTTTATGATCAAGTTGTGAGTTTTGGTGAACTAATATCCACAGCGATTATTTCGCACTATCTTTCCGAAGAAAATATTAAAAATACCTGGCTGGATATTCGGCAGTGTATCGCCACTAATGATTATTACCGGAGTGCTAAAGTAGATTGGGAAACTACACAGAAGCGCATTTCAGAAAAAGTAAACACCAACGAAATTACAATTACCCAAGGATTCCTTGGAGCCGAACAGGACAACAATTTTACGACCACCTTGGGACGAGAAGGTAGTGATTATACTGCTGCCATTCTCGCCTACTGTCTAAATGCCGAAAGCGTCACCATTTGGAAGGACGTTCCCGGAGTACTCAATGCCGACCCGCGACACTTTACAGATACCACCTTATTAGAACATATTTCTTATCGGGAGGCTATTGAACTTGCATTCTACGGAGCCTCGGTGATACATCCCAAAACCTTACAGCCATTGCAGCGAAAGGAGATACCCTTGTTTGTAAAATCATTTATGAACCCAGAGAATACCGGAACTTGTGTAGGAAAAGGCGTGACTCTAAGTCCGATGGTATCTTGTTTTATTCTGAAAAAGAATCAGGTCCTTATTTCGTTATCCTCCTTGGATTTCAGTTTTATGATGGAGGAGAATTTTAGTGAAGTATTCGACCTGCTCCACCGTTTCAAAATGAAGGTGGAAATGATACAGAATTCGGCGATTAGTTTTTCGGTTTGTGTGGACAACAAATACAACAATTTGGAGTCATTGATAAACAAACTCAAATCTAATTTTAAGGTGGAATATAATGAGGGGGTAACTTTATATACTGTTCGACATTCGCAACCTAATGAAATAAAGGCTCTTACTCAAAACAAAAAAGTGCTTTTAAAGCAGGAAAGCAGTGAAACTGTACAGTTGGTGGTACAAGAGTAAATAATTTCCTTTGCCTATATTTGTGATTCCAACTAATCAATCTCCACATGGGACTTGTAAATGCAAAAGAAGTTGCAAAGGCAATTAAGGTCGATAATTTCGGTTTTTTGGGCACTTCTTTAGGATGGATTTTGATGAAAGTTCTGAAGATTTCCACCATGAACAAGATTTACGACAAGCATAAACACTTGAGTGATCTTGAATTTATGAACGCCTTGTTAAACGAGTTTGAAATCAAATTCGAAATCCCCGAAGAAGACTTAAAACGTATTCCGAAATCGGGCCCGTTTATCACAATTTCCAATCATCCTTTAGGTGGAATCGACGGTATTTTATTGCTGAAACTGCTTTTGGAACATCGCCCCGATTTTAAAATTATAGCCAATTTTCTCTTGCATCGCATCGAACCGTTGAAGCCTTATGTCATGCCTGTTAACCCTTTCGAAAGCCATAAGGATGCCAAGAGCAGTGTGATGGGTTTTAAATCGGCTTTACAACATCTTCGAGATGATCACCCACTTGGAATTTTCCCGGCAGGTGAAGTTTCAACCTACCGTGACGATAAATTATTAGTGGATAAACCCTGGGAAGTGGCTGCCATGAAATTGGTAAAGAAAGCCGAAGTGCCAGTAGTTCCTATATATTTCCATGCAAAGAATAGCAAGTTATTTTACCGACTCGCAAAAATTAGCGATACGCTTCGTACGGCCAAGTTGCCTTCGGAATTGCTCACTCAAAAAGAAAGAGTGATTAAAGTGAGGATAGGGAATGCTATTTCGGTTAAGGATCAGGCCGAACATGAAAGTTTAGATGATTTCACCGAATTTCTTCGGAAGAAAACCTATGTGTTATCGAATCCTTTTCAGAAGAAAAAATTGTTGGAAAACATTCCGAAGACATTAAAAATTCCCAAACCTGTAAAGAAGATAGCTGGTCCTGTTTCTGTGGAGGCGATGGAGACCGAAATAGAAACCTTAAGGCAACAAGATAAGCGACTGCTCATCAGTAAAAATTACGAAGTGTTTTTGGCACCTGCCGAAGCGATGCCCAACGTACTTCAGGAAATAGGTCGCTTGCGAGAAATTACATTCCGGGCAGTTGGTGAAGGGACCAATCGTGCCACCGATTTGGACGAATATGATTCCTATTATCACCATATGTTTCTTTGGGATAATGATGCGAAATTGATCGCAGGGGCATACCGAATGGGGCTTGGATCGAAAATATACGAGCGTTATGGTATCGACGGTTTCTATCTTCAAAGTCTTTTCCGATTTGAGCCGGAACTGTACGACATGATGAGTAAGTCGATAGAGATGGGAAGAGCGTTTATTATAAAAGATTACCAGCAACGACCTATGCCATTGTTCCTGCTATGGAAAGGAATTGTTCATACTACTTTGCGTTTCCCACAACATAAGTTTTTAATAGGCGGAGTGAGTATTAGCAATCAATTTTCTGAATTCTCCAAATCGCTCATGATCGAGTTTATGAAGTCCAACTATTACGATCCGTATGTGGCGCAATACATCCACCCAAAAAAGGAGTATAAGGTAAAACTCAAAGATGCCGATAAAGATTTCTTTTTTGATGAAAGCGAGGCGGACCTCAACAAGTTTGACAAGCTTATCGATGAGGTAGAACCGGGAAGTCTGCGATTACCGGTTTTAATAAAGAAATACATCAAGCAAAACGCTAAAGTAGTCGCCTTTAATGTCGATCCCATGTTCAATAATGCCGTGGATGGCTTAATGTACATCCGTATTGCCGATCTTCCCGAAAGTACTGTAAAACCTGTAATGGAGGAGTTTCAAGCCGAGCTTGAAAAGAAGTATTTGAACCGTAGCGAAGAAGAGTAAAGTTATAACTCCAATACCCGATTTTTACCCGCAATATTATACCCGCTTTTTATAGTAGTTTGGTATGCTCCAGAAGTCGAGTCTAACACCGGATTGGTATGATTGAAATGAATAAAATGTATTTTTTGTTTTTCTGAAAGAGGCAATGAGTTAAACCTTTGCATACTTTCGATCATAAAGGGATGAGGTATTTCTGAAATATCTCTGGTGTTTATCTCTTCACCATCATAAAAAGTAGCGTCTAAAAACGCATAATCGACTTCCCTGATTACTTCGGAAATGTTATTTTTCCATTTGGACCATTTATCAATATCTGGTATGAATAATACTTTTTTTGAAGGTCCTCGAATGATATAACCGACCGTTTCGGAATATTCGTCTCTATGTGGAACTAAAATTGGGGTAACACGGATGTTTGAAGTGAGTGATACCTCGATACTGTCGTTCATCGGTTTAATTTCGATGTTTTCATTAACTACGAGTTGACTCCATGGGCCGTTATCTTCGAGGAAAATTTTCATTCGTGGCATTGTGTAAACTGGGATTTTATGTGCGTTCGTTGCTTCCTTTCCCAAATACATAAGTCCGCTATAATGACCTATATGGGCATGGGTTAGAAAGATGCCATTTGGGAGTTCGTTTTCAGAAGAAGAAAAATGTTTTAGTTTTTTTACTTGAGTTGGGAAATCGGGGGTTGCCTCAAATACATACGATTTATTATTCTCATGGTCCACCAGTCCTAAGGAAACAACTTTTCTGTTGGGGTCTGGTTGATCAAATAATTTTTCACAGCATTCTTTTTTGCAGGCAATGTGCGGTGAGCCCGCATCTTGAATCGTTCCTAGAACTATGAGACTTACTGTACTTCGAGGTTGAGGTGTTACTTCTGAAATCTCGGACGCTACTTCATTTGAGTCTTTACACGAAATGATGAAACTCAGAATTAGAAAGAATAGAAACTGTTGAATGGAAAAGGGGTTAATCATTTAAGAATTGTGTAAGCAATGAATGAAAATGATGCACTCCTTGTTCTCTGGTTGGCGAAAACCGTCCGGTTGAATAATATCTGGATTTTAAGCCCTTGTGAACTCCTTCCACTACAAATTCATCTTCTCTCTCTACCTTGTCTAACAAAGCGCCGGCACCACTGTGAAACTTTGTCTCGTCGTATAAGTAAGTAATGAAAGACACCTTAGTTTTCTCCATATTTATGGGCTTTACTATGTTAATGGAGAGACCCCAGGGATAGAAGTTAAACATCATATTCGGGAAGACCCAATAATAATAGGCAGCCACACTTTTACCGTGATCTATATGACCTTCGGGTAAATCGAAAACTTCTTCGGCGCTCGAAGAATAACCAATTTGTACGTTACAATGTTCGTAAAGCTCGGTGGTATAGTTACCATAGTCCAAAACTGCGTTTAAATCGGCATGAACAAATGGTATATGAAAACCCTCTAAATAATTATCGCAGTAAAGTGCCCAGTGGCAATTCACCAGATAATCTTTGCTCAAATCTTTTCTTAATTTAAATTCTTCGAGGGGTAAAAATCCCACTCTTTGTTCCATGATTTCTAAAACGTCGGTAAAATCGAAGGCAGGTTCAAGACCTACAAATAGATGTTGTCCCCATTTTCTCACTCCGAACTTTTTTAAATGATCACAATCTCTGGGAAAGTCTTTTGCATCTTCAAATTCGGGCATGGATTTAAAGGTGCCGTCTAGGGCAAATCGCCTGCCGTGATACATGCAAAGAAGATTGGTGTTTTTTCCGGGATGCTGAACCACCAAATTACCACGGTGGGTACAAACGTTGCTAAGGCAATGAATTTCGTCATTTTCATCGCGACTCAAAACCAATGGTTCTGCTAGATAATTTTCCAAAAGCAAAAAAGGATGGGACATATTACTTAGCGGTACCAAACCATCATCTCCTACCCATTGCCAGGTTTTGGCGAATATTTTTTCACGAATCGCATCAAAAACTTCTGTGTTTCGGTAGAATTCGGCGGGCAATGTTTCGGCCTGAGAAATGTTGGGATGGATGGTGTATTTTTTCATGATTTCCTGCGCTTTAAATAATAGAAAAGCAATCCAATTGCGATTAAAGTTACGGTAGTTCCCACTATTTTAATAATAAAAAGTGGTTTGTTAGTGACTATTTCCGAAGGAATCACTGCCAGTGCGACCGATAAAAGTATGACCATGAGTCCTAAAATTGAAACAATCCAAACAGAGATTTTGTAGCGCTCGAATAGAGGAACGCCTCCTTTACCACCCGTGTTTCTTACATTGTGTTTCAGTAGGGATGCGAACATATACAAAAACGGAATAAAGTACAATAATACCGACATGTCGTACAAAAATGAATAAGCATCTTGTACCAATGTTCCCGAAATCGCAATCCCTAAAAGTATCGAAATAATAACCCCTTGCACCAATAATGAAATGTAGGGAGTACCGTATTTTGGGTGAATTTTACCCAAGGCGGCGGGCAAATATTTATCAAGGCCAATAACGAAAGGAAGTCGTGCGGTTCCGGTGGTCCAAGAGGCAAACAATCCTAATGTGCTTATAGTTACCAAAATGGCGCCAATTACTCCCAAAAACGGCCAGGAAGTCTTTTCATTGAGCACAAAAAAGGTTTGTGCGATTCCGTCAACAATATTAAGTTCTCCTTGTGGAATAACGCTCAATAGTGAAAAAGTTCCCACACAATAAAGTATGCTTATAATTATTCCTGAAATGATAATGGAACGGACAATATTGCGCTTGGGATTTCGAATTTCGCCAGACATGACCGAGGAGAGTTCGAGTCCGCCAAACGAAAAAGTAATGGCCGCGAAAAAAGGAAGGATTCCAAAATCTGAAAAATCAGGGATCAATTTTTCCGAAGAAAACGGCTGAGCACTGCCATAATTAATCACGTAGTAAATCGCGACGATAAGAAGTAGTAAGAATAAGATCCAAAGTGAGATAGCTCCGATATTTTGTATCCACTTTCCAAATTTTAGCCCGTAAATGTTTAAGATAATCGTGAACCATAGTACTGCCCACGAGATGACACCTGCTACCCAAAAATTTTCCTTGAGGTATAAATAATCGTCGCCAAATATGTATAATCCCGACAAAACAATAGTTAATAAAATAGCCGGAAACCAAACAATGTTACTCAGCCAATAACACCAGGCCGCCACGAATCCATGCCATTCGCCAAATGCTTTTTTGGTCCAGTTATAAAACCCTCCTTCTCCCGGGACACGAGCATTTAGATCGGAGACCATAAGTCCGCTGGGAATTAAATAACAAATCATCGCTAAAATCCATAGTGGGAAACTAGCCCAACCAAATTGTGCCGCCTGAGTGAGCGAGGATAATCCTACCACACAGGCAATATTGAGTAGGACCAAATCCCTTAATCCTAAGGCTTTTTTGAGTTTAGGAGGATTGTTTTCGGCGGGCGTCATGTAGCGAAGCTACGAATTTAATACGGTAAGATATTGTGGCCAGGGGCCAACCTCATCTTTGTACTGTTTTGCCATTACGCGGGAAATTTGAACGATATGTCCTAAATCGTGTACCACCCAGGCCGAAAGTACTTGAGATAGGGTTACGGGTCCCAATTCCGGGTGAATACCTTGCATTTGAAGTTGCTCCTTGGTAAGATTTAATTCACGCAGTTCTTTCATATTGGATTGGCGGAGAGATTCGAATTCATCGAGCAATTGCTGCATACTTTTCCCTTTACTTAATTCAAATTGAGCGAAACGATCGTAGGGGTCGAAGGTTTTATTTTCTGAAGTGCTGAGAATAATTTTAATTCTAGGGAGCCAGTCGGTTTCCTCCCCATGTACTAAATGACCAATAACATCGTAAGGGCTCCAGGTTTCCGGCCCTTCGTTTTGAGCCGTCCATGCGTCCGAAAGACCCTCGAGTAATGATTTCATCACTTTTGGCGTTCGTTCCAAAACAGAAATTGATTCTGAGAGCTTAAATTTCATGACTTATTTTAACGCACTAATATTTCCGAAGAAGTACTTGTACTTGAAATTTTATATTGAAATAATTCGGAATAATCCATAATGGAAGGGATGCCTTCGAGATCACAGAGTTTTTCTACTGTTTTGCATAAGCCTTGAAACAACAAGTCTTTGTCTAACTGGGCAAAAGGTTTTTTGGAATAAGGCCCGAGAGGGACTTCATAACCGCAACCTTTCAGAAAAGCAACTTCTATTTCGAGCAATTCTTGTGGTGAATAACCGTTGAAAGTTCTGCCAATTCGCTGATGAACCAACCCAACATAATTGAGGTTTAGGGAGCCATGTTCATTTGATAATTGCTTCCAGGAATCGGTTTGATCCAAAATGTTGCCAACCGCACAATGCTTACAGCATTCTGGGTTAAGTTCGTCATTGTGGAATGCCTCATACAATTTCTGAACGGCGGTTTCGAATCTATTATTTCTTTTCATCACAACTCTTCATTAATTACTGAAAAGGTACGAAAAATTCAAATTGACCGGAATAGTTTAACAGTCGTCACTTATCAAAACTGAAAATAGATAAACTGTTCGCCACTTCCTTGTGATATTATGATAGCAAAGAAAAGGAATGCCCAGAATATTCCGAATACCCATGGATTGACTTTAGTTGACATTTCTTTCATACTAGTATTTCTCATGATCCAATGACAAATAAAAAGCAGCGTTATTACGATGCTTACTTTTAAAATGTCAATGTATTGCAAAATCTTTTCACCGTCCTCATTCATAAAAAACATTGAAGTGATTAGATTCTTGGCGGTACCAAATTCTCGAGCTCTAAAAAACACCCAGGTTATATTTACGCAGGTATACGTAAGTAGTGCGAGTAAGATTCCATTCCAGGCATTGATTTTTATCTTCACCACGTTTTTCAATAATCGTTCTATGATCAAATAACTTCCATGTAGTGCACCCCAAACGACGAAAGTCCAAGCTGCGCCATGCCACAAACCACCTAAGAGCATGGTTAATACGAGAGCCACGTACATTCTGGTAATACCGTGCCTGTTACCTCCCAGCGGAATATAGAGATAGTCTCGAAGCCAACTGGATAAAGAGATATGCCATCGCCTCCACAAGTCTGAAAACCCAATGGAAGCATAAGGATATTTGAAATTGTCTGGCAAAATTATACCTAGCATTAGCGCGATTCCAATCGCACATGTAGAGTACCCTGCAAAATCGAAAAATATTTGACCCGAGAATGCCAAAGTACCCATCCAGGCATCAACGCTATTGAGAATATCCTTGGCTCCAAAAACGTCGTCGGCGGTGCCGGATAGTAGCGTATCTGCCAGAACCACCTTCTGAAATAATCCAATGGTTAATAAGAATAGTCCCCAGAGAAACTGCTTCACTGTGGCTTTTTTAGGCTCGTAAAATTGTGTGATAAGATCTTTTGCCCTAACAATAGGTCCAGCCACCAATTGAGGAAAGAAGGTGACGTACAATGCAAAATCCAGAAAGGTTCTTGCCGGTTCGATTCCTGTGTATGGCTTGGTCTTTTTATAGTACATATCGATAGTGTACGACATGGTTTGAAATGTATAGAATGAAATCCCCATTGGTAATATTATGTCCATGGGTAATGGCTTGAAGTCCCATCCAATTGCATTCACTAGAAGTGTAAAATTTTCCAAAAGGAAATTTCCATACTTAAAAAATGCCAAGAAGCCGAGGTTGACGAACATACTCAATAGCAGCCATAGTTTCCTTTTTCTTTGATTCTCGATAACGGCCAATTTTCTTCCTGCCGTCCAGTCGACTACCGTCGATATCCATAATAGGACCACTAGAGGTGGATTCCAGAGTCCATAGAACACATAACTCGCAAGGAGCAACATTCTCTTTTTATTGGTCCAATTGAATATTTTGGAATAGTAAAGTGTCAAAACTATTACCAAAAACACTATGAAACTTAATGAGTTGAATAGCATGGTTAGTTGGTTTTAGCTTGAGTTAATACGCCATCTTCTTTCATGATTTTTATTAGTTCTGCAGTAAAGAAGTCTGCGTCTTCCTTAGACAAATGTGACCATTCGGGAAGATTTAGGTTTTGAAATTGCGGATAATCATCATAATGATAGCCAGGTATTTTCGAGGTATTTACTAGCGAATCCCAAAATCGAGCCCTTGGAAGCCCATTGGCTTCCATTTCTTTAAAAAACCCATCTGAAGGGCATCGGACCAGAATAATTGATCCGCCTTCTTTTTGATATTGGTTGGCATATTTCAGAAAGAATTCGGTCGTCGAATTTTTATCCGGAGGAGGCATATCTCGACTAAAAATACTTTGCCAGACCTTTTTAACCGTGTTTGCAAATGCCGTATCGGTTGTGGTTTTGGCACTCATTTCAACATTTCGATCGAGAGAGGTTTTTTCAAAATTATTAAAGGGAGCTTCTCTAGGACCCGCTCTCTCTCCAAGTTTGATATGGCGCAGCAATGTTTTGAGATCTACGTCGTCATCCCAACTTTCGTCGGTGGCCATGATAAACGCTAGATTGTTTTGAAGCGGAACCGACAAATGTTGATTGATTCTTTGCGCATAGGTTCGGCTATAATAGTGATCTAACCGCGATTGAGCTCTTTTTATTGGAGATGCCTGAGGAAAAGTAGTTGAGAAAAATAGACCGGGCGTAATACCCACTATAAGGGGCCCTCTGTATTCAGTATTTTCAACAATATCTTTAAAAATTGGCAATGGGGAAGATCCCTGATAGGCTAACATTACTGGTTCTGTGCCCGTTTGTTCTCTCCAAATATCCAGCTGGATATCGAAAAGGATACGGGAAGATCCAATAAAAACCACTTCATCTCCATTCGGCTTTTCAAGTTTAGCTCTTTGCTGAGCCCAGAGTTCTTTATTGTCGTCGAGATTGGGCTCTACTCCCTGAGAACGCCAGTAAAATTCCCATGCTATAACTAATATTAATCCCAATGTAAGTGCAACGAAAAAGGATTTCTTTAGATTCATATAAACGTTTTGTGTTTTACTAGACTAAATAGGGTAATGCCTGCAGAGATGGGTAGTACCAATGAAAATAAAAAGGGAGAAGAAAAACATGGATATGAAATATTTCTCTTCAATAGAAAAGTGACATTGGTTGGTTAGTTTATTTAAAGATATGAAATTAAAGTAATTAACTTAAAAGAAGGGTAAGAATAGCCAAGAGCGCTGGCAAGCCCTGAACAAAAAATATCTTCTTGCTTGCCGTGAGCGCACCGAAGATACCGGCAATAGCAACACAGATTAAGAAAAATAAGGCGACGTTGGTTTGCCACTGCACATCTTTTATAAAGAATGACCATATAAGTCCGGCAGCGAGAAATCCGTTGTACAATCCCTGATTCGCAGCCATAGGTTTTGTGGGCTCAAAGAGTTCTTTTGGGAAACTTCGAAATACCTTTCTACCTCTGGTAGTCCAGGCAAACATTTCGAACCAAAGAATATAAATATGAAGGACGGCAATAAAGCCGATTAAAATTTGAGCTGCGAGCGACATGCCTTATAATTTGCTTTCAATAAAGCTACGACAATAATCCCGAATCTCGTTTCTGGCTTTTAAAAATGCGGCGTGTTTTTCTTCTTCCGAGCCTTCTACTTTGGAGGGATCAAAAAAGTTATGATGCAATCTTTGCGCATTAGGAGCAGGAATAAATGGGCAATTCTCATTTGCATGATCGCATACCGTGATGATAAAATCCCAATTGATGCCCTGGTATTCATCCACATGGTTAGAGGTGTGCGAAGAAATATCTATGTTGTCTTCTGCCATAATCGACACTGCCCCCGGGTTAAGTCCGTGAGTTTCGATTCCAGCGCTAAAAATCTGCGCTTTATCTCCGGCGAGTTTTTTTAAATATCCATGTGCCATCTGACTTCGACAGCTATTTCCAGTGCATAGGACTAAAACGTTTTTCATATAGTTTATTTTTTTACTGCGTCTCTCTAAGAGTATATTATCGTGCCACAAACCATCGCGTTGGGCTATTTTTTCCCGATAACCAATCTCTCGAAATCCGAATTTCTTATGTAGTTCAATACTTGCTATGTTTTGAGGGAAAATTCCAGCCTGTAAGGTATAATAACCGCAATTTTCGCATTCCACTATTAGATGCTCTAATAACCTGGCGCCAAGGCCTTTTCCTTGATGGGCTTTTGAGACATAGAGTGTGTTTTCAACCACACCTTCATACACTTTTCGTTTTGAAACCAGACTAATGGCACACCAGCCCACAATTTCGTCGTTTAATAGAATAACGAAACGGCAGTTGTTTAAGAACTTGACATTCCATTCTTCCCAATCTGGTACTTTGGTTTCGAAGGTAGCAATTCCAGTGGCCATGCCCTCTCCGTAAATATGGGAGACTTTAGGATAGTCCTCTTTTATTAAAGATCGTATATGTATTTTAGCAGCAGCCACCTCCGGGAGTACAAGTACCTTCTGGACTTGTGGCTTCTACGGTTTCAGGAACACCACAAATTTCTTTGGCTTTACAATCGGTTTTCTCGATTGCTAATTTAAGAAGGAGATTATTTCCATGGATTTCGAAATCGTTAACAAATAGTTGTGCCGTATGAAAGAGAGAATTGCTGTATTCCATTTTTACTTCTGCCTCCCAATCGTAAGCTTTCATGGTTCCTACTTTGTTAAGGATGCCGAGTGCTTTGTAAGCTGACATAAATTCGGTTTTACCAATTTCCGAAGGACTTTCCCACAACTGTATTATGGTTTCATTCCAAGCATCGGTTCCGGCACCGCAATCGACCGAATCGATTTTTACATGCTTCACTTCTGTGATATGGTAATTGGCTCCAACCAATTGTCCGTTGGAATATTCGAAGAGCAGTGATTTATCTTGATGATCTTTTAGTAACTGAAAAAATTCTTGAGTTTTCATACGTATGAAATTTAATTAGCAACATTTTTGTTCGGTGGTTTCGAAAAAATCTTGAAATAGTTCTTTTAAGGCGGTCAATTTGTCTTTGTTGATGGTGTAATACTGACTTTTACCTTCAAACTTGCTTTTCAACAGTCCCGATTTTTTGATGATTTGAAGATGTTGAGAGGTGGTAGGTTGTGAAAGCCTTATTTTTTCTGAAATGTCTTTACAAAGGCAACCATCACAATCACCAATGTAATTTAGGATCGAAATTCTGGCCGGATGTGAAAGTACTTTCGCCATGTCTGCCAGTTGGTTTACCTGAACCGAGTGTAAAAATCTTTTGGAAACTCCCATAACTTGATATATATTAATTGCAATATTACGATGTTAATATGTAATATAAAAGCTTTTGGAGTAAAATTTCCAAAAGCTTTTAATTTTTTAGAACCAAGGTTTTTTGTTGACCTGATAGGTTTCGTAGAATTCTTCATCGCTTTTGGTAAGATAAATGATCCCTTCAATGAGAGACACAATTCCTACAGCCATGATGATAAAGATTCCTATAACAAAACAATAGGTAACCACTCCAATGAGGAAACCACCTAAAAGAATGAATCCTTCTTTGTTGTATCCCAATATAAATTTGTGCACTCCAAAATAACCTACGAAGATGGCTAAAAGTCCGGCGAGCAGCTTTTTATTTTCACCACCTTTAGTGGCTTCGTTCCAGCCTTCTTTAAATTCTTCGGTCGTACTTTTTGCTTCGTCTGCAATATTTTTGGCTTCGTCTTTTATTTCGTCACCTAAGTTTTCGTTGTTTTCTTCAGACATATCGAATTTGGTTTTAGTTGAAATATAAAAGTATGAATTTTTTTTAAACCTATCCTACTGGAATTCATATACTTTTATCATCGAACAGGTCCTATTCAAAAGCACTATCCACGGGTTCCCAAAGTTCAATTTTATTTCCTTCCGGATCTAATATCCAACCAAATTTTCCGTAGTCATATTCTTCAATTTCTCCTATAATGGTAACACCTTCTTCTTTTAATACTTTCAACAATTCCACCAAATTTTCTACCCGAAAGTTCATCATAAACTGTTTTTCACTCGGACTAAAATATTGGGTGTCCTCCTTAAATGGGCTCCATTGTGTAGAACATTTGTTACCCTCTTCATCCTTCCACCAAAAAGTCCAGCCGTATTGATCGGTTGGAATTCCTAGTCGTTCTTTATACCATGTTTTGATGGCATCGGGGTCCTTGCTTTTAAAAAAGAAGCCTCCCAGCCCTGTTACTCTTTTTTTCATTTTTAGCTTGTTTTACCAGTCTTTCATGACCTCCATGGATCTTTTCAAAAACTCTTTTAAGATATCCAATTCAATATCGGATAGTCTATTTATATATAAACAGGATTTACCCGTCTTGTATTTACCCAGTTTTGCCATGAGTTCTTTTTCCTTTTCGAAACCTGAAATGGCGTAAATAGAGATATTAGCTTTTCGGGGTGAAAATCCGATAAAAAACCATTCACCCGAGCTCGCTTTACCTTGGTAGGTGTAGGTTCCGTAGCCAATTATACTATTTCCCCACATCTTGGCAGGGTAACCACTTATTTCAGTAAGTATGTCAAGCAATTGGAGTAAATCGGGATAGCGTTCTTCCTTCTCAAATTTCTTTAAAAAGTCGAGGACATCTGCATCGTTCTGTTTGGTTTTTATCTCGTACATCTTATCGGTTTTTTACATTTTTCTCATAAAGTGCTATCCAATCCTCTACAGTAACCTTAGTACATAATTCGGCGATAAGATCATACGGGATATCGTCCATTTTCTTGAATCTCACACAACTTTTGCCCATGTCGAGTTTGCGTTTACAATGTTTGGGATATTCGGAAACGAACCAATTGTGTATTTTTTCATTGGCATAAATCCCCGAATGGTACAAGGCCACAAAATTCTTTTGAGAGGCTATGCTCATAAAGGGTAACGGAATTTTAGGATCACAGTGATAACCATCCGGATATACCGAATGGGGCACGTAGTATCCTATCATTCCGTATTGGATTCCTTCTTCAAAACCTTTGGGAATATTCGATTGGATCACCTTACGCAATTTAGTCATAGGTTCCTTGCGTTCTTCCGGAATCTGATTGATATAATCGTCGGGAGAGTTTGCTTTATACTGCATAAAACTATTATTTACGTTGTAAGATTAATGCTGAAATGAGAGAAACAACAAAGCCCATCATCACTACCGTAACAAACATTAAGGCGGCCATAAATCCGGAGCTACCGTAATCGGCCATTTGTTGTTTGAGTTCGGCACTTTTCACTTCAAATTCGGCAGCAGATAATTCTGCCTTCATAGTCTCGATCATGGTCGCTTCATAGTCGGCAACGAAATCGGGATTAATAACAGTTGTATAAATGTAATCCACTATTCCGAAGCCAAGACCGGCAAAGGCCGAGATAAATAATCCTAAGAGAAGCGCTTTTCCGAAGGAAACTTTACCATCGTTCACGTTATTTCGATAATGTCTTATTCCGAAGAAAACAAACACCAACGACAGGGCCATGGTGGTATATCCAAATATTTCCTGAGTGCTATATGACATTCCATCGCCAAAAACTAAGGCAGCCGCAAATAGAATGGATGCCACCAACAAGGAGTACAATCCGAACTTAATTACTGTATTTTTCATGATTTTGGTTTAAAGGTTGTTTCAAAAGTATGGGTAGGCTCATGAAATTCGGTCATACTAAAGTACCAAAAACAATCCTACTTAAGTACCAATCACAATTCTATGCGATGATATGAAGCGCTTTGGCCTTCTGTATTGCTTGCGTTCTTCGCTTAGCATCCAGTTTTACAAAGAGGTTGGAGATGTGGGTTTTAATCGTACTTTCGGAGACAAATAATTTTTCTGCGATTTCTTTATTCGACAGCCCTTCCGAAATTTTAACCAAGATTTCGTATTCCCTTTTGCTAATTCCTAATTCTGAAATTTTCTGAGAATCTATGCTTTGTGTTACTTCGGAAATTGTCTCGGAGCGCAGCTTTTTTTGATTGAGGTAGAGGCCAATGATAAAAAATACAATGGCAACTACAGTAATTGCCACTTCGATATTCAAATTACCGGTAGAAATAGAATATTTACTAAGCTGAAATAATACCAGCAAAGCCAGCACCAAGGCTCCAAAAACGAGAACAGTTTTTTTCACCCTTAAATTTATGCAATTTTTAATTTGGGAGATTACAATTCTAAAATCTTCTCTACGATGGTAAGAGCCAGTTTCTCTTTACTTTCGGTACTCCAACCGGCTACGTGCGGACTTAAAATCACATTGTCCATTTCAAGCAATTCTTTAAATTCTGTGGGTATTTCCGAAGCAAACAACGACTCAAACGAACTTTTTTCATATTCTAACACATCCAATCCGGCACCCAGAATCTTTCCACTTCTTAAAGCAGCCACCAAATCCTTGGTCACCACACTTTTTCCTCTGGCCGTATTGATAAACCAAAAGGGTTTGTGAAAGGCATCGATAAATTCGGCATCGATAAGCTTATCGGTTAAAGGAGTCCAGGGCGTGTGAAGGCTCAATACATCTGCTTTCTTTTGCAACTCTCTCAAAGTGACTTGTTCAGCATTTTTATCGTCAACACCTTCGAGGATGTCGTAACAAATAACGTCGCAATGAAAGCCTTGCAATTTTTGGGCAAAAGCTCCACCCATATTTCCATAACCGATAATCCCAACCGTTTTGCCGCCTAATTCAACTCCTCGATTGCCTTCCCGATTCCAAATACCGGCTCTAATTTCTCTATTGGAAACGTTCAATTTGTTCATGAGTGATAGCAACATGCCCAAGGCGTGCTCTCCCACCGCATCTCGGTTACCTTCCGGTGCATTGAATAGATGAATTTTTTTCTCTTCGGCATATTCTGTGTCAATGCTTTCCAGTCCAGCGCCCACTCTCGCGATGAATTTCAACTTTTTAGCAGCATCGATAAAGGCCCTGTCAATTTTAAATCGGCTGCGAATCACAACTCCGTCGAAGTCCTCAATAATTTTTTCGATCTCCTGCTTGGAATCGGTATAATTTTCAACGTTCTCGAATCCTGCCTTTTCGAGACGTTCGATTAAAAGAGGGTGGTTGTTATCGAGGTGTATTATTTTCAAAGATTATATTTTTGGATATTCGGTTTTGGTTTTTTCGTGTATCAGAGTGCCGGTATGTTTTGTATTCAGTTTTTCGAATAGCAATACGTGAACTTCTTCATTCCCTTTTGTTTTTGGGCAATGTTCGACCCCCTTTAGAACTACGATAACTTCGCCTTGATTAACAATCTCGACTTTATCCCTAAAATGCATTTCTAGAGTACCTTTTTGAACAAAGAAAAGTTCGTCTTCTTCATCGTGCTTATGCCAAACAAAATCACCCTTTAGTTTGGCAAGGATCACTTGCATATCATCGACGGTTGCGATTTGATGTGGATGCCAATGAACTTTGAATTTTTCAAATTTCTCGGCGATATTGATGGGCTGCATGAGGGTTTTTGTTTACTAAAACAAATTACGAATTTCCTCCGGGATTTTGGTTGGTTTCAGCGTTTTTCCGTTAAGAAGACACCATTGAGTGCGTGCTCGCACCAATTTCTTTCCATCTGCTTTTCTGAAAATTTCATATCGACGTTCACTGCGTACGCCTTCGGCGGAAGTAACCCAGGTAACAACCTCTAAAACCTCTCCTTCAAATGCTGAAGATTTGTATTCTATCTCGTGTTTCAGAACATACCAAACATATTGTTCTCGTATTTCTTCGGAAGCTTTTATGCGCCAATGAGTTTCGGCAGCCTGAAGGCACCATTCGAGATAACTTAAATTGTTTACATGATTTCTTTCATCGATAGCCGATGCCGGAACCGTAATCTCGATGGAAAACTTTTCCGTAGTCAAAACCCTAAGATCAATTTTGAAATATAGAAGAAGAGGAAAATTCCGAAGATATCATTACTAGTAGTGATAAATGGCCCGGTTGCGATGGCGGGATCGATTCCTCGTTTGTCCAATATAATGGGAACAAAAGTACCTACCAATGCTGCCACTATAATAACCGCAAGAATAGAAATTGCTACAGACAGGGTCACTTTTGGATCGAATCCGGCTATAAATCCGAAGAGAACCACCAATCCACCCAAAACAATTCCATTGATAAGTGCTAATCCTACCTCTTTAAGTAGACGATTCAATAAACTTCCTTTGATGATATCATTCGCTAAACCTTGAACGATGATCGCACTCGATTGTACTCCTACATTTCCTGCCATGGCCGCGATGAGTGGTGCAAAAAAGAATAGTACGGCATATTCGGAGATGGCGTCGTCGTAATACTTCATTATAAAAACAGAACCCAATCCACCCAATAGCCCAAGAACCAACCATGGAAGGCGTGCTCTGGTAAGTCGGAAAATGCTGTCATCGGCTTCTACTTCTTCAGTAATACCTGCAGCCAACTGATAATCTTTTTCGGCTTCATCCACGATAAAGTCAACCATATCGTCGATAGTGATTCGACCTACCAGTACTCCTTCTTCATCAACTACCGGAATGGCCTCCAAGTCATATTTTTTCATAATTTTTGCGACTTCTTCTCCTTCGGTATGAACGGTTACATAATCCACTTTAGGAATGTAAACGTCGCTAATATGTGCTTTTTCTGAAGCCGTCAATAAATCCTTTAAGGAAAGTCGTCCTTTTAATTTTCCTTCTTTGTCGGTTACATAAATCGAATGCACGCGAGTCACATTTTTTGCTTGCCGGCGCATTTCCCTAACACAGCCAGCCACAGTCCAGGTCTCTTTTACCTGCACTAATTCTTTCGCCATCAATCCCCCGGCACTTTTCTCGTCGTAACCAATGAGTTCGACTAAATCGGCAGCCAGCTCATCATCGTCGATTTTATCGATTACCTGAATTTGAGTATCTCGATCCAGTTCACCGATGACATCGGCGGCATCATCCGAGTCCATTTCTACCAGCTCTCCTGCAATTTCGGAAGGTGAAAGGCGGTCCAGGATTTTCTCCCTAACATCCTCGTCCAATTCCATTAAGGTATCGGAAGTAATATCACTTTCGAGGAGTTTTACGACATAAGTCGCCTCGTCGCTTTTTAGTTCTTCTAAAATCTCGGCTATGTCGGCAAAGTGAAAGTCTTTGAGCAGCTCTTTTATGGCAAGCCCATCCCGTTGAACAATGAGTTGTTCAATTTGCTGGATGAATTCGTTAGTGATTTGAAATTGCATCACCTTCAATTTTTTGGGTCAGGCTTATAAATTCTTGCACCGAAAGTTGTTCAGGGCGTTGCGCAAATATAGTATCTTCTTTTAGTTTATCTGAAATTTGAAATGTTTTTAAACTGTTGCGCAGAGTCTTGCGTCTTTGCTGAAACGCGGTT
The DNA here is from genome assembly GCA_013002065.1 of Flavobacteriaceae bacterium. GTDB lineage: Bacteria > Bacteroidota > Bacteroidia > Flavobacteriales > Flavobacteriaceae > Aureisphaera. Next base: position 57,285 of record JABDKT010000096.1, read on the forward strand.
TTCACCACCTTAAAAAACAGGGATTCATCGCAGGGAAGTGAAAAATCCTCTTTTCGACTTAGCCTTAAAACACCACTATCCACTTTTGGTGGCGGATTAAAAACCCCCGGTTTTACTGTGAAAAGGTACTCACATTCGTAAAAGGCTTGGGTTAGCACAGACAATATACCATAAACCTTGCTACCTTCTTTTTCACAAATTCTTTGAGCGACTTCCTTCTGAAACATACCTGAAAATTCGGGTATTAGATTTCGGTTTTCCAAGGTTTTAAAAACAATTTGAGTAGAAATATTATAAGGGAAGTTGCCAATTATGGCGAAAGGTTGGTTATTGAATATTTCAGCAATATTAAATTTTAGGAAATCGCCTTCCACTATGGTTAAATTATCTTTGGGAAGATTCTTCTTTAAATAATCGATGGACTCGGTGTCCACATCCATCGCAATCACTTCGACAGGTTTCTCGACAAGATATTTGGTAAGAACACCCATTCCGGGACCAATTTCGAGGACATTTTTATAATCGTTTAGCGTAAGGGTATTTGCGATTTTTTCTGCCACACCTTCATCATGCAAAAAATGCTGGCCCAGATGTTTTTTCGCTTTTACCTTATTATTCATATCGAAGTCAAAAATAGAAAATAACTATACGGAAACCTCAAATTATTTAATGTATAAGGAATTGTAATGGTTCTTTATCGAGTAAATAATTCACTTCAACTAAAAGATGTAGGAAAAATCCTTGAATAGTCTATTTTTGGTTTGAATCTAATCTTAGAACCTCACGAAAATGAAAAAGCATTTATTTATTGCAGCATTTACAATAGCTGTATTTACTTATGCGCAGGCCCCATACAATGTGTCATTGATGAATCTTTCCTCCCACACTGCGGTGAAAGATTCGATAGGGGACAACGGATTTAAGTTTGAGGCCTTGACCACTGGAATAAATTCTAAGTATTCCGATTATGGTTCCGGGCTTTTTATGGATAAATTCATTTCTTTTTCCTCAAGAAAAATTGGTGCAATTGCAAAAAAGGATCCGGTTACCGGTGAACCATACACCAAATTGTATTGCAGCGATATCAAAGAAAACTGGGATTTAAGTAGACCGTTGTTGTTTTCAAGGGTATTAAATAAAAATGAAAACTTGGGAACCGTTACTTTTACCCAAGACGGAAACACCATGTTCTTTACCAAGAATGTAGAAGGGAACACTCAAATGTATCAACTTTACAAAGCAGTAATGAACCCCGAAAAAATAGGTGAATGGATTAATATTGAACCATTACCTGTAAATAGCACTTCATATTCCATTGAAAATCCACATTTAAATAAATCGGGAGACATGCTGTATTTTTCTTCAAATATGCCGGGATCTCAAGGATACGACATCTATAAAATGGCAGTAAATGAAGATGGAACTTATGGAGAAGCGTTACCAATTGAAGGCTTAATTAATACTGAAATGGACGAGAAATATCCGCATCTATCTGTAGATGAGAAATTCTTATTCTTTTCCTCAACGGGTCATGACAATTTGGGAGGATACGATGTGTTCAAATCGAGAAGAACAAAGAAAGGATATGTTACCATCTTGAATTTAGGAAATACCATCAACACCGAGAGAGACGAAATTGCTTTTGTTCCAGCCACCGAACGAATTGGTTATATCACTTCTAATAAAAGTGGAGGTGAAGGCAGTTATGATATTTATCGCATCACCGAGTATGTTTTAAGTCAGAGTGTCGCTGGAAAGGCATTGGATTTTGAGACTGGACTTCCGTTGGCTAATGTTTCAGTAAAATTGTACGATACCGATGGAACCGAGGTGGGTAATGCGATAACCAATGAAAAAGGAGAATATATTTTCCCAATTTCTTCATTCGAGTATTATACCTTAGTTTCGGACAAGGAAGGATTTTTTAAGGGGTCAACAATTTTCAATACAGACAATGTCACACCGCTTTACGATGCAGATGTTACCTTAAAAGCTAGACCTGCCGAAATCGTAATAACAGAAGAGAAATCGTATATCAAGATTGATAATATTCAGTTCGATTACGACAGTGCAAAGATTAAAGATGTTTCAACAATCACACTAAACACGGTAGTTGAAACTTTAAATAACAATCCAGAAATCAATATTGCGCTTAACGCACATACCGATTTCCGCGGAAATGATAATTATAATTACAGATTATCGAATCGCAGAGCAGCTTCTGCCATGGAATATCTAATCTCCAAGGGAATTTCAAAAGACAGATTACAGTCTGAAGGTTTTGGTGAAAAACGACCGCTTATCGATTGTAACCCGTGCACAGAGGCACAGCACGAAGCTAATAGACGGATAGAATTTATTATTTTGGAATCTACTAACTAACCAGATTTCTAAATATAGAAGAACCCGGTGTTTTACATCGGGTTTTTTATTGCTCGGTAATTACTTCCAACTCTGTTCTAAAAGCTACAAATTTTCCTTCAAAGGGTTTGCTTTGAGCTCTAAGTTCTGAAGCATTTTCGGTATAATACCGTTCCAAGGTGGCTTTACTGTCGGTGGTATATTGAACCGAATAGGTTATTCCGCCCATTTCTTCTTCCACGAGGACTCTGCTCATTAAAGCTTTCGTGAATTTACCGGTGGCAAGCATGGCAGGAATATGTTCATTTTGCATCCATTCCAGCCAGTTTTGATGAACACTTTCATCAATATTTATAGTTACGTTATATATATGCATAATTAGTAATTGGAGAGAATATTTAGCAAACTAGTTGATGGCATCACCTCGCAACATTCGATATCGTTTACGGGCTTCCACAAAGTAGATACTATCTTCAAAGTTGAAGATTATTTGTTCATAGAGTTCTTTCGCCTTATCGGGCATTTGCAATTGGAGTTCGTATAGTTTTCCCAATCTGAAATGTGCATCATCTGCAAGAATATCTTCATTATAAAATTCGATCAATTTCAGATAATTGGATTCCGCCTTATCAAAACGAGTCAACTTTTCGTTTAGCTCTCCCATTTTGAGCAAAGCTTCATCCTCTATTTTTTCTCCTTTGTGATGGGTTAAAATATCTTCCAATAATTTGATGGCTTCATTAGGCCTGTTCTGAAGGTCCAGTAAATCGGCTCTGGCGAATTTCTTTAGGGCGGTTTGGGTTGAGTCTTCCAAACTATTGTCTCGAATCATCAAGCTAAGCTCCATCGCATCGTTGGCGATCAATTGAGAAGCCGATTTTTTCAAAACGTCCAATTGTATTTGCGCCCATTCAAAATCTCCTTTAAAATAACTCGTTTGAGCTACTTTAAATCTAGCCTCTTGAGCCAACACATCGTTTTTTACTTTCTTCTGAACTTGTGAATAGTAGATCAATGCCTCATTGAATTTTTCGTCAAAAACTAAGATATCGGCCAGCGTCAATTTGATGCGCGCTTCTTGATAAATGGAAAAGCGATTTTTTAATAATTTCTTCAGATTGGCAGTGGCCTCTTCCGATTTTCCATTCTGAAATGCTAAAAACCGATTATAGTCCAATTGTAATGACTGAGTGAGTGGCCCAGTGCCATATTCCTCTAACAGTTGAATGTATTCTTCTTCGATTTCAGCATAATCAGAAGGTGAAGCTAATTTCAGCTTAATATTCATCAAGTATTGATAACCTTCTAATTTTTCTTCCGGTGTATTCGAATTTTCGATCACAAAATTTACAATTTCCTTGGCATCGCTATAGCTCTCTTCCTCAATCGAAATAAGCATTAAATCCAGAATTCCGCTTACGTCTTCATTACTTCTTTTATATATCGCCTTTTCCTGAACAAATGCTTTTTTAAAATCTTTCTGCTGAATAAACAGCCAACTTAGCAGTTCATTATACAAGATATCAGGTTGGCCTTGCAATCTTTTTAGTAGAATTTTCCGAAGAATAACATTCGCTTCATTGTTTGGATCTTCATTAATATAGTAAGCGAAATTTCTTTGAGCAGAGGGACGGTAGTTTATGTTAGTTCGAATAATTTCAATGTACTTGTCGAACATAAGTTCCAACTTACCTTGTTCTCCATAAATTTTCGCCAATTGCGGATTGTAATCTCTTTCCGGATCCAATTTCATGGCTAACTCAAAAATATCGGCAGCCTGATCAAGCAAACTATATTCTGAAAAAGTTCGTCCCACCGTGTAAGCGTAATACGGTTTTTCTCTCACAGCTTCAAAGGCTTGCTCGTAGCTCACAGATGCGAGGCTGTCTTTTTCTTGCAAAGCATAATTGTAGCCTAATTCTACATAGAATTGTGGAAATACATTGCGCCCGTTTAATTTTTGACGGATGATTTTTTCGGCCTCGGTGAAGTTCTCTAATTGCTGATTGCACTTCAGCTTAAACATGGTAAAGTCGGTCCTGCTTGGATTGTTTCTTGAAAGTTTTTCAAACAAAGTAAGTGCCTTGGCATATTCCCCTTGCTCAAAATAGTTTTTTGCCAGAGACTCGTTTTGGGAAAATGCCGATGTACTAATCAGTAGCACTAAAAGTAATAAGATACCGCGCATGCGTTAAAGATAAGGATTGATTTCTTAAAAAAACCTCAAATATCGGGCCAGTGGGTATTTCTAGTCGATTATGTCGAATCCACAATATGGGACAAGCACCTCCGGAATTTTAATTCCTTCGGGTGTCTGATAATTTTCAAGTATACCGGCTAACACTC
>JABDKT010000097.1 GCA_013002065.1 Flavobacteriaceae bacterium
GTACAACCCAATATGTATTTTGCAGGAGAGGTTTTAAATATTGATGCCATCACGGGAGGTTTTAATTTTCAGAATGCTTGGACGGGCGGATTTATGGTAGCAAAATCGATTATTCAAAAAGGATGAAAACATACGTAGCATTATTACGAGGAATTAATGTAGGGGGACATAAAAAATTTCTGAAAGCAGATCAATTGGAAATGCTTAGCAAACTAGGCGTTTCCTCACCACGGGTGTGCCTTCATACTGGGAATTGGATTTTCGAATCTTCGGAAAGTAAAGAGAATTTAAAAACCAAAATTTCAAAATTAATTAAAAATGAATACGGCTGGGAAGTTCCAACAATAGTGCGAACCCATTCAGAAATAAAAGCTATTTTAGATAAGTGTCCATTTAAAGGCGAAACACTCAAAAAAAGTTATTTCGTTATACTTTCAAAACCACCGTCTCAGGAAAAAATAGCAGAAATCTCAAAACTAACGTATCCTAAAGAAACCTTTTACTTGACATCCCAGTGTGTGTATTTATTCTCCCAAGAAGGGGCTTCGAAAGCAAAATTATCCAACAATTTTTTCGAGAATAAACTTAAAGTCGAAGCTACAACGCGCAATTATAACACCATGCTCAAGTTAGTAGAATTAAGTGCTTAATTTAATTCTGAAGGATTTCTAAAGCTTCCATTCGGGCTTCTAGTTCATTCATTTTTGCAAGTCCTAATTGGAGCTGTGCATTTTCAATTTCTAGTGCTTTATTTTGCTGCTCCAGCTTTTCAATTTTGGAGTGTAAAGCTTTAAAAGCTTGCACGAAAACAGGATCATAATCTCCATAAGCTGTTTGATAAAACCCTTGATTGTCAATAGAAACTTTCTCTGGAAATACCTGCATTAATTCTTGTGCAATAAATCCATATTGGATTCCATCTGGTCTATCATAACCAGTAACGTCATCATTCCATTGGTATGTAACGCCACGAAGATTTAATATTTTATCCAAAGCTTTTTCTTCAGAAATAGTTTTAATATTGGTTTTAAGTCGTCTGTCACTATTTCCAAGCCACGAACCTGCTGTTGATTTGGATGCATCGCCTTCTACTTCAAGAATATTGGTCGTAGGAATTCTTGAAAGTCCCATTTTACCATCTTTTAGCATTGTGAGCGCATTGTTAGTTGAATTATTAGCAACTACAAATAACCTATCTGATGATACAGCTGCAGTTGTACTTGACGGGGTGTAAATTGCACTATCATATCCAATAACTGTTTCGGCATACGAATAAGCAATCACATTACCACCTAATGCGACCGATAAATTTCCTAAGGCATCACCTTCCCAAGCTAAAGTATTATCCCCAGAGGCAACTCCGCCTGTTAATGCTGTAGAAGTTTGCCCAGAAGCTTGCCCTCCATTAATTGCGAATGCATAGTCTCCCGAAGCACCAGAACCAAAACCAAATGCAGAGGCATTTAATCCTGAAGCTGTAGTATTATTTCCGAAGGAAATTCCATTTACCCCTGTAGTAGAGGCGCTTTGTCCAAATGACAATCCCTCTGTTCCGGTTGTACTAACGGTTCCTCCCATCAATGCCATTGAGTTTTCGCCTCCTGCATCAATACCGCCTATTGAAACGCCATAATCTCCAGATGCTGTACCATTCCATGCCAATGAATTTTGTCCCGAAGCAACACCAAATGTCAGGGCCAATGCACCTTGTCCAGACGCTTGCCCACCGTTAAGTCCCATGGCGTAATCTCCCGATGCGTTCGAAAAATAACCTAAAGCAGAGGCATTTAATCCTGAAGCTGTAGTACTATTACCAAACGAAATTCCATTTACCCCTGTTGTAGAGGCGCTTTGTCCAAATGAGAATCCCTCTGTTCCAGTTGTGCTTACGGTTCCTCCCATCAATGCTATTGAGTTTTCGCCTCCTGCATCAATACCGCCTATTGAAACGCCGTAATCTCCAGATGCTGTACCATTCCATGCCAATGAATTTTGTCCCGAAGCAACACCAAATGTCAGGGCCAATGCACCTTGTCCTGACGCCTGGCCACCGTTAAGTCCCATGGCGTAATCTCCCGATGCGTTCGAAAAATAACCTAAAGCTCCAGAATAATCACCTGATGCTAAAGTTTCACTTCCTATAGCAATTGAATTATCACCAACGTTAGTATCGTCCCATCCAGAGCCAGAAACTTCTCCTGCTCTAAAAGCTGCTTTGCTTTTATCGAACCAAAATTTTGATTCAGCTCCTGAAAGAGAGGTGTCTCCAAACACAAAATCATCACTTCCCACGTTCGTAGTATTTTGAACTACTCCACCTGTACTTTGAAATTCACCACTCCCTGCTGCTGTTGGAA
>JABDKT010000100.1 GCA_013002065.1 Flavobacteriaceae bacterium
AATTCTTCATAACTAAAATCGGCTTCACTTTCAGCATCAACCAAATCCCAACTACTGTTTTTATATAAATGTGAGCCTTTAGAAACCGTTCGGCTCACTGCATTTTCTTTACTGTAAGATGACGCATTTCTATCTTGTGCCGCCTGAACCTCCATTTTCATTTTCCCTCTTCTTCCGTAGGGAACATAGGTATTGTTTAAACGAATATTCAACTGAAGAATGAGGTCGTCATAAGGAGAAGCGATGTGAACCGTTTTCTGGTCGTGATTGATCGCTAAATAATCACCATAAGTAATTTTGGCTCCGTCCTTCCATTTGGATGAAATTCCGTGCTTGTAGTCACCACAGAAAATAGTATTCACTACCACGTTCTTTTCTTTGGCACTATTTCCGGCGTCTCTATAATCCACTTTTCCTTGTGTAAAGGGTTCATTTCCGGCGATAAAGATCATTTTGAGATCATCGGCATCATTTCCCCAGTCCAATTGGTCTAATGAGGTCTGGATAACAGTTCCGCAATATTCACTTCCTCCGTTGGTAGTTAGAGAGAATAATTCTTTGGAAACATCATCTAAATCGTTGGTGAAAGGCAAAATCTTTCGAACATAGCCGTCTTTTGCATTTAAATGGTCGTTTCCGTATTCATACAAGGCAATTTCCAAATTAGGTCGCTCACTACGACACTTTGCATAAGACAATTCATTTACTATTTCCCACAATTGGGCTTTTGCCTGATCGATTAGGCCGTCCATACTATTACTTGTATCCAACAATAGAGCTACTTTGATATAGTGTTTGGATGCTGGTTCGATAGTAATAGCCAAATCCTGAAATTCATTTTCAGATTTTACATCTGTTTTACAGGCATAAACCGAAACAAATGATAAGAATAAAATAAGGGTTTGTAAGAGTTTCATAATTACTTCTTTTAATTTGGTGTAAACCTAAGCCGAACTTTTTCCGTAGAAAACAAGGATTGAGGGAACCCTGCTTTTGAATGAGTAAACCTTACCGTAATCTTAGATAACCTATTGAAACGAGATAGATATTGCGATAAAAGCGTTATGACGCATTTTCGGAACTGCTTTAAAGTGCGTAAGTTTACATTTTAATGCTGAAATGTCCGTACGCAAATTTATATACACACTCGTATTACTGTTGCCGCTTGTTGGGTTTTCTCAAGAGCGAGCTGCCGAAGCTGAACCTTCTTTTCAGCTTAACGGACAAGTACTTAACTCGGAAGACTATACTCCCATTCCTAAAGTAAATATTGAAATTACCGGCAGAGGCTATACCACCACAAACAATGAAGGGATATTCCAAATTGAAGCATCGGTAGGTGATGAGTTGGTCGTGCGAAGCGACGATTTTAAAACGGTTTATTATACCGTCAAAGACCAACAACGCATCACAGTGGAAGTTGAAAGAGCCATTGACACCAAGATTAAACTATCGAGTCGATCGCGAGATGATTCTATTGATTATTTTACTGTATATATCGATTCTGCAAAAGTATTTCTGAAACAGGATGCAAAACGCAGTATCGAATATGTAACCAAAGCCTTGGAATCTGTTAATGGTAGGAAGCCAACAGCGGCTCAAAATGCTGTTGCATTTGAAACTTTGGGCGATATCAATCTTTATTGGCAATTACCAGATTTGGCCGTTGCCAATTATAAGCAAAGTATACGATCAAGTCCAAGGATTGATGCAAGAATAAAGTTGGCTCGAGCTTATATGAACAACAATAACTATCAGGAAAGTATTACCGAGTTTAATTCACTACTTGAGCAACGCTTGTCATTTTATCAGCAGGTAGAAGTATATGAGGGTCTTGGGGATAACTATAAAGCGACCAACGATGCTACCAAGAGTGTGGAGAATTATCGGCAAGGATTGGATATCGCGAACCGAAGAAGGATCACTCCAAAAATCACCGATCTCAATTCTAAAATTGGGGAGGCCTATGCACAAGGAGGTTCGATTGAAGAGGCGCAAACTTACTTTGACAATTCCCTTAATCTTTCCAAAAGAGAGAATAAGAAAAGAGCCGTGGTGGAAAAAAATAAGGTGGCCGATTTCTATAATCAGAAGCAAGACTTCGGAAAAGAGATTGAATTAAGACAAGAGGCTCTGGACGAAATTGAATCTTTGGAAGATTCCGAAAGCGAAGAAGAAGATCTCAATAGCGCCTTGACTCCGCAACGGCAAAATTATAAAATCGCCAATGCTTATGTCGCACAGAATAAGTTGGAAGAGGCCATTCCGTTTTTAGAGCGAAGTATTACCGAGGCAGATGCAAAAGAGGATTTGGTGGTTCAGAAAGATGCCACGCGAAAACTTTCGGAAATTTATCGAGACATAGGTGACTTTGATAAGGCTGCGGAAAGTTATGAGAATTATGTAAATGTGGTGGACGAGCTTTATGTAAAAAAAGAGCAGGAACTTTCACAAGCGACGCGATTCAGCAAAGAAATTGCACTAAGGCAAAATAGGATTACCAGCCTTGAAAATGAGCGGGCTCTTAATGAAAGTCGTTACGAATTGGCTTTTGAAAATCAGGCGTTGATCGAAAAAAACAACCAGGTACAAAAATGGATTATCGGGACATTGATTGCGATTGCTCTACTATTGTTATTTATGGCATATTCTCAGCGAAAAAGTGTGAAACAACAAAAGTATGCGAACAATTTATTAGCTCTGAAATCGCTACGAACCCAGATGAATCCACATTTCATTTTCAACGCCCTCAACTCTGTAAATAGTTTTATTGCTAGCAATGACGAAAGAGCTGCTAATAAATATTTAAGTGAGTTTTCTCAGTTAATGCGCTCAGTTTTGGAGAACAGTGAGGAAGACTTTATTCCTTTGTCGAAAGAGATAGAATTGTTGAAAATATATGTGAAGTTAGAGCACTTCCGATTTAAAGATAAGTTCGATTACGATATTAAGGTTGATGAAAGCATTAATACCGAAGATTTCGTAATTCCTCCTATGTTGCTTCAACCATATGTTGAGAACGCTGTTTGGCATGGTTTGCGCTATAAGGAAGAGCGAGGATCTTTGGAAATAGAATTCAAGAAGATTGACGCTGAAACGGTGGTTATTAGTATTTCTGACGACGGAATAGGACGTACGAAATCGAAGGCCCTCAAAACTGAAAATCAGAGAAAACAGAAATCGAAAGGGATGGGGAATATCAAAAAGCGAATTTCCATTCTCAACACCATGTACAAAGATAAAGTCGATGTGACTGTGGAAGATGTCTTTGAAAACGAGGAGGGAACCCTCGTAAAATTAACGCTAAAGAAAGATTAGATGAATTTAAGAGCCATCGTGGTTGAAGACGAAGAAACCAGCCGTGAGATTTTAAAAAATTATATTGCGAAATATTGTCCGAAGGTCCAAGTAGTAGGCGAAGCAGCGAATGTCGATGAAGCTTTGGTTTTAATTCGGAAGAACGAATTGGATCTGGTATTTCTAGATGTAGAGATGCCTTATGGTAACGCTTTTGATTTATTGGATAAAGTAGGTGATCGCACCTTCGAAACGGTTTTTGTGACTGCTTACGATCATTATGCAATTGATGCCTTAAACGCACATGCCTCTTATTATCTTCTCAAACCCATATCGATTGATAAACTAATTGAAGCGGTTGATTATGTACATGAGATTAAGGAAAAAGAGAACAGTCTTGAGAACGCAGTTTTAAAGCCTATTCAATCGCAGGTTACAGGAAAAATCACTATTCCGCTTCAAAACGGATTTGAAGTGCTGGAGGTTGAAAATATTTTGTATTGCCAGGCAGACGATAACTATACTCAAATATTTTTGGAGAATAAGAAGAAATTGGTAAGTAAGACCTTAAAGTATTTTGAGGAAATTCTTGCTGAAAATGGATTTGCCAGAGTGCACAAATCATTTTTGGTAAATGTAAATGCCATTACTGAATACCGGAAAGGCAAAGGGGGTAGTGTTGTCTTAAGTAATGGAAAAGAAATCATGGTTAGTCCCACTCGTAAAAAAGCACTACTGGCTTTTTTCAGTTAAATTTCAGAAATGATAATAAAACCAGTTAACGGGAAACATCCTAAAATTCCGAACAATTGCTTCATTGCCGAAAATGCGACTATCGTAGGTGAAGTCGAAATGGGAGAGGAGTGTAGTGTTTGGTTTAATGCTGTGATTCGTGGAGATGTGCACTATATCAAAATGGGAAGCAGAGTAAATGTTCAAGATGGCGCAGTAATACATGCGACTTATCAAAAATCACCTACCAACATTGGCAATAATGTGTCCATTGGTCATAATGCCATTGTACATGGTTGTACGATACACGATAACGTGCTTATTGGGATGGGAAGCATCGTAATGGACGATTGTGTGGTTGAAAGCAACTCAATAATTGCTGCCGGAGCCGTCGTAACAAAAAACACACACGTTGAGTCCGGAAGCATCTACGCCGGGATTCCTGCTAAAAAAGTTAAAGATATAAGTGAAGAGTTAATCAATGGTGAAATTAATCGAATCGCTGAGAATTATGTAAAGTATTCGGGCTGGTTTAAGGAAGATTAAAACTCCAACATTTCAATTTGCATATGCGACTCAGAATTTCTTGAGTCTTCGTTTACATCCGATTTAAATTCCTTTAATAGATAATTCAAGGTTGTAGTTTCCAGATTGGAATAAAACTCCAATTTTGGTGAAGTGTGGCTTTCGTTGAGCAAGTTGTTTTTTTCTAAAATAGATTTAGTCTGTCGTGCGACGGCAACTCCAGAATCGATAATTTTTATATGCTCAGGTACTATATTTCGTATGGCAGGAATAATGTAAGGATAATGGCTGCATCCCAAGACAATGTAATCTACATCGGCCTCGATCATGGGTTCCAGATAGGTGAGAAGAAGGGAATGTAGTTTGGGGTGATTGAGTTGTCCTTTTTCAATAAAGTGAACCAATCCTTTACCAATGACTTCGATAAAATTTATGTCATTGGAGTATTCTTCTGAAGTCTTATGAAACAAATCACTACTCAAAGTGCCTTTGGTTGCTAGGATGCCTACGTTTTTTGACCGGGATTTTAAGGCAGCCGGTTTTATAGCCGGCTCTATTCCAATAAAAGGGACATCAAATTTTTTACGTAATTCCGAAATAGCATTTGTTGTTGCAGTGTTACATGCCACCACGATAATTTTGGAACCTCTCGAGAGTAGCAACTCGGTGTTTTTGATACTCAACTCCAGTATGGTCTCCTTGCTCTTTTCCCCGTATGGAGCATGTTTACTATCGGCCAGATATAAGGTGTTCTCATAGGGCAACAACGTATGAATTTCTTGCCAAATGGAAGTTCCACCTACACCCGAATCGAATATACCTATTGGAGCCGATTTGTTCATTCTTTAAAAATAAAAAACTGCCCGCGAATCGACGGGCAGTTTAAGACTAAATATTTTTTGTTTCGGATTAAATTCCTAACTCCTGCTTAACATCGGAGAGAAGATCTTTTCCGTCTGAAACAATAACTCCGGAGCCTTTTGTAGAATCCAATACATATTTGATTCCTTGAGCTCTCGCTACTTTAGTGATAGCGGCACGAGCTTTGTCTAAAATCGGTTGCAACAAATCCATTTCTTTCTTCTGAAGGTCGTTGAGTGCAGATTGTCTGTAGTCACCAATATTTTTCTGCATTCCTTGAACTTCTTCAACTCTTTTTAAGTTCTCTTCTTCTGTCTTAGAATCTGCTTCACCATCGTATTGCTTCATCTTGGTATCTAACTCCTTAAGCATCGCTTTGATTTCGGTATCATAAGTCTTCTGAAGCTTCTCCAATTGGCTTTGAGCGGCTTTCATTTCGGGCATGGCTTCCACCAACGCACCGGTGTCAATATGTGCAACCGTAGTTTGTGCATTCACAAAACTGGTAGCTCCCACTAAAAGCATTGCTGTTACGAAAAGTAATTGAATTTTTTTCATTGTAATTGTATTAAATTTAAGTGTATAAAGATTATGGGTTAATATCGTTTAATTTCCTCCTTCGCCGTCGCCTTCTCCATCTCCGTCACCTGCTGGTGGGCCTCCACCGCCATTTCTAACATTGTTGATAGAATCTTTTCTTCTTTGGCGTTCGTCCAATAATTTTTGGCGCTTGGCATCAAATTCTGCTTTTCTAACGGCTCGAATAGAATCTCTTTGTCTTCTTCTTTCTTCGAGTAGTCTGGTACGCTCGTCTTTCTTTTCTTCGATGGCTGTTTCACGTTCTGTGACAGCTTTTTCTTCTTCAACCGTAAGCTCTTCTCTCTGTTCTATTTCTTTCTTCTCACGACGTGTTTTTGCTTCTTCTCGTTTCGCAGCTCTGTTAATACTGCGTAAAACCTGCTCACTAATGTCATTTCTCTTTGCTGCGAATAACATAACTACATCGGCCGATTTATCAAAAATGAAATCGTATTTCTTTCCTTCGGCAATTTCCTGAACAATATTAAAAACTTGATCTTGGATGGGCTGTACTAACTGTCTTCTCTGAATGTCCAAATCTCCATTCGGTCCAAATCGGTCTTGCTGATATTTCAGCATTTCATCTTCAAGAATCTTTATCTCTTCTTCTCGCTCTTCAATTAATTCCTTGGTTAGTAAAACTTGTTCATTGCTTAAATTGAGTTTCATTTGTTCAATTTCAGCATTCATTTTTTCAAGATCTTTTTTCCAACGTTGGACTTTTCCGTCCAATTGAGTCGCGGCTTCTTGGTACTCGGGTACACTTTCAAGGATGTATTCCATATCTATGTAGCCAATTCGAGCTCCTCTTTGCGCCTCAACACTTACTGTAAAAAGTAAAAGTGTAAGAGTGAAAAAAATGAGTTTTGTTGTTTTCATAATTGCTGGTTGTTTCTTAGAAAATATCGTGCCAAAAATTAAAATTGTTGCCCAATAATGAAATGAGTCTCCCATCCATTCTTGGTATTTCCGCCTAAAATTGGATCGAAACCGTATCCAAAATCAATACCTAAAAGTCCGAAGGCGGGCATAAATATACGAATTCCTGCACCAGCAGACCTATTAATACTGAAAGGATTATAATTCCTGAAACCGTCGTAAGCTCCACCTCCTTCAGCGAATGCCAAAACATAAATTGAAGCCAACTGCTTTAATGTGACGGGGTATCTTAGTTCTAACGAAAATTTATTGTAAATGGTATTTCCGTCGTTATTTGAAAGTGATTGGTTCGGATAACCTCTCAATTGTATAACTTCTCTTCCGTCCAAACTGAAAGCTCCTAATCCGTCACCACCTACAAAGAATCTTTCAAAAGGTGGAACTCCACGATCTTGATTATAGGCTCCCAAGAAACCAAATTCGGCGTTGGATCTTAATACCAAATCTCCTACTAGGGAGGTGTACCAGGTTCCTTTAAATTTCACCTTATAGTATTCCAACCATTTAAATCGTTCTTGGTCTATTTCTGACACTCGCTCGCTCGAATCTACGTCGTCGGGATCTAAAGCAAGAATTGTTTGAAGTTCTTCTCTTTCTTCAGCCAATGCACTGTAATCGGTGCCTCCAAAGGCCGAATAGGGCGGAGTTAGTTTTGCTGAAACGCTAAATTCGGAACCACCTCTCGGATAAATTGGGTTGGCAGAAGTACTGTTTCGGCTAAATCCGATGGTGTAAGCCAAGTTATTCGAAAATCCGTCACCGAAGGTAAACAGTCCGGTATTATAGTTCTTTAAATTATAATGCTGGAAGCTAATTGCTTGAGATAACTGGAAATAATCATCGGGCCAATTTAATCGTTTTGCGATACCAACTGATCCCCCTGTAATTAAGAATCTACGATCCTGATCTCTTTCCCGGGTGTTAAAGTTAAACAAGTACTGCACTGTATGCGAGAACGAGGTACTCAACTGTACTGGTTTTTTTCCACCCAACCACGGTTCGGTAAGCGAGAGGCTATAGGTTTGGTAAAAGCTACTGGCCTGAGCTCGCAAGGATAATCTTTGGCCGTCTCCCATGGGAAGTGGCTTGTATGCGTCTTTGTTGAATATATTCCGAAGTGAAAAGTTGTTGAATGAAAGACCTAGAGTACCTACAAATCCACCACCACCATAACCTCCTTGAAGCTCTATCTGGCTAGAACCTTTTTCAATCACCGAGTATTCCAAATCAACCAAACCATTGTTTTGGTCCACATTTTTGAAATTTGGTGCTAACTGTTCAGCATCAAAAAATCCTAACTGACCTAATTCTCGAACCGTTCTTACTACATTTCTCTTGCTGTATTTTTGTCCGGGACGGGTTCTTAACTCTCGGTAAATTACGTGGTCGTTGGTTTTATCATTTCCTACTACGGTCACATGATCGAAATAGAATTCCTTATTTTCAAGAATACGAATTTCAAAATCGATGGTGTCGTTGCGAACGGCAACTTCCACCGGATTAATCCTCACGGCTAGGTAACCGTTATTCTGATAAAGGTTGGTAAGATCGGCCGCATCGGGATCACTGTTGTCCTCGATACGTTCTTTTAACAAGGTTCCGTTGTAAGTTTCTCCTTTAGATATTCCCACATATTGTCTTAGGAAGTTATCGGTATATATACTATTTCCGATGAAACGAATATCTCCGAAGTAATATTTCTTCCCTTCTTCGACATCTAACTTTAACGCGATAAGTTTCTCATCGATTACGGTCATTGTATCCTTGAGAACACGAGCATCGCGGTATCCACTTTCCTTGTACTTGGATATCAAATTTATCTTGTCCTCCTCGTAATCGGTCTCAATAAATTTGGAGCGTTTGTAGAATCGAAGTGTATTTTTTCGTTTTGTGTTTTTGAGGAAGCGTCTTAATTTTTTATCTGATAGGGCCTCGTTTCCTTCAAAATCAATTCTCTTAATTTTTACACGCTCACCTTTAATAATTTTAATGGTGGCATCTTGCCCAATCTCTGCGCCTGTAGAATCGGTTACAGGTGTAGTACTGAAAATCACATTGGTATTGAAATATCCTTGCTTCTTATATTTATCACGAATGTAATTTTTGGTAGTGGTAATTAAGTTTTTGGTAATCTTTGTTCCTTTAACTAAATCATTATCCTTGATAATTTCTTTGACTTTTCCTTTTCGAATCCCTTCTATTTTAACTTCGTTCAGTTTGGGAAGTTCGACGATGTACAGTTCAAGATCCACTTCGTTACCGTCTATATTGGTGACATAGAATGCAATATCGCTAAACAGGTTTTGCTCCCAAAGTTTTTTAGTCACATTACTCAACTTCTCACCGGGGATATAAATTCGATCACCAACTTTTAGGCCTGTAAATGCGATTACCGTGTTTTCATTAAAGCTTTGAGCTCCTGTTACGGTTATACTTTTAATGGAATATCTAGTACCTGAATCGAGTTCTTTTTGCTGTGCGGTGAGATGAAATACCGAAGTTATTGTAAAAAAGAAAATACAATATAAAATGCGGTAAAAATAAGCTGAGGTTCTATGGGTTAAGTTGTTCACTCGTCTTTCCAAATCTTCGTTCTCTGTTTTGATAATTTAATATGGCTTCAAAAAGATGATCTTTTCTATAATCTGGCCAAAGCGTTTCGGTGAAATACAGTTCAGCATATGCAATTTGCCACAACAGGAAATTACTAATACGCTGTTCCCCACTGGTGCGAATTAATAAATCTACATCCGGTAAATCACGCGTGTAAAGATGATTATTTATAACCGATTCGTCAATATTTGACGGCGAAATTAGGTTATTTTTAACTTTAAGACTAATCTCTTTAATAGTTTTTGTGATTTCCTCTCTAGAGCCATAACTTAAGGCAAGCGTGAGTGTCATTCTGGTATTCGATTCGGTGCGCTCCATTACCCCGAGCAGTTCGGTGTGCGCCTTGCGTGGTAAGGCTTCTAAATTCCCAATTGCATTGAGCTTTATATTGTTTTCCATCAAAGTGTCGATTTCTTTTTTTAAGGAAGAAACCAGCAATTTCATGAGTGTTTGAACTTCTAATTTAGGTCGGTTCCAATTTTCCGTTGAAAAGGCGTAAAGAGTGAGATATGGAATAGGGAATTCGGCACAGGCTTCTACTATTTCTCGAACAGCTTTGGTGCCACTTTCATGACCAATAGATCTGAACAATCCTTGCTTCTTGGCCCAACGACCATTTCCGTCCATTATAACTGCAAGGTGTTTAGGTAATTTTGTTTCGTCTATTTGATCTTTCAGTGTCATTTTAAAAATTACAGTAACAGGGTCTTCTACCAAAGGTGTAGGTAAGTGTAATCCCTGTAAATACGTACCAATCGTCACTATTCGGATTCCCAAACTCAAGGCCTTGATCGGCTAAGGTACCTGTTGGATTGCTACCGTCCAAATTATCGGTAAATGTATATCTAGCTCCAATTTCCATGCCTAAAACTAGTTTTCCTCCAACCGTTGTTTTAAACCCAACTACCATCGGGATGGCCACAGTCCCAACAGCGTCAAAATCTACGATCCTGTCATTAGCTCTTTTGTAGAGTGAGTTATACAAAAAATAGGTCAAACCAGTATATAAATACGGAGTCGCTTGTGGCTGCCCGCTATACATACTAAATTCCCAAAACGTATATTCTAATCCAATAGAAAGTTCAGTAATAGAATTTTCGAAGGAATAACCTCTTTGTTTTCTTCGTTCTTCATTCGAATCGGCGTCATTCCCTTGGATACTCGAATGTATTAAGGTTCCGCGAAACGAGTGGCGAGCACTTCGATTCCATTTAAAGATGGCACCAAATGCTGCTGTATTAGGTGCAACATAATTGGTTTTACCAACATCTCCTATATAATTGGCACCTCCCACAAATCCTCCTATTTCATAGGTTTGTGAATTTGCACCCATAGTTGCGAATAATATAATAAAAACGGTTGCGAAATACCTCATATCCCTTAAAAGTTTGCAAATATACTAATTAACTTTGCTTGACAATCTTTTGAGCTAAATTGTCTCAGTTGATTAACACTAATAAAGGTATTTTATTGCCTAATTTCGCTTGTCCTCACCCCATAATAGTTTTTTCCGAAGGGTTTTGATAAAGCTGTCCTTTTTAAGCTGTACCAATTTAATCGTGAATGGGGACTTTTTTATGGTTACTAAAGTATCGTTTTTCAAAGTGGCAATTCTGGAGTCTAAAGAAATCAAATAACTTTCTTCTCTGCCCGAAACTCTTAGATTAATCGTGCAAATATCGGGTATTACCAACGGTCTTGCATTTAAATTATGAGGCGCAATGGGCGTAATCACCATACTATTTGCACCGGGATCGATAACCGGGCCACCACAACTCAAAGAGTAACCTGTCGATCCGGTTGGGGTAGATATTATTAGTCCGTCACTCCAATAGGAGTTTAGAAATTCACCATTTACCTCGGTTTCTACCTTAATCATCGAAGTCGTATTCTTTCTATTCACTGCAATTTCGTTTAAAGCGAAATTCAACGGATTCAATTCTGAATATTCCGGCTTTGTTTCCACCGATAGCAAGGTTCTTTCCGAAATGCTATAATTTCCTTCGAGTATATTGTGAATACTTTCGGCTACATTCTCCTTCTGAATAGTGGCCAAAAACCCTAACCTCCCGGTATTAATTCCAACGATCGGAATGCCTAAATCACCCACGAAAGTAACAGACTTCAATATGGTACCATCTCCACCAATACTGAAAAACAAGTCAAAACTGGAATCTAATTTATTAAAGGTTTTTAAGGAAGAAAAGGTATTAGATATGCCAATTTGCTGAATGATAATTTCTAAGAAATTGGACTCGATGTAAATGTCGGCTTTGTCATCCTTTAAAGCATCAAGAATGGGCTGAATATACTTTTCAGAGTCTTCGTGATAAAACTGACCGTAAATTCCAATTTTCATCTGTACAAATATTACATGTTTAGGTATTTATCCAGATAATCGGATCGCTCTTTAAGATCTTTGAGCATTTTATCCTCTTGGTGTTCCGAAACAACTACATAACTATACCTTCGGAAGGTCTGTACAATGGAGTTCATTCCTGTATGTCCAATTTTTATGGTTGCTTGAGTGATGTCGTTTTCTATTTTCGAAATGAATACTCCCAGAATTTTACCGTCATTAGACTCTACAATTTGACATATTTCACTAAAAGAATAGTCTCGGCTGCCTTTTTCTACAACAATGATCCCGCCGGCCTCATTCAAAAACGGCGTATCGTTAAAAAGGTTCATAATATCCCTCAATTCGTAATAACCTAGGTATTCATTTAAATCACCTAAAACCGGCATAATATTACTGGTATGCATCGCAAAAGCCTCTAAGATATCGAGCCAATTTGTCTTTTTTCGAACTAAAAAGGGTTCCAAGGCATATTGATAATCTTTTAGCAGCTTATCCCCATCAAAACAGTGTGCATCATTTTCAGAAATACAGCCTATATAAACTTCTTCTTTAGTCACCGGAATATGTGAATAGGTTAACTGATTAAAAACCGTCTGCACCTCCTTAATAGTGGCAGAAATGTCAAATGGTTTGATATCATTAATGATATAATGCTCTGTGTTCACGGGTTGATATTTAAACGCAAATTACTCAAAATAAACCAGCATTTCCGAAGTTCTACTTTGTATTTTTGCGTTTTAATTTTCATCAATGACAAAGTTAAGTGTAAATATCAATAAAATTGCCACTTTGCGTAACGCAAGAGGCGGGAACATGCCCAATCTCGTTGAGGTTGCCAAAGATATTCAGCAATTTGGAGCAGAGGGAATTACGATACATCCACGTCCCGACGAACGTCATATTCGATATCAGGATGCATACGATTTAAAACCCGAAGTACGAACCGAGTTTAATATTGAAGGAAACCCTATCGATAAATTTGTTCAGATGGTTTTAGAGATAAAACCTACTCAGGTTACCTTGGTTCCGGATGCCGTTGACGCGATTACTTCCAATGCCGGATGGGATACTGTGAAACACACCGATTTTCTGAAAGAAGTGATTTCAGAATTTAAACGAAACGATATTCGAACCTCCATTTTTGTGGATCCGGTGACCGAGATGATTGAAGGGGCTGCGGAAACAGGCACCGACCGAATTGAACTTTACACCGAAGCCTATGCACATCAGTTTAGTTTGGGTAATAAAAAAGCGATCCAACCCTATACCGAATCGGCAATACTGGCATATCAATTGGACTTAGGGATCAACGCCGGTCATGACCTTTCGCTGGAAAATATTCGTTTTTTTAAAGAGAACATCCCTAATTTATTGGAAGTTTCCATCGGTCATGCTTTAATTTGTGAGGCCATTTATCTCGGTCTCGAAAATGTTGTTCAAAGCTACCTTCAGAAATTAGTCTAATGATTTTACATTCACAGATAATAGGCGAAGGGAAACCTTTCATTATTCTTCATGGGTTCCTCGGAATGGGAGATAACTGGAAAACACTAGGGAAGAAGTTCTCGGAATTAGGTTATCAAGTTCATTTAGTAGATCAAAGAAATCACGGGCGAAGTTTTCACCACACTGATTTCAGTTACGAAATCATGGCAAACGATCTCAATGAATATCTCATTCATCATAACTTAAACGAAGTGGTATTGCTGGGTCACTCCATGGGTGGAAAAACAGCGATGTACTTTGCCACGACTTATCCAGATAAAGTCAAACAATTAATCGTTGCCGATATCGCACCAAAAGAATATCCGTCGCATCATCAAGATATACTAAAAGCCTTACACAGCTTGGATTTTGCGGAAATTAACAAAAGAAGTGAGGCCGATGAGGTACTTTCGGTTTATATCAAAGAGTGGGGCACACGACAGTTTTTGCTGAAAAATCTCTATTGGAAAGAAAAAGGCTTACTCGATTTACGAATGAACCTCGAAGTGCTATCAGAAAAAATAGATGAGATTGGAAAAGCCTTGCCTCAGGATAAAACCTATCATGGAGAAACACTATTCCTGGGAGGGCAAAATTCAAATTATATCGACTCTATAGATGCATTAAGTATTCCGATGCATTTTCCAAAAGCAAAAATTGAAACAGTGAGTGAGGCAGGGCATTGGCTTCACGCCGATAATCCCACAGAATTCTTCGAAAAAGTGACCAATTTTTTAAAAAGTTCGTAAAAACGATAACTTTTAATTCACCGAAATTGAAACGATTAGCCGTTGCGCTAAGCGGTTAAAGTGTTAAGCGTGCCTTTGTTCATGTTAAGTCTTCGTTAATTTTCTTATATTGGCGGCATAAACAAAACTACTTGCTTAATGAAGACTATCTTAACTATTATTTGTTTGTGTTTTGGCGTAATTGTAACAGCACAAACAACTATCACTGGAAAGGTCGTGGATGAAAAATTGGAACCGGTTGCCGGAGCGAATGTGATCGTGGCAAATGGTTCTGAAGGTACTTTTACCGATTTTGACGGTAATTTTACCCTTACCTCAGACCTAACTCCCCCCTTCGAAGTTGAAATTACCAGTGTTGGCTTTCAAACGGCCACAGCAACCGTAACCCAGAATAATCAGGAAATTACGGTTACACTACTCGAAGGAAGCGAATTAGATGAAGTGGTAATTTCTGCATCTAGAACGCCCGAGCGAATATTTGAATCTCCCGTAACTGTGGAGCGCTTTGGGTTAAAGGAAATTAGAAATACAGCTTCGGCCGATTTCTACGACGGACTTGAAAACCTCAAAGGTGTTGATATCAACACTAACAGTTTAACGTTTAAGTCTATTAATACTCGAGGTTTTGCCACCTTCGCCAATACGCGATTTATGCAGTTGGTGGATGGTATGGACAACTCCGCACCTGCATTGAACTTCCCATTGGGTAACCTATTGGGGATGACAGAGACCGATGTTCAAAGCGTCGAATTACTTCCCGGTGCAGCTTCTGCACTTTATGGAGCGAATGCATTTAATGGTATCCTTTTCATGAGAAGTAAAAGTCCGTTCGATGTAGATGGAATTAGTGTCTACATGAAGCAAGGAATCACTTCACAGGAAGCGAACGGTGATAATTCTTATACCGACTTCGGAATAAGAGCTGCTAAGAAATTTAGCGATGTATTTGCTGCCAAAGTTAACTTCGGTTATTTAAGAGGTACCGATTGGGGTGCAAACAACGAAACCGACAAATTGAATAGAGGAATTGATCGTTCTGCCATTGATTACGATGGAGTAAATATTTATGGTGATGAGGTGAGCACAGATATTAAGGGTGTGGCAGAGGCGTTAATCAACTTAGGTCTTTTGCCTCCGGGTGCAGATGCGTTAGTGCCTTCCGTAAATGTAAGTCGTACAGGTTATAATGAAGCCGACCTAACAGATTATGAGGCAGAAAGTGTAAAGGCCGACTGGGGATTATATTTCCGTCCGTGGGCAAACGATTTTGAAATTGCTTACGTAGGTAAAATTGGTACCGGTTCTACCATCTATCAAGGAGCGAACCGTTATGCGATCGACAACTTCTTTCTTCAGCAACACAAATTAGAAATTAGAAACGATAACTTCTTTGTAAGAGGATATATCACCGAAGATAAAGCCGGGGACTCTTACGATATGGTATTTACAGGTATTAATATTAACCGTGCATGGAAAGATGATAATACTTGGTTTGGAGAGTATGTGGGTGCCTTTGTACAAGGGTCCTTAGCCGGATTACTTCCTGAGCAAGCCCATGACTTGGCAAGACAAACTGCAGATACGGGTCGATTTGAACCTGGATCGGAAGGTTTCCAAAATGCCTTTAACCGAAGTATCAACGATCCGGATCTTTCAACAGGATCTAAGTTCCAAGATAACTCTCAAATTCAACATGCCGATGTAAATTACAACTTAGGTCACCTTATTGATTTTGCTGAAATTCAAGTGGGTGGTTCGTACAGAAATTATAAATTAAATTCTTCCGGAACCATTTATACCGACGTTGACGGTCCGATTAATTATTCTGAAGTAGGGGTTTATACTCAGGTTCAGAAGAAATTTATGGAAGATGATCGTTTAAAGTTAACCGCCTCTATCCGTTATGATAAGTCGGAATTATTCGACGGATTCTTCTCTCCACGTGTTGGTCTAGGATACACGGCAGGCGCAAATAAGAATCACAACATTCGAGCTTCGTTCCAAACAGGTTTCAGAAACCCAACGACTCAGGATTTATATATAGGTCTTGATGTTGGACGGGCAGTCCTTGTAGGTGGTGCCGAAGATAACCCAATGCGAGATATACGTACTTATGGATTGAGTCCTACAGGACAAGCTATCCTAGGTTCTGAAACCATTACAACCGATGGGCAAGGCGCTTATACCAATTCATTCTTGGCTAGTTCGGTAACTGCTTTTGGAGAGTCTGGAGATGTAGCCGATTTGGTAATTGCGAATTCCGATTTTGTAAAACCGGAACAAGTTACTTCTTACGAACTTGGATATAGAGGAAAACTAGGAAAAGTAATCGTTGACCTTAGTGGTTATTACAACCAGTATCAAGATTTCTTGGCCAACGAAACTGTTGTTTCTCCTTTTTATGGAGATGTTCAATTGTCTCAAACATTGACAGGAACAACTACCCCATTGGCAGTAGCTGCTATTGCTAATAGCGACTTCCAAGCGTATCAAACGTATACCAACTCCGATGCTGAGGTGAACTCTTACGGTGCGGCTATTGGTTTATCTACGAAAGTATTGGGTAACTTCGACTTAGGTGGAAATTATACCTATGCGAAGCTAGATTTTGATACAGAAGCAAATCCAGATTTCAGAACTAATTTCAATACTCCCGAGCACAAAGTAAAAGCTACTTTCGGAAATACCGAATTATTCAAAAACTTTGGTTTTAACGTCGCTTGGAGATGGAGTGATACTTACGAATGGGAAGCTTCATTTGGTGACGGACAAGTTCCAGCATTTAATGTTTTGGATGCTCAAATCAATTACCGCATTCCAAGTTTCTTGAAATCTACTTTCAAGGCTGGTGCTACCAATGTTTTGGGTGACGAGTACTTTACCGCTTTCGGTACAGGTTTTATAGGTTCCATGTACTATGTTTCTTGGACCATCAACAATTTATAACAGATACATTTTTCTAAAATAAACATTATGAAAATTAAATATATATGGTTAATACTCGCGACGATGATTTTCGTTGCTTGTGAAACCGATGACGGTGGAGATACGATGACGGAACCTGTTGTTGAACTAACAGCTGGTAATGCCGACTTTACCAATTATGTGGCTCTAGGAGCCTCATTTACGGCAGGTTTTGCCGACGGAGCACTTTTCATCGCCAGTCAGGAGAATTCGTTTCCTAACATCCTATCACAGCAATTTGCTGCCACAGGAGGAGGTGATTTTACACAACCGTTAATGAGTGATAACAATGGAGGTCTACTTTTGGGAGGAATTCCAATTGCGAATCCAAGATTGTTTTTTAACGGTGCCGGCCCAGAGGTATTGGACGCTGTTCCCACAACCGAAGTAACAAATATACTTTCAGGACCTTTTAACAACACTGGTGTACCGGGAGCCAAGAGTTTTCATTTGGTAGCTCCGGGTTATGGAAATGTGGGCGGTGTTGCTACAGGACAAGCGAATCCGTATTTCGCAAGAATGGCCTCAAGTGCAAACGCAACCATGTTGGAAGATGCCGCTTCTCAAAATCCAACCTTCTTCACACTATCTGAAGTAGGTGGTAATGATGTTCTTGGATTTGCTACTTCCGGAGGTGCCGGGGTAGATCAAACAGGGAACTTCGATCCAACAACTTACGGTCCAAATGATATTACAGATCCCAATGTTTTTGCAAGTACCTTTAACGCAATTGTTGGTACATTAACCGGAAACGGTGCAGGTGGAGCCGTAACTAGTGTTCCTTACGTTACTAGTTTGCCTTATTTCACTACCGTTCCTTATAATGCAGCACCACTAGATGCGGCTACTGCGGGAGCTTTAAATGCTGCTTTTGCAGAGTACAATGGAGGGCTTTTACAAGCAGAAAGTTTTGCTTTCATTACAGCTGAAGAAAGAGAAGCACGTACCATCAATTTTGTGGAAGGACAAAATGCAGTGACTATAGTGGATGAAGATTTAACCGATCTTACCGGTCTTGGATTACCTAGTTATAGACAGACAACTCCAGATGATTTGGTTGTACTTACGGCAGCCTCTTTTATTGGAACTACAGTAGATGGGAATCCATTGCTTGTAAACGGTTTGTCCGTTCCATTAGAGGACCAGTGGGTACTTACAGCCAATGAAACTCAATCGGTTATTACAGCTACAGATGCCTACAACGTGACAATTGAGCAAGTTGCATCTGCCAACGGATTGGCATTTGTTGATTTGAAAGCCATACTGCAACAAGCATCGACTACTGGTATTCAGTTTGACGATTTCACCATGGATACAAGTCTTGTCTTTGGTGGTTTGGTAAGTTTGGATGGAATTCACTTAACAGCCAGAGGATATGCTCTTATGGCTAATAAGTTCCTTGAAGCTATCGATGCCGCTTACGGTTCTAACTTTGTAGCAGCAGGACAAACAGCGTCTGCAAACAATTATATAGTTTCTTATCCGCCGTCATTATAGGATAAGAACCTTAAAAATATTCTGAAAACACCCTTTTTTAAGGGTGTTTTTTTATCTTTATTCTGAAATCTAACCGATGAAAACAATTCTAAAAATTCTCCTTACCGGTTTGGCCGTATTGATTTTGGCCTATGTGCTTCCGGGTGTTGCTGTTGAAAGTTACTGGGCAGCCGTAATTGTAGCCATCGTACTCGCCTTACTAAGGTTAATAGTAAAACCAATTTTGGTGGTGCTTACATTTCCGATTACGGTAGTAACCCTAGGTCTTTTCCTTCTCGTAATCAACGCCGTTATTATTCTAATGGCCGACTATTTTATCGATGGCTTTGCAGTGAAAAACATTTGGTGGGCCTTGGCATTTAGTCTGTTGTTATCTTTTTTACAATCCATTTTATTTTCTATTCTGAAAAAGGAAAATTAAGCGATTGAATTACAGCTTCTAAAAGCTTGTCGACTTCTGATATTTATCGTATTTTTGCACTCCGAAAAATCACGAGGGAAAATATTTTCAGCAAATGAATATTACAAAGAAAGACATAGACAATTTAAACGCAGTAGTCACCGTAGAAATCTCTAAAGACGACTATTCCGGTAAAGTAAATGATGTTTTAAACAACTACCGTAAAAACGCCAATATTCCCGGTTTTAGGAAAGGCCACGTCCCAATGGGAATGGTGAAAAAGCAATATGGGAAGGCAGTTTTGGTAGAAGAAGTAAACAAATTGCTACAAGACGGATTGCACAAGTTCCTAACGGAAGAAAAACTGGATGTTTTAGGAAATCCGTTGCCAAAGAACGAAGCCGATATCAACTGGGATGCTGGTGATTTCGCTTTCGAATTTGAATTGGGTCTTGCGCCCGAATTCGAGGTTGATGTAAAAAAGAAGGCAGTTACTCAATATAAAATTGTGGCCGATAAAGAAATGATTGATAACCAGGTGAAGGCCATCCGAAATCAATTCGGGAAGATCAAATCTAAGCAGGAAGTTGAAAAAGATGACGAGATTACCGGAACGTTTATTTCCGAAGAAAAAGAAATTGAGAATCAAACGACTTTCTCTACGGAAGTTATCAAAGGGAAGAAGCAATTAAATGCTTTGATTGGTGCCAAGACAGGCGATGAAGTTACTTTGAAAACGAAGGGATTATTTAAAGATGATCACGACAATCAGCGTTATTTGGGAGTTTCTCACGATGATGCTCACGGATTGGATATTGAGGTAACATTAAAGATTTCCGAAGTAAACAAA